>NZ_JBICKP010000069.1:0-120753 GCF_043104335.1 Pseudomonas sp. WSY_20
GGTCCCCTGCTTTCTCCCGTAGGACGTATGCGGTATTAGCGTTCCTTTCGAAACGTTGTCCCCCACTACCAGGCAGATTCCTAGGCATTACTCACCCGTCCGCCGCTGAATCCAGGAGCAAGCTCCCGTCATCCGCTCGACTTGCATGTGTTAGGCCTGCCGCCAGCGTTCAATCTGAGCCATGATCAAACTCTTCAGTTCAATACTGCTTGGGTTTTTAAGAAACCCTAAACTTGGCTCAGCAATCTCAAATGACTATGTGATTTCTCGCATGGCCACTTGTGATGCTGATAATCTTTCTGACTATCAGTCCGTACTCACAAGCACCCACACGAATTGCTTGATTCGATTTGTTAAAGAGCGTTTGGCTGAGAGTGTTTCGTCTCAACCGAGGCGCGCATTCTACGCTTTCCTCACTGCCTGTCAAGCGTTTATGTTGAAGTTTTTTGAAGCGCCTTACTCGAAGACTTGAAACTTCAACCGCTGACCGACTTCCCCGCTGCGTTACTCGCTGCGAGGTGGCGAATAATACGCGCTTTGAATCTGGAGTCAACCCTTTGATTTAAAAACTTTTGCGCGTGTACCGCCCCACTCCGCGCAACTTAATGAGGCCGCGGTGAATCTGTAGATAAACCCACCACGGAGCGTAGCGGTAATGAGCGAGGCGCAAAGCGAGAAAACCCCGGGCCTGTCTGCAGACGAACAACAGGAGGTCAGCTCCAACCAACCGCCACGTGCGGCAGTGCTGCACGAGACCATCCGGTTGCAGGGCGATCAGGAACTGGAACGAACATTGGCTGCGCTCTGGTGGTCAGCCCTTGCCGCAGGTTTGTCCATGGGGCTGTCACTGATGGCCATGGGTCTTCTGTACTCGCGTCTGCCGGACGGCGAGAGCGCGCAAGTCATCGCCAGTATCGGCTACAGCGCCGGCTTCCTAGCCGTCATCATCGCACGGCAGCAGTTGTTCACCGAGAACACTCTGACCGCCGTCCTGCCGGTGATGACGACGCCAACGCTAGGCAACTTCGGTCGCCTGTTGCGTCTCTGGGGCGTGGTCCTGGCCGGCAACCTGGCCGGTACCTTGCTGGTGGCCTGGGTAATGCTCGAACTGCCCATCTTCGATACCAAGACGGACATCGCGTTCCTGGAAGTGGGGCGCAAGGTGATGGAAAACGACGTCAGCCAGATGTTTGCCAAAGGCATCGTGTCCGGCTGGATGATCGCCACCATGGTCTGGATGATCCCCTCCATGGAGCACGCCAAGATCTGGATCATCCTGGTCATCACCTACCTCATGGCATTGGGCGACTTCACTCATATCGTGGTGGGGTCGGTAGAAGTCTCGTATCTGGTCTGGGCAGGTGAAGAGACCTGGAGTAACTTCCTGCTGCACTTTGCCTTGCCTACGCTGGCCGGCAACATCATCGGCGGCAGTTTCATCTTTGGTCTGATCAGCCATGCCCAGGTGCGCAGCGACAGCGGCAAGTCGCCGTCACAGTTACTCAAAGATGAAAATCGCTCGCAAACGCCTCAAGACGGTCAGCAAAAGTGAAACGTAGCCTCACGGCGTACGGGTAACATCCCCTCTTCTTCTACAAGGAAGCTGGGCCAAGGCGTGCCAATAACGCCGCCCAGCTTTGCCATCTTCTTTCAGATCCCAGTCAGGCATACTTGCCTCCACTGCTCGCATCACCCGTGATTTGGCTTGCAAGGCCATGTCTCGTGCACCGCCCATGGCCCAGAATACTCGCGCACGTTAAGCGATAAGCGCTCCGACAGAGATCACACCCATGGACACACGCACCGGCAAGGGCCTTTCGTTTGCCAAACGGATTTATCTGCCACGGGTACTGGGCAAGGGTGTGGGGCTTTTCGCGGTAATGGCCGCAGTGGAACCCCTGTCTCCCCCCGCCTGGGTTTGGGCATTGATGCTGTTCAATGGTTTGCTTTGGCCACATTTGGCCTATCTGTGGGCGGCCCGGTCCAAAGCGCCCTACCAGGCCGAACAACGTAACTTTTATCTTGACTCGCTGATGGGTGGGTTCTGGGCCGGTGCCATGCAGTTCAATCCGCTGCCGACGGTTACCGTTCTATCGATGATCACCATGAACAACGTCGCAGCCGGCGGCAAGGCCTTGGCTATTCGCGCAGGCATGGCGCAAGTGGCAGGCATGCTTACGGCCTGCGTCTTGCTGGGGGCGGGATTTCAACCCGACGCCACCGCCTTTCAGGTCTATGCCTGCCTGCCGATGCTGACGTTGTACCCGGCGGCGCTAGGGTGGGTCTGCTATCGACTGGCGATCAAGCTGGCCGAGCACAAACGCCGACTCAACACCCTCAGCCTGACCGATAGCCTGACCGGGCTGCTCAACCACGGCGCCTGGAAAGACCTTCTGGCGAGGCGTTTTCACGGGTGCAGGAAACAGCGCGGTGAAGCGGTAGTTGCCCTGATCGACATCGATCATTTCAAGACCATCAACGACACCTTTGGCCATGTAGTGGGCGATCAGGTGCTGCGCCAGGTGAGCATCGAGTTGCTCGGCGCCCTGCGCGAGGGCGACAAGGCCGGTCGCTACGGGGGTGACGAGTTTTGCGTGATACTGCCGAGTACCACCGAAGCCCAGGCCTGCCAGGCCATGGAGCGCCTGCGCGAGCGCGTGGCGGCCTACCGCGACCCGCAGACGCCGCACCTGCGCATCAGCTTGAGCATTGGCCTGTGCCCGTTCGACCCCTCGCTGGAGACGCCGGACGGCTGGTTACGCCAGGCGGACACCGCTTTGTATGTAGCCAAGCGCAACGGTCGGGATCGCGTCATGGCCACTCATCGAGCCGATACCAGCGTGACGCCTTCTGCCGAGCCCCCCGCCTTCATATCCCTGGCGCGATGACGCCTGCCGGGTGCAAGCGCCGCTCGGCCACAATCTCCGGCAGGTCCTGCCGACGTAGGTAAGCCCTCAGCGGCTCACTCACATTCAGCCGCTCATCCATGCGTTGCTCCAGCAACAGGCCCAGCCGCTCGCGACACAAGGCCATGCGATGCCCCTGCTCAGGTCGCCATACGAACTCGTTGCACGGCATGATGCTGTCGTCGGCGATATCCATGCCGAAGGCATCCTCGGAGAAACGCATGATATAGAGGCCACGTTTACCGTGAAAGCCGACGAAGCCCTTGAGCTGCTCGGCTGCATTGCAGATATCCTGGGATGTAATGGTCATGCCCCACCTCACGATGAATGGAACGCGCTGCGCAGTCATCAAACGCAAATGCTTGCCGCTGCCAACCACGCCCGCGCGTAACGGCCCACGTCGCCGGAACAAATGCCAGGCAAAAAAATGGGCGACCGAAGTCGCCCTAAATGCCTTGCGTGCTCGTGAATCGAGAAGGTCAAGGGCGCTTGCGCTTGATCGAGTCCTTCCAGATGAAAATGCCTAGACCGGCGAAGAAAGCCACCATCAACCCCACCGTTACCACCCCTGCGATAACTACGTTGTCGAAGAACATGCCGACCTCTCCATTTGTTTGCCGTTGTCCGATGGGAGAACAGTAACCAATGTCGGGCGGGATGAAATTGACCAGGGTCAATGACGCCCGGGGACGGGCGCGTGGGGTAGGTGCAGGGTTGACCTGCGTCAAGCATCAGCGTTTCTTGGGCTTGCGCTTGGACTTCTTCTTGGCAGCATTCAAGGGCAGTGCCTGCTCGAAGGCATCGCGCATCTCGTTCAGGCGCTTTTCCTTGATGTCATGCACGCGGCGTGCACGTTCGGCATCGAAATCAATGAGATTGTCTTGGCTCATACTGGGCTCTACACGCTACGGATACTGCATGATGGGGCCAGAACCAGACGCTTGCCAGTCCCGTTTCATACTTCGATGTCCACCAGCAGCCCCTGGCGCACGGGCTCGCCCATCAAGGGCACCACTGGCACGGTATTGTCGGCGTTGACCTCATGGCCCGGCAACGCGTCGAATCGCTCATCGTGACCTTTGCCTTTACCCTCGCGTTGCTGCTGTCGGCGCTGCTCCTCGCGCAGCAGCAACTGTTGGTCCTGCGGGTCACGCTGGCGCTTGAGGTCGATTGCACTTTCACCGGACGCAGGCTGCGCCGGCACTACCGGCTTTATATCCGGGGTCGGTTTGACCGGGTCCTGCTGCGAGGTGACCGGGGCAGCGCTGAGCGGAATGATCGGTGGCAGCATGGCGGTTCTCCTGTACCCCTGTATCGGCAGCCCTGCTGCTGCCTTGAAGTCATGGACAACATTTAGCCCGGTTCGTCCGCCGCCTCATCCTGGTCCTGCAAGGCGGTTTCGCTCCAGGGACGCTGGTAGACCTGCTGCCACACTGCATCCATATGGGCCCGAACCCAGGCCGGGGCGGCCTTGAGCGAGGCACTGTCCTGGCGCTCGCCGCCGATCGGGTCTTCGCCTGCCGGGGTGATCAGCGACTGGCCCGTGATGCTGTAGACCGTTTGCCCGTCCCGCATCTCGATGGCGATGTCATGGGGCTCGACACCTCCTCCGCAGAACGCATGACTGGCCACCGTCACCTCGGCCGCACCGTTCTGGTCGAGGTCGGCCACGCCGCTGACATCGGTGTAGAAATCCACATCCAGGTCCAAACCCGGACACGTGGTTTGCTGATCGATCTGCCAGCGCGCCTGGAAGGCTTCCTGCGCTTTGCTTCGGCCGTACAAGGTGGCCTTGAGCACAACCTTGTCCACTTCCTGCTCACTTTCAGGGTCGCTGGCCTGGCCATCGACACGGCTCAAGACCAACAGCCCTTCGCCGTCCCTGTCGCGGTAGTGCACACTCTTGAGCGGTGCCTGTACGCCCAGCACCTCCAGCTGCTCCATGGGGATAGGCGGCAACATTTCGAAGGTCTTCGGCTTGCATCCTGCCAGGAGCAGACCGCCAACAGTGAGGCTCAAGACAACGCAAAGAGGCTTGGCAGGCATGGGATGCAGAACCCTCGTCGGCACGGCAGGAAGCGACGAAACGGCTAGACTGATGCACCGGCCGAGACCGTTCGGCACCCTCAGGTGCACTCGGCACTTTGGTCTGCCCGGCCGATCCGTTAACATAATCGGCTTTTTCATCGCGGGAGTGCAGGCAGTATGGCGCAGCAGTATCAACCGGGGCAACGCTGGATCAGCGACAGCGAGGCAGAGCTCGGCCTGGGTACCATCCTGGCGCAGGATGGCCGCCTCCTGACCGTCCTCTACCCGGCCACTGGCGATACCCGCCAATATTCCCTGCGCAATGCGCCGCTGACACGCGTGCGCTTCTCGCCAGGTGACCAGATCACTCACTTCGAAGGTTGGAAGTTGACCGTGCGGGAAGTCGAGGACATCGACGGCCTGATGGTCTATCACGGGCTCGACGGGCAGAATCAGCCCCGCACGATGCCGGAGACCCAGCTGTCGAACTTCATCCAGTTCCGCCTGGCCAGCGACCGCCTGTTCGCCGGCCAGATCGACCCGCTGTCCTGGTTCAGCCTGCGCTACAACACCCTGCAGCATACCAGCAAGCAGATGCAGTCCACGCTGTGGGGCCTGGGCGGCTGCCGTGCCCAGCCCATCGCCCACCAGTTGCACATCGCCCGCGAAGTGGCCGACCGCAGCGCACCTCGCGTACTGCTCGCCGACGAGGTGGGCCTGGGCAAGACCATCGAGGCAGGCCTGGTGATTCATCGCCAACTGCTGACCGGCCGCGCCAGCCGGGTGCTGATCCTGGTGCCCGAGAACCTCCAGCATCAATGGCTGGTGGAGATGCGCCGGCGCTTTAACCTGCAGGTCGCCCTGTTCGATGCCGAACGGTTCATTGAAAGTGATGCCAGCAACCCCTTCGAGGACGCCCAGCTCGCGCTGGTCGCGCTGGAGTGGCTGGTCGACGACGAGAAGGCCCAGGATGCGCTGTTCGCGGCGGGCTGGGACCTGATGGTGGTCGATGAGGCGCACCACTTGGTCTGGCACGAGGAACACGCCAGCGCCGAATATGCACTGGTCGAACAGCTGGCTCAGGTCATTCCCGGCGTGCTGCTGCTCACTGCAACCCCTGAACAATTGGGCCAGGACAGCCATTTCGCGCGTCTGCGCCTGCTCGACCCCAACCGTTTCCATGACCTGGCGGCCTTCCGCGCCGAAAGCGAGCATTACCGCCCGGTGGCCGAGGCGGTGCAAGAGCTGCTGGATGAGGGACGCTTGTCGCCAAAGGCCCACGCCACCATCCAGGGTTTCCTCGGGGCCGAGGGCGACGCACTGCTCGCGGCGGTCAACGACGGAGACAGCCAGGCCAGCGCCCGACTGATCCGCGAACTGCTCGATCGCCATGGCACCGGACGCGTGCTGTTCCGCAACACCCGCGCCGCCATCCAGGGGTTCCCTGAGCGGCAGTTGCACCCTCACCCACTGCCCAACCCAGAGCAGTACGCCAGCTTGCCCGAGGGCGAACACGCCGAGCTTTACCCTGAGGTGGCGTTCCAGTCCCAGGCGGACCAGGCGCAGGAAGAGCGCTGGTGGCGCTTCGACCCGCGGGTCGACTGGCTGATCGACACCTTGAAAATGCTCAAGCGCACCAAGGTGCTGGTCATTTGCGCCCATGCCGAGACCGCCATGGACCTGGAAGACGCCCTGCGCGTGCGTTCCGGGATTCCGGCTTCGGTCTTCCACGAGGGCATGAGCATCCTGGAGCGCGACCGCGCGGCGGCCTACTTCGCCGATGAAGAATTCGGCGCCCAGGTGCTGATCTGCTCGGAAATCGGCAGCGAGGGGCGCAACTTCCAGTTCGCTCATCACCTGGTGATGTTCGACTTGCCTGCCCACCCCGACCTGCTCGAACAACGTATCGGCCGTCTGGACCGTATCGGCCAAAAGCACACCATCGAGTTGCACGTGCCGTACCTGCAAGGCACGCCGCAAGCGCACCTGTTCCAGTGGTACCACGAAGGGCTCAACGCCTTCCTCAACACCTGCCCCACCGGTAACGCCCTGCAGCATCAGTTCGGCCCCCGCCTGCTGGCACTGCTGGACAGTGATGACAGCAAGGCCTGGGACAGCCTGGTCAACGAAGCGCGAAGCGAACGTGAGCGGCTCGAAGCCGAGCTGCATACCGGCCGTGACCGCTTGCTCGAACTCAATTCCGGCGGCGCCGGAGAGGGTGAAGCGCTGGTGGAGGCCATCCTCGAGCAGGACGATCAGTTCGCCCTGCCGATCTACATGGAAACCCTGTTCGATGCGTTCGGTATCGACAGTGAAGACCATTCGGAAAACGCGCTGATCCTAAAGCCCAGCGAGAAGATGCTCGATGCCAGCTTCCCTTTGGGCGATGACGAAGGTGTGACCATTACCTATGACCGCGGCCAGGCGCTGTCGCGTGAAGACATGCAGTTCCTGACCTGGGAGCACCCGATGGTGCAAGGCGGCATGGACCTGGTGCTGTCCGGCTCGATGGGCAATACCGCTGTGGCGCTGATCAAGAACAAGGCGCTCAAGCCTGGGACCGTGCTGCTCGAGTTGCTGTTCGTCAGCGAGGTGGTCGCGCCGCGCAGCTTGCAACTGGGCCGGTACCTGCCGCCAGCCGCCCTGCGCTGCCTGCTTGATGCCAACGGCAATGACCTGGCGTCGCGGGTAGCATTCGAGACCCTGAACGATCAGCTCGAAAGCGTACCCCGTGCCAGTGCCAACAAGTTCGTCCAGGCACAGCGCGACGTGCTTGCAAAGCGTATCGGCAGCGGCGAAGAAAAGATCGTCCCGCTACACGAGCAACGGGTGGCCGAAGCCCAACGACGCCTGGCCGCCGAGGCCGACGAAGAGCTCGCACGCCTGGTGGCACTGCAAGCGGTCAACCCAAGCGTGAGGGACAGTGAAATCGACGCGTTGCGCAAGCAGCGCGAAGAGGGCCTGGCCATGTTGGCCAAAGCAGCGCTGCGCCTTGAAGCGATCCGCGTACTGGTCGCAGGCTGACCGCAGCGGGCCCGCCTGACCTGCAGCGGCCTTACCCGTCTTGGGATGAGGCCGCTGCAGGTCAGACCGTCCCAACCTCGCGCGGTTTCCCTACCGCGCGCTTGGGCAGCACCTAGTCCTGGCGTTTGATTCGATACTGCTCGACCAAGGTCGAAGGGTCCTGGTCCAGGTAACCCTGACTGCCGTGCAAGCGCATCAATTGGGCAGCCAGACCCGTCAGCGGTGTCGCCGCGCCCTGTTCGCGTGAAAACTTCACGGCACCATCCAGGTCCTTGAGCAGCGTTCGCACATGCCACTTTATGGGAGCGAAACGGCTTTCTGCCATCTGCGGGGCCAATATCTGCAAAGGCTTGGAATCAGCAAATCCGCCTGCCAGGGCCTGGGCGATCAACCCGGCGTCCACCCCGGAACGCTCGGCCAGCGCGATGACCTCGGCAATGACCAGGGCATTGCACGCCACGATCATCTGGTTGCAGGCCTTGGTCACTTGGCCCGCGCCAACGCCCCCCATGTGCGTCACCCGCTGACCAAGTACCTCCAGCACTGGGCGAGCACGCGCCAGGTCAGCCTCCTCCCCGCCCACCATGATGGCCAGTGTACCTGCCTGCGCGCCCGCCGTGCCGCCGGACACCGGGGCATCCAGCCAGGCCATCCCACACAAGGCGCCCAGTTGGGCTGCCATTTCCCGGGTAGCGCCAGGCTCCAGGCTGGAAAAATCCACCAGTAGCTGGCCCTGCCGCCCGCCTGCAGCAACGCCCTGATCGCCAAATACCACCTCGCGCACCACGGCGGTATCGGCCAGGCATAGCAATACCATGTCCACCTGCCGTGCAAGCTCGGCGGGGCTTGCGGCCAGTCGTGCGCCTGCGGCAACCAGCGCCTGGCATTTTTCCGGGCTGCGGTTCCATACCCACAGCCGATAGCCGGCCGCCAGCAGGCGCTTGCACATCGGCAGGCCCATCAGACCGACACCAGCGAAACCAAGTGAAGGTAATGCGTTGCTCATCAGGTACTCCTGGCTGAAAAAGGGGCTGGGGCAACGCCGCGCTGCGTGACTGCGGCGACGACCACCTTTACGCATGCCGTAAACTGTTACCGCCACGCCGAATTGTTACTTACCTCTACCTCAATTGAGCAATGACGAGCACCCAAAAGAGGCGCCTGCGCGTTTTCGCGCACCAAAAAAGCACAAGGCTGCTATTCACTGCCTGACTTGAATGACGATGAACGGCGCCACAACCACCGCCCAGATCTCTGGATCGCGGGTTTGCAGTTCACTGGCCTGTTCTGCCGTCACCGGGCCGACAGTGCCATCAGTGCGCCACTTATCGAAGAGATCACTGCGGTTTTCGGCCATTGCCGTGGCCACGGTGATCAGATCCAGGGCGGGATCGACCCAAATCAGGTCACCTTTTGCCCAGAATCTTTCCAGGGCTTTCCACTCGATGGTGGCGGTCTCTCCGAGCAATTTGGCATAGAGGGTGCTTGTTCGATCAGTCATGGGAATATCCGCTGGAAATCTGGCTTTGAAAGGGCCGGCATTTTTGCAGAAAAACCTGGTTTCAAATATGCAATTGGCTGGCAGGCCGCGTCTTTTCGAGGTGCGACTGCCAATATAGGCCATCTGATGGCGCCTTTTTGTACTTTAGTGTCAAGCAAGCGACAACCGTGAAACCAGGCGCTTTTTGCCCGCTTTTCAAGCGCGCAGACAGCGCTCTACACTGTACCGGTACAGTTCCGGGACATGTTCCGGGGAAGGTGGGCTTGCGCGTTGGCATGACCACGCCGCAACCCGCCTGGTCTGTAGCCCTGGCCGCCAGGACTATAAGAATTACAACAGAATGAGTGGAGCACTATGATCAAGATTTCCAAGCTGTTCGCTGCAATGGTTCTGGCCGGGGTAGCCAGCCATTCGTTTGCCGCCGACACCATCAAGATCGGGATCGCCGGGCCCAAGACCGGCCCCGTGACCCAGTATGGCGACATGCAGTTCATCGGTGCCAAGCAAGCCATCAAGGACATCAACGCCGCAGGCGGTGTCGATGGCAAGATGCTCGAAGCCAAGGAATACGACGACGCCTGCGACCCTAAACAGGCCGTGGCCGTCGCCAACAAAGTGGTCAACGACGGCGTCAAGTTCGTCATCGGCCACCTGTGCTCCAGCTCTACCCAGCCAGCGTCCGACATCTACGAAGACGAAGGCGTGATCATGATCACCCCGGCGGCAACGTCCCCGGAAATCACCTCCCGCGGCTACAAGCTGATCTTCCGCACCATCGGCCTGGACAGCGCCCAAGGCCCTGCCGCCGGCAACTACATCGCCGACCACGTCAAGCCCAAGGTAGTCGCGGTACTGCACGACAAACAGCAGTACGGTGAAGGCATCGCCACGGCCGTCAAGCAGACCCTGGAGCAAAAAGGCACCAAGGTTGCCGTGTTCGAAGGCCTCAACGCCGGCGACAAGGACTTCTCGTCCATCATCCAGAAGCTCAAGCAGAACAACGTCGATTTCGTGTACTACGGCGGCTACCACCCAGAGCTGGGCCTGATCCTGCGTCAAGCGCAGGAAAAAGGCCTGAAAGCCAAGTTCATGGGCCCGGAAGGCGTGGGTAACGACTCCATTTCGCAAATCGCCCAGAATGCCTCCGAAGGCCTGCTGGTCACCCTGCCCAAGTCGTTCGATGCCGACCCTGAGAACAAGAAGATCGTCGACGCGATCAAGGCTGACGGCAAGGACCCGAGCGGCCCGTTCGTCTTCCCTGCCTACTCGGCTGTCGAGCTGATCGCCCAAGGCATCAAAGCCGCGAAATCCGAGGACACCGACAAGGTGGCCGAGGCTATCCACAGTGGCTCGTTCAAGACCCCTACCGGCACCCTGGCCTATGACGACAAGGGTGACCTCAAAGACTTCAAGTTCGTGGTTTACGAATGGCACTTCGGCAAACCGAAGACTGAAGTCTCCCCTCAGTAACAAGCGTGACTAATAGCTGACCGAGAAGCCCACTGTGCGAGCAGTGGGCTTTGTTTTACGAGGTTCATGGGCCCGCCCCCGCGATCCGGGGACGGGCTCACCTGAAAATCTTAAAACCGTCACCCGCGGTTTCCTGGCCGTACCCCGGCCAGCGAAATGCAAATCAGGTTTTTAGGAGCGCTGTAATGCCTGAGATCTACCATTTCTTCCAACAACTGGTTAATGGATTGACCATCGGCAGCACCTATGCCTTGATCGCCATCGGCTACACGATGGTGTACGGCATCATCGGCATGATCAACTTCGCCCACGGCGAGGTTTACATGATCGGCTCGTATGTGGCGTTCATCGCCTTGGCGGGTCTGGCCATGATGGGTATTCATTCGCTGCCGATCCTGATGACCGTTGCCTTCGTCGCGACCATTTTCGTGACCAGTGCCTATGGCTACAGCATCGAACGGGTTGCCTACCGCCCGCTGCGCAACAGTAACCGGCTGATTCCGCTGATTTCTGCCATCGGTATGTCGATTTTCCTGCAGAACACCGTGCTGTTGTCCCAAGACTCCAAGGACAAGTCCATTCCCAACCTGATTCCGGGCAGCTTCTCGTTCGGACCAGGCGGCGCAGAAGAAGTCCTGGTGTCCTACATGCAAGTACTGGTGTTCGTGGTAACACTGGTGGCCATGACCCTGCTGACCCTGTTCATCTCCCGTTCGCGACTGGGCCGCGCGTGTCGCGCCTGCGCCGAGGACATCAAGATGGCCAACTTGCTGGGCATCAACACCAACAACATCATCGCCCTCACCTTCGTCATCGGTGCTGCCCTGGCGGCCGTCGCGGCCGTGCTGCTGAGCATGCAATACGGGGTCATCAACCCTAACGCCGGCTTCCTGGTTGGCCTGAAGGCCTTTACCGCCGCGGTGCTAGGCGGTATCGGCAGCATTCCGGGCGCCATGCTCGGTGGGCTGGTGCTGGGTGTGGCCGAAGCGTTCGGCGCCGACATCTTCGGCGACCAGTACAAGGACGTCGTGGCATTCGGCTTGTTGGTTCTCGTCCTGTTGTTCCGGCCGACCGGCATCCTGGGCCGCCCGGAGGTTGAAAAAGTATGAACAAGAATCTCAAACCGGCGTTTTTCAGCGCCTTGCTGGTATGGGCCGTGGCCTTCCCGGTGCTGGGCCTGAAGCTGAGCATCGACGGCATTAGCCTGGTGGTGCATAGCCAGGGCTCGTTCACTATCAGCATCATCGCCGTGTGCTCGGTGCTGATGTTCCTGCGCGTGCTGTTCGACCGGCAGTGGAGCTCGGTGATGAGCCGTCGCTCGGACCGCAAGCTGATTCCACCTGCGCTAAGCAACTACCTGACCCTTCCCAAAACCCAGCGCTGGGTGATTCTGGGGCTGGTCGTGGTGGCCCTGATCTGGCCCTTCTTCGGCTCGCGCGGCGCGGTCGACATCGCCACCCTGATCCTGATCTACGTGTTGCTCGGCCTTGGCCTGAACATCGTGGTCGGCCTGGCCGGGTTGCTGGACCTGGGGTATGTGGGCTTCTACGCCGTGGGTGCCTACAGCTACGCCATGCTGTCGCACTATCTGGGGTGGAGTTTCTGGGTCTGCCTGCCGATTGCCGGACTGATGGCCGCCACCTTTGGCTTCCTGCTCGGTTTTCCGGTGTTGCGCCTGCGGGGTGACTACCTGGCGATCGTGACGCTGGGCTTCGGCGAGATCATTCGCCTGTTCCTGCGTAACCTCACCGACTGGACCGGTGGCCCCAACGGCATCAGCAACATTCCCAAGCCCGAATTCTTCGGCCTTACCTTCGAGCGACGCGCCGCCGAGGGCATGCAGACCTTCCACGAGTATTTCGGCCTGCCCTACAACTCGATCAACAAGGTCATCTTCCTGTACCTGGTTGCACTGTTGCTGGCACTGCTTGCGCTGTTCGTGATCAACCGCTTGTTGCGCATGCCCATCGGCCGTGCCTGGGAAGCGTTGCGCGAAGACGAGATCGCCTGCCGTGCCCTGGGCCTGAACCCCACCGTGATCAAACTCTCGGCCTTCACCCTGGGTGCCTGCTTCGCAGGCTTTGCCGGCAGCTTCTTTGCCGCTCGCCAAGGGCTGGTGACGCCAGAATCGTTCACGTTCATCGAGTCGGCCATCATCCTGGCCATTGTGGTGCTCGGCGGCATGGGCTCGCAGCTCGGCGTGATCCTCGCTGCCATCGTCATGATCCTGCTGCCGGAGCTGATGCGCGAATTCAGTGAATACCGGATGCTGATGTTCGGTGCGCTGATGGTGCTGATGATGATCTGGCGTCCGCAAGGTCTGCTGCCAATGCAACGTCCCCACATGGAGCTGCGTCGATGAGCCGCGAAATTCTGCAAGTCAGCGGCCTTAGCATGCGCTTCGGCGGCTTGTTGGCGGTCAATGGCGTAGGCCTGACCGTCAAGGAAAAACAAGTGGTGGCGCTGATCGGTCCGAACGGCGCCGGCAAGACCACGGTGTTCAACTGCCTGACCGGTTTCTACCGGCCCAGCGGCGGCACCATCCTGCTCGATGGCGAGCCCATCCAAGGCCTGGCCGGGCACCAGATCGCGCGCAAAGGGGTGGTACGCACCTTCCAGAACGTGCGCCTGTTCAAGGAAATGACGGCGCTGGAAAACCTGCTGATCGCCCAGCACCGGCACTTGAACACCAACTTCTTCGCCGGGCTATTCAAGACCCCGGGGTTCCGCCGCAGTGAAAAGGAAGCCATGGAGCGGGCGCAGTACTGGCTGGACAAGGTCAATTTGACCGAATTCGCCAATCGCACCGCCGGCACCCTCGCCTACGGCCAGCAACGGCGCCTGGAAATCGCC
The DNA here is from genome assembly GCF_043104335.1 of Pseudomonas sp. WSY_20. Classification (NCBI taxonomy): domain Bacteria; kingdom Pseudomonadati; phylum Pseudomonadota; class Gammaproteobacteria; order Pseudomonadales; family Pseudomonadaceae; genus Pseudomonas; species Pseudomonas sp. WSY_20. The sequence goes on from NZ_JBICKP010000069.1 coordinate 13,783, forward strand.
CGCTGCATGATGACCCGCCCGCGGATCATCATGCTCGACGAGCCGGCTGCCGGGTTGAACCCGAAAGAGACCGAGGACCTCAAGGCATTGATTGCCTATTTGCGTGAATCACACAACGTGACCGTGCTGCTGATCGAGCATGACATGAAGCTGGTGATGAGCATTTCCGATCACATTGTGGTCATCAACCAGGGCACGCCCCTGGCCCACGGCACGCCCCAGGAAATCCGCGACAACCCTGAAGTGATCAAAGCCTACCTGGGGGAAGCGTAAATGCTGAAGTTCGAGAACGTTTCCACTTTCTACGGCAAGATACAGGCGCTGCACAGCGTCAACGTGGAGATCAACCAGGGCGAAATCGTCACCCTGATCGGCGCCAACGGCGCCGGCAAATCCACTTTGCTCATGACCCTGTGCGGTTCACCCCAAGCCCACAGCGGCAGCATCAAGTACCTGGGCGAGGAACTGGTCGGCCAGCCCTCCTCGCACATCATGCGCAAGAGCATTGCCGTGGTGCCCGAAGGCCGCCGGGTGTTCGCCCGGCTGACCGTCGAGGAGAACCTGGCCATGGGCGGGTTCTTCACCGACAAGGGCGACTATCAGGCGCAGTTGGACAAAGTGCTGCAGCTGTTTCCGCGCCTGAAGGAGCGGTATGCCCAGCGCGGCGGCACCATGTCCGGGGGCGAACAGCAGATGCTGGCCATCGGGCGTGCCCTGATGAGCAAACCCAAGTTGCTGCTGCTCGACGAACCCTCCCTGGGCCTGGCACCGATCATCATCCAGCAGATCTTCGACATCATCGAACAACTGCGCCGTGATGGCGTGACAGTGTTCCTGGTAGAACAGAACGCCAACCAGGCACTGAAGATCGCCGACCGGGCCTATGTGTTGGAGAATGGGCATGTGGTGATGCAGGGTACGGGCGAAGGGCTGCTGACCGATCCAAAAGTGCGTGACGCCTATCTAGGCGGTTGATGCCAGCGGGGCCTGCCAGGGCCCCGTTATCTTGACACTGCACGCTTGCACCCCCGGTTCACGATCAAACAGCACGGACTGCGCGCAGGTGGCAGCCGTCTATTTATCTTCGCCGGGCTTGTATTGCCCCTGCCTGCCTCAGTAACGTGACGGCCTCTCGAACACCGGAGCCCGTCATGCGCCTGACCCCTTCCCTGCTACTGACCGCCTTGTTGCCCCTGTTCGCGGGCTGCCAGCTCCTGGCCGAAAAACCCGCCGACCCTGATATCGGCAGCACCCGCATGCAAGGCCAGGTTCACGCTGCCGGTGGGCAGTTGCTATTCAAGCCCTGCAACGAACCCCGCAGCTTCGTCATCAACGATGCCGCCGCCACGGGTATCCTGCAGGAAGCAGCGAACCTTGCAACCGGTGCCAACGACACCCTGTTCGCCGACGTGCGTGGCCGGCTTACAGGCAGCAAGCAGGCCAATACCGATGGGCAGCTGGACCTGCGCCGCCTGTACCGCCTGGAACACGCCAGCAATGGGTGCATCGACCCCAACTTCAAGCAGCTCACCCTGCGAGCCGGTGGCCACAAGCCTGACTGGGACGTCAAGGCCAATAGCCGGGGCATGGTGCTCAACCGTGCCGACCAACCCCCGCTTGCCCTGCCCTTTCTGGAGGAGCAGGTACCCGGTGGCGGCTTGACCCTGACCAGCGAAGCCAATGGGCAGCGCGTCGAACTCTGGCTGGCGCCACAGCGCTGCAGGGACCCGGCCACGGGCGCGTTCAACCATCTGCGCGCCGAGCTGCGCATTGATGGCACGACCCTGCAAGGCTGCGGTTATTACGGTGGCGCGCGCGATGACTGATGACCGGGCGGCTTAATCCTGCCAGTCGAGGCGGCTAAAGCTTTATACTTGGCGGTTTGTGTTAAGCCGCCGGCCGCCCATGGCCGGGATACTGGACCCTGCCATGCTACGAATCACCGAACTCAAGCTGCCCCTGGACCATCCCGATGAAGCACTGCGCGAGGCCATCGTCCAGCGCCTGGGCATCCGCGACGAGCAGCTGATCAGCTTCAACCTGTTCAAGCGCAGCTACGATGCGCGCAAGAAGAACACCGAACTGCTGTTCATCTACACCATCGACCTGCATGCCAGCAACGAAGAAGAGTTGCTGCGCAGGTTCGCCGACGACCATAACGTCGGGCCCGCGCCGGACGTGACCTACAAGTATGTCGCCCATGCTCCTGAGGGCCTGGGCGCAAGACCCATCGTGGTGGGCCTGGGCCCGTGCGGGATTTTCGCCGGTTTGCTGCTGGCGCAGATGGGCTTCAAGCCGATCATCCTCGAACGCGGCAAGGAAGTGCGCCAGCGCACCAAGGACACCTGGGGCCTGTGGCGCAAGAGCGTGCTCAACCCCGAGTCCAACGTGCAGTTCGGCGAAGGCGGCGCCGGGACATTCTCCGACGGCAAGCTGTACAGCCAGATCAAGGACCCGCAGCATCACGGCCGCAAGGTGTTGGAGGAGTTCGTCAAGGCCGGCGCGCCTGACGAGATCTTGTACATCAACAAGCCGCACATCGGCACCTTCCGCCTCACCGGCATGGTCGAGCAGATGCGCCAGGAAATGATCGCCCTGGGGGCCGAGGTTCGTTTCGAACAAAAGGTCACCGACCTGCTGATCGAAGAAGGTCAGGTTCAGGGCGTGGTGCTTGAAAGTGGGGAGCAGCTGCTTTCACGGCATGTAGTTCTGGCATTGGGCCATAGCGCCCGGGACACCTTCCGCATGTTGCATGCGCAGGGTGTGTACATGGAAGCCAAACCGTTTTCCGTCGGTTTCCGCATCGAGCACCCGCAATCGCTCATCGACAAGGCGCGCCTGGGCAAGTATGCAGGTCACCCCAAGCTGGGTGCGGCGGACTACAAGCTGGTGTATCACGCCAAGAACGGGCGGTCGGTCTACAGCTTCTGCATGTGCCCAGGCGGCACGGTAGTGGCCGCCACCAGTGAACCCGGCCGCGTCGTCACCAATGGCATGAGCCAGTACTCACGCAACGAACGCAATGCCAACTCCGGCATTGTCGTCGGCATCGACCCGGAACGGGACTACCCCGGCGGCCCACTGGCCGGCATCGAGTTGCAAGAGCGCCTGGAAGCGCACGCCTACGTCATGGGCGGGAGCAACTACCAGGCACCGGCGCAGCTGGTGGGCGATTTCGTGGCTGGCAAGCCTTCGACCGCACTGGGCAGTGTCGAGCCGTCCTATAAGCCTGGCGTGACCCTGGGCGACCTGGCGCCAAGCCTGCCGGCCTTCGCCATTGAGGCAATACGCGAGGCCTTGCCCGCCTTTGATCGGCAAATCAAGGGCTATAACCTGCATGACGCGGTGTTGACCGGGATCGAGACCCGCACCTCTTCGCCGCTTCGCATCACGCGGGGCGAAGATTTCCAGAGCCTGAACGTAAAGGGGCTGTTCCCTGCCGGCGAAGGGGCCGGTTATGCAGGTGGCATTCTGTCTGCAGGGGTTGATGGCATTCGGGTTGCTGAAGCGGTGGCCAAGGCCATGCTGGCCCAGTAACAAGCCCTGAAATGCTGGTACAAAAAACCCGACCAGGCCAGAAGCCTGATCGGGTTTTTTTTAGGGCGTTGATCAGTGCGAGACGCGGCTGGTGCCATCGACCGTCATGATGCGCACACGGTCGCCCACTCGGAAAATCTCGTTTTCCTGCACGGACTGCACATAGGCGCGCATGCTGCCGTCGTCTTCGCGCACCGTGATCTCCACACCCTGGGTACGGGTGATACCCTCTTCGGCGGCCGAACCGGCCAGGCCACCGGCAACGGCACCAATCACGGCAGCGACGATGCTGCCACGCCCGCCACCGACGGCGCTGCCCGCCAGGCCACCCACTACGGCACCAGCGCCTCCGCCAATCGGCGTCTTGGTACCTTCGATCTTCACAGGGCGCAGCGATTCGATGGTGCCCATGCGCACGGTTTGCACACGGCGGGCCTCATCGCGCGAATAGCTGTCGCCGCTCAAGTTTGACGCACAGCCACCGAGTAGCAGCGCGGTGGCTGTGAAGGTCGCAACCAGCAAAGCGGATTTACGCATGGGTAGAATCTCCATAAGTCAGGTACTCATTAGACGCTGCACATTGACGGCTGTCACGGTACTCACTGCATAAAATTGCTTTCATTCAGCCAGCGTACAGCCAACGCGGTCAGGCAGGGCGCTTACCCATCAGACCAAGGATAACCATGGATTACTTCATCGTCGTGGTCGCCACCCTCGCCGGGTTGGGTTTCCACGTCTGGCTGTACGTGCGCATGCGGCGATGGATGGACCGTGACCTGGCGCTGTCACTGGCAGGTGGCGACCCGCACAAGCAGGCGTACATGCTGCAGCGGTTGCAACATGCGCGTCAGTCGAAGATGGGGCGCAAGGCACTGGCTCAGTGGCTTGCGCAGGAGGCGGCGGCGTATTCGCGCTGAAGAACAGAGCCGATGGGGCTATCTCGTAGCCCCGTGTATCAAGGCGCGAGACGCTCGCGATGCCAGCCTTGGGCCGCCTTGCGGTAGTTCAGGCGGTCATGCAGGCGACTGGCGCGCCCTTGCCAGAACTCGATGCGCTCTGGCAGCAGGCGATAGCCACCCCAATGCTCGGGGCAATGAGGCTGGGTGTCGGAGAAACGCGCCTCGGTCGCCTTGACCAAGGTTTCGAGCGCCTCGCGCCCAGCGATCACCTGGCTCTGGGGCGATGCCCAGGCGCCCAGGCGGCTGCCCAACGGCCTGACCTGGTAGTAATCGTCCGATTCCTTGGCCGAGACCTTCTCGACACGGCCCTCGATACGCACTTGCCGTTCGAGCGCCGGCCAGAAAAAGGTCATGGCGGCGAACGGGTTGGCCTGCAGCTGCCTACCCTTGGCGCTGTCGTAGTTGGTGAAGAACGTGAAGCCCTGCTCGTCCAGCCCCTTGAGCAACAGCACACGGCAGTGCGGTCGCCCATCGGCGTCCACCGTGGCCAGGGTCATGGCGTTAGCTTCCACCGGCGCCTGCTCTGTTTGCACGGCATCGCCGAACCATTGGTGAAACAAGGCGAACGGCTCGGCCGGGGCCTGAGCCTCGGTCAGGCCGTCGCGGGTGTAATCGCGGCGCATATCGGCCAGGGATTGGGTCATTGCTGCGTTCCTTGACGATCAGTTGGTCTTCGCAGGGCTGTTGGCAGCTACCTTCTTGTCAGTGGCAGCTTTCTTGGCGGCAGGTTTGGCGGCCGCCGCTTTTTTGGTCGCCGTCTTGGTCGGGGACTTGGCTTTGGCGGCAGGCTTCTTGGCAGCGGTTTTGCCGGCTGGCTTGGCTGCAGCTTTGCTTGGCTGGGCCTTGGCGGCTGTAGCCTTGGTCACAGGTGCCTTGGCATCCTGCACGGCTACCATGGCAGCCGGCGACGGCGTTGGCGTGGCCTGTTGATACTTGCTCAGCAGCGCGACCATGGTGTTCTGTGGGGTCAGCAGCATTTCCACGCGGCGGTTCAGCGCACGGCCTTCGGCACTGTCGTTGGCGGCGCGAGGCATCACCGAGCCCATGCCCTTGAGGATCAGGCGATCACGTTGCAACCCGCTCAGGCGGAAGATGGCCGATACCGAGGCAGCCCGCTCAAGGCTCAGCTTCTGGTTGGCAGCCACCACGCCACTGGTGTCGGCGTGGCCCAGCACCAGCACGGCCGTCTTGGGGTCGCCTTCGACCGTCTTGGCCACGCGGGTGATGGGGCCCAGGGTGACGGGCAACAACATGTTCGGACGGTCAGGGTTGTACGCGCCGTCTACTGGCAAGGTGACTGCCAGCACGTTGTCGCGCCGCTCGAGCTCCAGCTTGCTGTCCTTGATGGCCTCGCGCAGCTTGGGTTCGTACTCGTCCAACCAGGCCTGGGTGGCCTGTTGGTCGATCTTCGGCACCACCGGCCCTTGGGCCTGCTTCTGCTCACCGCCAAACGGCCACCACCAGCGGCTGCTGCTTTCGGATTTGGCGTCGGCCTGGGCGACCTTTTCCGTGACTGCTGCCTTCACTTCCTGTTCGGCGACCTTGTCCGAGCCGAATGGCCACCAGCTTGAACTGGCGCTCTTGGCAGAACCCTCGGGATGGCTGGCGCAGCCGGTGACAGCGGTCAGGCACAGGGCGAGTGCTAAGGTTTTATGTGAAGACATCAGCGATACACCATGAATTAGAAAGAAATTTTGCCCACACTCTTGAGGCGTCGGCATTGAGGATAGTCAAAGAGGCTGGGCAATACCCGCACTAACCGATCAAAGGCATTGCCCAAGTACGCGCACCAGTTTCTGGGCGCGAGGGTCCATCAGCACGTAGGGGCCCAAGGTATTGACGACAAAGCCAAAAGCCACATCTCGCTCCGGATCTGCAAACCCGACCGAGCCCCCGGCACCGGGGTGACCGAAGGCGCGAGCGCCCAAGCCGAAGGTTGCATTGGCCACATCAGGCTGGTCGAGCATGCAGCCCAGCCCGAAGCGCGTCTGGGTCAGCAAGGTCCGGTCCTGGCCCAGGCTGTGTTGGCGAGTGAACACCTCCAGCAGTTCCGACTCCAGCAGGCTGCCTTCGAGCAGGCCTGCATAGAACCCAGCCAGGCTGCGGGCATTGCCATGGCCATTGGCTGCGGGTTGCTGCATGCGCCGCCACTCAGGTTTGTTGGTACTGGTCAGAATGGCGGGTGGGTTGGTAAACGCCCTTGTAGACAGCGCCTCGGGCTCACGCAGCGTCACCTGCAGCAGGCGCTGGGCAGCAGCGTCACCAGGGTTGCCCTTGCCGCGTGCAATATGGGCCACCCGATGAAACTCCTCGTCGGCCAGCCCCACATGGAAGTCCAACCCCAGCGGCCGCGCCGTACGCGCCACGATGGAGTCGCCTGGGCCGCGCCCATCTGCGCGACGAATCAACTCACCGATCAGCCAACCAAAGGTGATAGCGGCGTAGCCGTGCTCGCTACCCGGTGTCCACCACGGTGTTTGCGCGGCCAGGGCATCGACCATTGCCTGCCAGTCGTAAAGGGCCTCGGCTGGCAGCAGCTCGCGAATCGCAGGCAGACCGGCACGGTGGCTGAGCAATTGTCGTAGCGTGATAGCCGCTTTGCCCGCCTGACCGAACTCAGGCCAATAACGCGCCACCGGGGCATCCAGTTCGAGTTTGCCCTCGCCCACCAGTTGCAAGGCGGTGACGGCGGCAAAGGGTTTGGTGCAGGAAAACAGGTTGGCGATGGTGTCGCTGTGCCAGGGCTGCTGGCCATCCTTGTCGGCGGTGCCCGCCCACAAGTCCACTACCGTTTCACCGCCCACCTGAATGCACAGCGCAGCCCCGCGTTCCTGGGGATCATCGAACAGCGCCGCGAAGGCTTCGCGCACTGCTTCGAATTTCAGCTCAAAATGACCCTGAATCTGCACCCTGTGTTCTCCATGCGGCATGTTGGCAAAAGGGCCTGCATTGTTTCAGTAGTTCGGCCTTTTGCCTACAGGCGCCCATCGCTCGTCACGGCGACGCTGGCGCTTGGCTGTGCGCGCGCAACTGGTCCATTGCTTCGAGATTGCTCTTGCGCACGGCCTGGACGAAGCCTGGGTAGGCGATGTCGGTGATGGCGACCAAACCCAGGTGCCCGTTCTCTGCGTCCAGCAATCGGCCGCTGGCAGGCTGGTCAAGGTACTGGAACCAATGGGCGCCGACGATCGTGGGCTGGGCGAGCGCCGCCTTGAGGAAGTTGCCATAGGCAGGCCCGCGGTCTTCCTCGCGTGCGACCTCCACCGGCCCCGGCCAGAACGGCCCGCGATCGCGCGAGCCGAATTGGAACTCGGACACCAGCACCGGCTTGTCCAGCTCCGCCAGGCGCGCGAAGTCATAGCCGTCCTGAGGCTTGAGGGTATAGAAATTGAAGCTGAGCACATCGCAGAACTCGGCGCAGGCCTTGACCGCTTCGGGCGTACTCACGGCAAACCGCCCACCCAGCAAGAGGTGATTCGGCGCATGCCACTTGAGCGAGTCGGAGAGGGTCTTGAAATAGGTCTGGGCGAACACCTGCTGGAAATACTGGTAGTCGCGTTCGATTTCCGGGTGTTCCGGGCTGGGCAGTGGGGCCTCGAAACCGGGGTCTTCCATCAACTCCCAAGCCGACAGCTCGATGCCCCAGGCCTTGGACAAGCCTTCCTGATTTCGGTACTTGTCACGCAGCTGCTTGAGGAATGCGCGCTTGGCCGGTACGTCGGTGGTCAGGCGCAAGGTACCGTAGGCCAGCCCATAGCGCGCTTTCGGGTCATCGCCCGGGGCCGCCCAGGCCAGCTCGTTGTCGGCAAAATAACCAATCAGCCAAGGGTCATCGCGGTGGTCGCGGGCGGCGATAGCCACGGCCCGTTCGGTGGCCATCGCAAAGCGTGGGTCGAAGGGATCGGGCATGCGGCCCCACCAGTCCATGCCGGTGCTGATGCTCGCGTAATCGCCCACGATGGACAGCGGCAAGGTGTAAGGCACGCGCTGGTGCTCGCCCAAGGCCGCATCGCTCCAGTTGCCCAATGTGTTGAAGCCCCAGGCCTGCAGCCGGTCGAGCGTATGGCGCTGCCAGCGGGCGCTGTCCAACTTGGCAGGAGGGCAATTGGCCGGCTGCGCTGGCGCCTGCGGGTCGGCCCCCTGGCACGGTGCTCCGTAGGTGCGTTCGAGATTGGCGGCATAGAAGTCGAACCACTGCCCCTTCTTGAAGGCGCGCCCCTGGGACGAGGCATTGCCGTCATCGTTATTGCCCTGGCCATAGAAGGCGGACAAGAGCTCGCCCTGTTGCGGCAGCGCCTTGAACATCCCCTCGCGCCCCGCCACATACGTGCGCCCGCCATCTGCGGCCACGGCATTGACGCCCAGGGAATAGAACGGGTGCCCCAGCGGCGTCACCAGGTACCAGCGCCCCTCGCGTTTTTCGGTGCGGAAGAACCCGGTAGCCTCGAAGGGCGTGCCTGCCGTCACGCCGCCATAGGTGTCCAGCGGCTGCTTTTCACGCTCGGCCAACCACCCCTTGATCTGCTGCTGTTCACGCCCGGCGCTCGCCTTGAGCTGCTCATCACTGGTTACTTTCTCAGGCCAGGTGCTGCGCGTGAACTGGCCGTAGGCGTCGATGAGTTCGCGGTAGGCCGCCTGCCACGTCTGGTCGTCATCCTGGATACCCACGCGCTCGATCAGCAGGCTCTGGGCTGCCTTTGGACCAGGGATGCTCAGGCTGACCGCCGCGACCTGTGCCAGGTCCACCGCGCCCGTGCTGCTGCCGAGTAGCACGCGCTGGCCGCCGAAGCTCCACGGCATGGGCGGGCCTGCACGCAGCCCTTGCTGCAGGGGCGAACGCGCTGTCAACGGCACCATCACCGTTTGCGCAGGCCCTGCCGGCAAGTCGATACGGCTGGTCAGCGTACGGCCGTCATTGCCCTGCACCGTCACATCCAAGGTCAGCGCCCAGGCCATCGCGTTTTGCAGGCGCAGGGTCAGGAAGCGGCCGCTAGACCAGTCCCAGGTGCCGCTTTGCGGGCTCATGCGCAAGGTCGGACGCTCGGCGGCGTTGAACACCACGCGTCGCAACACCTCGCCCTGGGCGGTCTGCTCGGCGTTGTACTGGGGCATGCCGGCATCCACGGTTGCGACATTGACCACCGAGGCCGGGCGCACGAAGCTGAACAACGTCTGCTGCCCCGCCAGCAACGGCGGACTCAACAGCAGGGCGATGACAGCGGGCAAGGTACGGCGAACCATAGGGCGGGGTCTCTCCTTCAGGGCCCTCATGGCCCACGACTGAGGTTGGACAACGTGCCGGCGCAAGCGCTCCGGCCGTCAGGAAATCTCCCGCCGAAATGGCGGCAGCGCATTGAGAATAGCCTTGCCGTAGCGCTGGGTGACCAGGCGCCGGTCCAGCAAGGTGATGACACCGCGGTCCTGCTCGGTGCGCAACAGTCGGCCACATGCCTGGATCAGGCGCAACGAGGCATCAGGCACGGCAATTTCCATGAACGGATTGCCGCCTCGCGCTTCGATCCACTCTGCCAAGGCCGCCTCGACAGGGTCGTCAGGCACGGCGAACGGGATCTTGGCGATGACCACGTGCTCGCAATAGGCCCCCGGCAAGTCGACGCCCTCGGCGAAGCTGGCCAGGCCGAACAGCACGCTGTGCTGGCCGTCGTCGACGCGGGCCTTGTGCTTGTTCAGGGTTTCCTGCTTGGACAAGTTGCCCTGGATCAGCACCAGCTTGCGCCAGTCCCGGTCCAGGCCATCGAACACGTCCTGCATCTGCTTGCGTGACGAGAACAACACCAGCGCGCCGCGGGCCTCTTCGACGATGCCCGGCAACTCGCGAATGATGGCCGCGGTGTGGCCGGCGGCGTCACGGGGGTCGGCCTTGAGGTCGGGCACCCGCAGCAGGCCTGCATCACCGTGCACGAACGGGCTGGGCACCACGCAGGAAACCGCATCGCGGGGCAACCCCGAACGCATGCGGAAGCGGTCGAACTTGCCCAGCGCAGTCAGGGTCGCAGAAGTGACCAATGCGCCGTGTGCCACGTTCCACAAGCTGCGCCGCAGCATCTCGGCCGCCAAAATGGGGCTGGCATTGACCTCGATATCGAACAGTGCCCCACTCTCGGCCAAGGTCAGCCAGCGGGCCATGGGCGGACTGTCCTCGGGGTCTTCGGCGGTGAACGCCGTCCACAATTCCCAGTTGCCCTGGGCACGGGTCTGCAGGCTACCGAACAGCGGGTACCACTCCTCGGCCTGGTGGCTGGCGATGCCAATGCTGACCTCGCCGCCCATGCCTTCCTTGAGCAGGTCGGCCAGGCGGGTGAACACATCGTTCAGACGGGCAAAGCCTTTTTTCAGCTCGACGCCGACCTCGCGGATTTCATCGGGCACCACGCCACCTGGAAAACGGTAGCGGGGGCGTTCACGCCCTTCGTTGTCTTCGCCTGGACGAAAATCGGCCACCTGCTCGCAGAGCGTGAACATGAACTGCTGCTGGGTGCGGATTTCGCGGGCAAGCTCGGGCACCTGTTCGATCAGCTTGCCCAGATCGCCCGGCAGGGGGTGCTGGGCCAGCAGCTTGGTCAGGTTCTTGGCGGTTTGCTCTAGCCAGTCGGCCGTCGAACGCAACCGTGAATAATGGGCGAAGTGGCCGATGGCTTTGTCTGGCAGGTGATGCCCTTCGTCGAACACGTACATGGTGTCCCGGGGGGCCGGGAGCACCGCACCGCCGCCCAGCGCCAGGTCGGCCAGAACCATGTCGTGGTTGGTGACGATTACGTCTACCTTGCCCATGCCTTCACGGGCCTTGTAGAACACGCACTGCTGGAAATTGGGACAGTGGCGGCCGGTGCATTGGCTGTGGTCGGTGGTCAGCCGTGCCCAGTCCTCGTCTTCGAGGCTGTCTGGCCAACTGTCGCGATCACCGTCCCAACGGTTGCCGGCCAGCTTTTCGATCATGCTGTTGAACAGCTTCAGGCTGCGCTCGTCCACGTCGATGCGAAAACCTTCTTCCTCCAGCAACTGCGCCTGGGAGGTCTGGGCGTGGCCTTCCTGGACCAGGATGTCGAGCTTGGACAGGCACAGGTAGCGGCCCCGCCCCTTGGCCAGGGCAAAGCTGAAATTCAGCCCGCTGTTGCGCATCAGGTCAGGCAGGTCCTTGAAGACGATCTGCTCCTGCAGCGCCACGGTCGCAGTGGCGATGACCAGACGCTTGCCTGCCGCCTTGGCCGCCGGAATGGCCGCCAGGCTATAGGCAACCGTCTTGCCGGTACCGGTGCCCGCCTCCACCGCCACGACGGCGGGCTCGCCGGCACGGCGGCCTTCGTCGTCGCAGGGAATGTCCCCGAGGACCTTGGCTACCTCGGCGATCATCAGGCGCTGGCCGTAACGCGGCTTGAGGCTCTTGGCTTCGAGAAATCGCGTATAGGCGCCCTGGATGGTGGCTTTGAGTTCAGTGCTGATCATGGTGTGCAGGCGCCCGAAGGGCTGGATATATTTTCAGTATCGCGCATAGGGCGGCTATCATACCCCGCTCACGCTGTTTATGCCGCATGGAGATCCGGATGACTGCCTTTGCCCTGCCCTACACCCTGCACGTTCTGGCCGCCCTGGTCTGGGTGGGGGGCATGTTCTTCGCCTGGATGGTGCTGCGCCCGGCAACGGTTGCAGCGCTGGACGGGCCTGCCAGGCTACGGTTATGGGTGGAAGTTTTCCGACGCTTCTTCGGCTGGATCTGGGTGGCCGTGGCGATTTTGGCGATAAGCGGCGTGGGCATGATCCACCTGCGCTTCAATGGCTTTGAAACCGCGCCGCGGTACGTCCAGGTGATGATCGGGGGCGGTATCGTCATGTTCGCCCTGTTCATGCGTATCCAGGCGTTGCTGCTTGCGCAAATGAAAACGGCGGTCCAGGCCGAGGATTGGCCGGGGGCAGCGGCCGTGCTGGGGCGCATCCGCCGGATGGTGGGGGTGAACCTGCTGCTGGGCCTGGCCGTGGTCGCCGTGGCCAGTGCCCGCCTGATGTTCTGAGCGTACCCGCAGCGTTCAGAGTCGCTGCAGGATCAGCTCGCCAGCAGCCCCGGCAAGGCCTGGCTGACCCGGTTGCCCGGCGCGGCCACTGTGGCCCGGCGAGGTGCGGTAGACCAGGCAACCCTTGCTCGCACCGCCCTTGCCCGCCTTGCCTGCGGCACCAGGCTTACCCGGCGCGCCCCCGTCAAGGCGCACCCTGATGCGATCGGCCGGGAAAGCCTCGGGTACGCTCAGGCGAATTCGACCACCCGGCGCACCGTCGTGGCCATTGCCGCCATCATCCCCGTTGAAACCACGGCTGGCACGACCCCAGGTGCAGCCACCGGCCTGGCCGTTGGCGCCATCGAGCCCGGCGAACCCTGGCGCACCCGCGCCACCGCGGGCATCGATGGACAGTTGTTCGCCCTCTAGCTGGGCAAGCTTGAGGTCAAGCCCGCGCCCTGAACGCGCGGCACGTTCATAGGTCCCAGGCGCGCCCGGCGCACTGAACTCACTGCCAGCACCCAGGCTGGCACTGGCGGCCTCGATCAGGAGCGGGGTATCGGCCGGTGCCACGGCGATACGGGCATCACGGCCCAGCTCCAGCCGATCGACCGTCAGCGAGGCGAGCGTGGCGGGAAGCAGCAAGGTGGCATCGTCTGCCACCCTGAGCTGCTCCAGGTGCACCTCGGCCGACTTGGTTGGCAGGCGCAGCATGGAATTGGCGGGTACTTCCAGGTTCTGTGCCTGCGCAAGCGGCGCGGCCAGCAGGGCGAACAACATCAGATTACGCATTTCGTGGCGCCTCTTGCGCGCGGGGGATGGACATGATGTGGAAAATGCCCGTCAACAGGATCCGCAGACGGTCGAACCAGCGATGGCTACGGCCGCGCAGACTGGCATTGAACACCAGCATTTCGAGCAGGTGCAGCAGCGCCAACATCAAGCCCGTGGCGTTGATCAACAGGTTCAACGGCACAGGTTGCGGCACCATCTGGTTGTACAGCACTACGCCCCAGAAGACTATGGTCAGGAGCTTGCCCAGGCTCAAGATGAATTTCATGCTCTGCCCCACCGTATGGCGTACTGCCGGGATGGCCAACGCGACCGTTTCACAGTAACTGCTCGGTCGGGAACCGCGCCAGCGCATATCCTGCTTGGCAAGGTCTAGTCCTCCGGCCATTACCGCCCAAGGCGATTGCAGAGCGCCCGCGCTGTAACGGTGCGCGGGCGCCATTGCCTCACCGTTGGATCTTGATTTCCGTACGACGGTTCATGGCACGCCCCTCGGCGGTGGCGTTGTCGGCCACAGGTTGGGATTCGCCAGCCCCGACCACAGACACGAAGCTGTTGCGCGGGATGCCGCTTTCAACCAGATAGTCGGTGACCGAATGGGCACGGCGCTCGGAGAGTTTCTGGTTGTAGCTGTCGGCGCCTACGCTGTCGGTGTGGCCGCTCACGCTCAAGCGGGCCGAAGGCGCTTCCTGCTTCAGGCGTGTAGCGATGGTATTAAGGCGCTGCTTGTCGGCGGCGGTCAGCCGTGCAGAGTCGAATTCGAAATGCACGTCGCGGATGACAATCACCTCTTCTTTCTCGACCACCACTTCTTCGACGACAACAGCCTCGGCCTGCGGCGCAGGCGGCGGGCAACCGTTGGCATCGACCTGTACGCCTCGCGGTGTCCCTGGGCACTTGTCGCGGCTGTCCGGTACACCATCGCCGTCTTCGTCACCATCCCCATGGGCCCAGCAATACCCCGCCGCAAGGCCGCCCCCGAGCAGCGCACCCCAGCCTGCCCAACTCGAGCTTTCGATAGCGCCAAGTGCCGCGCCGCCCACACCGCCGACCGCCGCACATTTGGGCCAGTCGGTCTTTTGCAAACCCGCGCAACCAGTCAACACACTGGTGAGCAGAACCAGGGGTACAGCTGTGCGTACTATGCTCATTTCATAGCCTCTTTATAGGGGGAATCGGCATCGTGGCCGATCAGGGCAGTAAAGACGCTGCTTGCTCAGCCTGCCAGCCATTTGCCATGACCGCATGCCACGGCCCTATGCCGACAGGCGCTGGCCCGATAGTCTTGGCTGAACTTGATGAGGACTGGCAATGACCGACGGTTTTTCCCAACGCACGCCACAGCAGGCGCTCGCCGCCTTGCTCGAGCGCGTGACCCCGCACCGCCTGTTGCTGGTGGGCACGCGGTTCCCGGCACTCGACGCCTTCCTGCTGGCCCACCCTCAGGCGAGCCTGGCGAGCACGCCGCCGGGCCCATTGCCGGCTGAACTGGCAGCCCAGCGCTTCGACCTGGCGCTTCTGGTCGATTGCCTGGAGCACCTGCCCAAGCGCAACGGGTTGGAACTGCTTGGTGGCATCCGCAATCTCAACGCCAGTCGAGTCGCAGTGCTGGCCGACCTGACGGCCTGCGGCTGGCAGGACACGGACTTCTTCGCCCTGGCCCTGTCGGCCAGCGAGAAGTTTCAGCGCGACCAGCAGGTGTTAAGCCTGTTCACCTATGATCTACATGACTACAAGCAGGTCCCTGACTGGCTGAACGCGCGGTTCTGGGCCAACCCTGAAAACTTCGGCAAATACTGGTGGTGATGATGAGTGTTTCGGTCTGCCCATGTGGCAGTGGCAACTTGCTCGACGCCTGCTGCGGGCATTACCACGCCGGCACGCCGGCACCGGATGCCCAGGCGCTGATGCGCTCACGTTACAGCGCCTATGTGCTGGGGCTGGTCGATTACTTGGTGGCGACCACCATGCCAGCCCAGCAGGCGGGCTTGGATCGCGCCGCCATGGCCGCCTGGAGTGCCCAGAGCACCTGGCTGGGCTTGGAGGTGGAGGACACCGAGCTGATCGGTGGCCAGCCCGAGCACGGCTTCGTGACCTTCACTGCCCGCTGGCATGACCAGGACGGCGATCATCAGCACCGCGAACGCTCGGCCTTCGTGCAGCACGAAGGGCGCTGGTATTTCATCGACCCCACCGTGGGCCTGAACGCCACGCGCAATGATCCCTGCCCTTGCCAAAGCGGGCAGAAATTCAAGAAATGCTGCGCCAGCTATGTGGGTGGCTGAGCATGATGACCCGCCTGCGTGTCCTGCTGCCTGCCTTGCTGGTGATGCTTCTGGGCGGCTGCGTCAGTTGGGGCGGTGAGCCCTGGCGGCAACCGGAGATCCACCTGGTCAGGGTGGAAACGGTCAAGGCCCGCCTGCTGCAACAGGAATTCGTGCTCCATGTGCGGGTGGAAAACCCCAACGACAGTCGCCTGTTCATCCGCAACCTGTCCTATGCCCTGCGGTTGAACGATGTGCTGCTGGCAGAGGACGAAGCCAGCCTGTGGCGCAGCGTTGGCGGACACGACCAGCGCACCTTCAAGATCACCGCCCGTACCAACCTGTGGCAGCGCCTCAAGCCACTGGCCAAGATGCTCAAGAGCCACCAGCCTTTGAAATACACGCTCAAGGCCGAACTGCGCACCGGCCTGTTGATCCATCGGAACCTGCACTTGTTGCGCGGTGGTGAGATAATGCCCGGCGATCATTACCTGGAGTAACCCCGCAATGTCCCAACAGCCTCACGTTCACGGCCCTGACTGCGACCACGACCACGATCATCACCATGATCACGGCCATGTCCATGGGCCGCACTGCAACCACGGTCACCAGGAGCCGGTGCGCAACGCCCTCAAGGATGTTGGCCGCAACGATCCGTGCCCGTGCGGCAGCGAGAAGAAATTCAAGAAGTGCCACGGCGCCTGACCGCCGCCCCGCCGTTCGACGGCACCGCGCCTGTCCGTTAGCGCGGGCGCGGCGCGGTCTGCAGCTTCGGCGCCGAGGGGCCCGGCTTGGCTGGCAACCGTAGCGCGGTGGCCAGCAACAGCCCCAGGCACAGCACCATGCACAGACCGTTGGTGCCCTTCCAGCCTGCCAAGTCCAGTAACAAGGAAGGCGTAAAGGCCCCGAGCGTGGCACACACGGCAATGGCCAGGTCATTCTTGCCCTGCAGGCGCATCGCGCACGGGCTGTCCTGCAATGCCTGCGCCAGCAGCGCGCCCCCGCCTACATAGGTCAGGTTCCAACCCAGGCCCAGGGCGATCAGGGCCGCGGTCATCACTGCATAACTGCTGGACCCCATGTTCAAGGCCGTGCTCACCACGAACAGGCCCAACCCTGCGCAGATCGTTACCTTGATGCCCAACCGTTGAATGATGCTGCCTGTGAAGAACGACGGCGCAAACATCGCCACGACATGCCACTGGATGGCCATGCGCACGTCGGCGAAGTCCTGGTGCATACCTTTCATGTGCAGCGAAGCCTGGATCATCAACAGGTTCATGATGCCGTATCCAAGCGCCGCCACGCTCATTGCCACCATCAGCACCCTGCGTGGCGCAGGTCGCACCGTCTCGGACGCTTGCAGGCCCTGCTGCGGGCGATTCACCGGCATCTCCTTGGGTAAGCACAGGGCTATCAACCACGACACGAGCGCCAGACCAATAAAGGCGGCATAGCACAGCGAGAACAGTGGATACCCGCCCACATCCCTGAGCCACCCGGTCAAGGCCGGCCCCGCCACGGCCGCGATCACGCCGCCTGCCACCACCAGTGAAAGCGCTCGCGCCTTGAGGTGTTGCGTCAGGTTGTCGGTAGCGGCAAACCGGTTGAAGTTGGCGAACGCGATGTACACCCCCAAGGCACAGTGGCTGAGTATCAAGGCGAAAAAGTGCTGGTGCTGCACGGCCAGGAACCCGCTGACGCCGGATACGGCCAAGGGCAGAGCACCCAGCATGAATGCGCGGCGACGACCGATGCGCCCCATCAGCCACGACACCGGGTAGGTCGCCAGCATTACGCAGAGAAACTGAAACCCGTAGGGCACCGTCGACCACGCAGGATCGGGCGCCAGGGCAGCACCGACAAGGGCTGCCATGGTCACGGACATCACAGCCGTGGTGAGGTTGACCGATTGCGCAATGAAATACAGGTAGGTACGTGCTGGCAGGGTTTCGGTCATGGCGTGCTCGATGAAGGCGCAGTAAATGAATGCGCCGAAGCTTCTCACTGATCGGCTGGCCACGGGCGAACAGTCGACGCGGTTTCCAGCTAACTGTTAGGCTGTTTTTTCTAACACTGACGGGCCAGTCGATGCGTGCTGACACTCTCCTTCATCAACTCCGGCAGCGTCTGGCTGCCAGCGAATGGCTGCCGGGGCAACGCATGCCGTCGATTCGCAAGCTCACGGCCAGCACGGGTGCCACCTACCACGAGGTCGTGTCCAGCTATGGGCGCCTGGTCAGTGAAGGGTTGTTGACGGCCGTGCCAGGGCGTGGCTACTTCGTGGCCGGTACCACTCGGCCGCCAGCCAGGGACGAGGCGCCCGGGCATATGGCCGGGGACGCGCTGTTCAAGCTGCTGCAAGGCGGCCCGCGCTACACCAAGCTCGGCTGCGGCTGGCTGCCCCCTGCCTGGCGCGACACCGAGCTGCTGGCCAAGGCCGTGCGGCGTACGGCGCGCCTGGAGCAAAGCTCGCTGGCCGACTATGGCGACATCCAGGGTTACCTGCCCATGCGCAAGCAGCTGTGCGTGCACCTGCGGCGCATGACCCAGATCGATGTAGGCCCGCAGCAATTAATCAGCACCTTGGGCGCCACCCAGGCCCTGGACCTGGTGGCCCGCCTGCTGATCGCCCCTGGCGATCACGTGTTCGTTGACGAGCCTTGCAACGGCAACCTGGTCAAGCTGATCGAGCTGGCCGGGGGGCACGTGGTCGGCATCCGTCGGCTGCAAGACGGTCCCGACCTTGAAGACATGCAGCGGCACCTGGCCCAGCACAAGGTCAAGGCCTTCTTCTGCAACAGCACATTCCACAACCCCACCGGTAGCAACGTCAGCCCGCACAACGCCTTCGGCGTGCTGAGACTGGCGATCGAACACGGCTTCTACGTCGTCGAAGACGACGTATACGGCGACTTCAGCCCGGGTGTGCGCCAGACCTTCGCCGGCTTGGATAACCTGCAGCAGGTCATCTATATCGGCAGCTTCTCCAAGTGCCTGTCCGCCTCCCTGCGCGTGGGTTACATCGCCTGCCCGGCTGCACTGGTCGAACCGCTCATGCGCCTAAAACTGCTCACCTGCGTGGCCGTGCCTGCATTCTGCGAGCGCTTCGTCAATACGATCCTCACCGACGGCACCTACGCCAGGCACATGAGCGACTTGCAGCAACGCCTGATTCGACAGCAGGTTCAGACCCAGCGCACGCTGACAGACCGCGGCTGGCGCTTCGACATCACGCCGCACGGCGGCATGTTCCTGTGGGTCCATCACCCCGATATTGCCAACCTGCATCCTTTCTTGCGCCAACTCGAACAGCACGATGTACTGCTGATGCCTGGCGAATCCTTTGCGATCACGCGCAACTACGTTCGGTACACCCGCATCAACTGCACGCACTTTTCCGACGCCATGGCTGTGCATTTCGAAGTTTGACCCGCTGCAACGCGCCCCTGGATACCCCGGCGTCACGGCCGGGGATTGGCAAATGGCCGACAAGGTCTTGCCACTCATCCAGCGCTGGGCCGATGTGCCGAAATAAAGCCAGGGCAGGCCTTGCACCCAGGCGGCCTGCTCACTACCTTAGCGCCTTTCCATCCCCGCTATGCCTTGCAGGAGCCTTGCCATGGCCGCCCCCGCCCTTTTCTTTTTCCGCCCGCGCGCTGCAACGGCTGCCCTGCTGCTCGGTTCACTTGGCCTGGCCGGTTGCCAGACCACTGCCCAACAGGACAGCCTGCCGCCGGCCAGCGGCGTGCAGCCGCTCAAGGGCCTGGCCCAGAACGTGTCGGTCAGGCGCAATGCCATGGGCGCTCCGCTGATTGAGAGCAGCACATTCCATGACGCGCTGTTCACCTTGGGCTACGTGCATGCCGGGGACCGGATCGAGCAAATGGTTGCCATGCGGTTGCTGGCCCAGGGGCGGCTGGCTGAAGTGGCGGGCCGCGATGCACTGGATATCGACCGTTTGATGCGCGCCGCCAACCTCAAGCAAAGCGCGGCACAGCTGTACGCCGACGCATCGCCACGGCTCAAGCGTTTCTTCGACGTCTATGCGCGCGGGGTCAACGCCTACCTGTTCCGCTACCGCGACAAGCTGCCGGCGGACCTGGCCAACAGCGGCTACCGCCCCGAATACTGGAAGCCTGAAGACTCCGCGCTGATATTCGCGTTGTATGCCTTCAGCCAGTCGGTCAACCTGCAAGAAGAGATCAGCGCCTTGACCCTGGCGCAGAAAGTCGGCAGTGCCAAGCTGGCCTGGCTGCTGCCCGGCGCCGCCGACGAACCGCTGGCCGAAGGCGAAGCAGCCAAGCTCAAGGGCCTGGACCTTGCCAGTCAGTTGCCGGGGTTGTCTGCCCTGGCAGCTGCCAGCCAGAAACTGGTCGACCTTGACCTGCTGGGTAGCCCCGGTTCAGCTAACCTGGCCATCGGCCCGCAACGCAGCCGCAGCGGCAAGAGCCTGCTGGCCAGCGACAGCCGTGCAGTCTGGGCGCTGAGCCCGGTACAGATCCACACCAGCAAGTACCAGGTGGCCGGCCTGTCGCTGCCGGGCCTGCCGATCGTGCTGGCTGGCTACAACGGCCAGCTGGCATGGACCAGCAGCGCGGTGATGGCCGACAACCAGGACCTGTTCCTGGAAAAGCTGCGCCATCAAGGCAACCAGGTCAGTTACCTGGCGGACGGCAAATGGGTAGCCGCCAGGGCGCACACCGAGACCTTTCTGGTACGCGGCGAGCGCCCACAGCGCGAAGTGATGCATGACACGCGTCATGGCACGCTACTCGGCCAGCCAGGCAATGCCAGCCTGGGCCTTGCCCTGAACTTGCCGCAGTTCAAAGGTGATCGCAGCCTTGATGCACTGTTCGACCTGACCCGTGCCAAGACCGTGGAGCGCGCGTTCGACAGCACCCGTGATGTCACGGCTGCTGCGCTGAACTTCGTCTTTGCCGAACCTTCGCACATTGGCTGGCAGGTGAGCGGGCGCTACCCCAACCGCCGAGAAGGCCAAGGCCTGTTGCCTTCGCCGGGATGGGATGGACGCTATGACTGGGATGGCTATGCCGACCCCATGCTGCACCCGTACGACCAAGATCCGACTGCTGGCTGGATCGGCCACGCCAACCAGCGCAGCCTGCCGCGCGGCTACGGCATGCAGCTGTCGAGCAGCTGGTACTACCCGGAGCGTGCCGAGCGCCTGGGCCAGCTTGCCGGCAATGGCCGAATTGATGGCCGCAGCCTGATGGCGCTGCAGAACGACCAGGTCACCTTGTTGGCCGGCAAGCTCAAGCAGATGTTCGAAGCGCCAGGCATGGCAGGCCCGCTGCAGCAGGCCATCAATGCCTTGCCCACCGATCAGCGCGACAAGGCCCGTACGGCGCTGGCCAGGCTCAAGGCATTCGATGGCCGCTTGAGCCCGGTGTCGTCCGATGCTGCGCTGTACGCCCTGTTCCTCCAGGCCGTTGCCCGTCAGACGTTCCTCGATGAACTGGGGCCGGAGTCGGGGGCGGCCTGGCAGGCATTCGTCAGCAATGCACGCCTGTCGTTCTCGGCACAGGCCGATCACCTGCTGGGCCGGGATGACAGCCCGTTCTGGGACGACCGCGGTACGCCCCAGAAGGAAGACAAACCCGCCATCCTGGCCCGCAGCCTGGTTGCGGCAATGGACACGGGCATCGCCCAACTGGGCGCCGATCGCAGCGCCTGGCAATGGGGCAAACTGCACCAATACCAATGGCCTGCACCGGCCTACCACGGGCTGGGAGATGCCATCGGCCGTCCTGCACAGCCTGCAGGCGGCGACTTCAGCACGCTCGCCTTTACCCCCTACGCCTGGGGAAGCGACTTCGTCACCCGCCTGCCGGCATCGGCGCGGCTGATCGTGGACTTCAGCCAGGCTGAACCCCTGCAGGTGCTGACCAGCAGCGGCCAGTCCGGCAACCCGGCCAGCCCGCATCATGGGGATGGCCTCGATGCCTGGTTCAAGGGCCGCTTCGCGGTCATGCCGCTTGCGCCCCAGCACTTCGCACGTGCCTATGGCACCCAGCGCCTGACCCTGGTACCGGGCAAGTAGAAAAGGTCCGCGGCGTGCAGCAGCTGCGATGGTCAAGGGCTGAACAAACCACCGGTCGAACTTCCCTTGGCCGCTGCGGCTCCTAACTGGTAACTCCCTACCAGTGCGTGTGCCATGGACCTCGTCATCGCTCGACCCGAAGGCCTGTACTGTCCGCCCGGCGATTTCTACATCGATCCCTGGCGGCCGGTAGACCGCGCCGTGATCACCCACGGCCACGGTGACCACTCGCGTTCCGGCAATCGCCATTACCTCACCGCAGACCCCGGCGCCGGTATCCTGCGCAGCCGCCTGGGCATGGACATCAACTTGCAGACCCTGCCTTACGGCGAGCGCCTGTTGCACCACGGCGTGACCCTGAGCCTGCACCCTGCCGGGCATGTGCTGGGATCGGCACAGGTGCGCCTGGAATATCAGGGCGAGGTCTGGGTGGCCTCGGGCGACTACAAGGTCGAGCCAGACGGCACCTGCGCGCCCTTCGAGCCAGTGCGCTGCCATACCTTCATCACCGAATCGACGTTTGGCCTGCCCATCTACCGCTGGCCGACCCAGGCGGATGTGTTCGCCGGCATCAATGCCTGGTGGCGGGCCAACAGCGAACAGGGCAAGGCCAGCGTGCTGTTCTGCTACGCCTTCGGCAAGGCGCAGCGCATCTTGCATGGCCTGGACCCCAGCATTGGCTCGATCCTGGTGCACGGTGCCGTCGAGCCGCTGAACAGGGTGTATCGCGAAGCGGGGGTGTACCTGCCCGAAACCCGCTATGCCGGCGACATTGCACGCAACGATCCGCTGTTGCGCACGGCCCTGGTGATGGCCCCGCCGTCCGCTGGCGGCAGCAGCTGGATGCGGCGCTTCGGCGATTACAGCGACGCGTTCGCCAGTGGCTGGATGCTGCTGCGCGGCACCCGGCGCAGACGCGGTGTGGACAAAGGCTTCGTGCTCTCGGACCACGCCGATTGGCCGGGGCTGTTGTGGGCCATCGGCCAGACGGGCGCCGAACGGGTCATGGTCACCCACGGGTCGGTGGGCGTGCTGGTGCGTTACCTAAATGAACAGGGGCTCGACGCCCGCGCATTCGTCACCGAATACGGTGAGGAAGATGACGCCGCAGCCGGGGAGAAGGGCGCATGAAAGCCTTTGCCGAATTGTACTTGCGCCTCGATGGCACCACCTCCAGCAATGCCAAGCTTCAGGCCCTGCGCGAATACTTCGCCAGCGCACCGGCCCAGGACGCCGCCTGGGCGGTGTATTTCCTGGCGGGTGGGCGCCCGCGTCAACTGGTGCCCACCCGAGTATTGCGCGAACTGGCCGGCGCGATGGCAGGGTTGCCGGACTGGCTGTTCGAGGAAAGCTACCAGGCGGTGGGCGATCTGGCCGAGACCATTTCGCTGTTGTTGCCCGACACCCAGCAGGGCGATGACGAAGGTCTGGCGCATTGGGTCGAAACCTACCTGCTGCCGTTGCGCGGCCTGCCCCCGGAGGAACTTCAGCAACGTCTGCCACCTCTGTGGGCACGGCTGGATCGCCCCAGCCTGATGCTGTGCCTGAAGCTGATCACCGGCAGTTTCCGCGTCGGCGTATCGAAACTGCTGGTCACACGCGCCCTGGCTCAGTTGGCGGAGCTGGACGCCAAACGGGTAGCCCAGCGATTGGTTGGGTATACCGACATCCGCCACCGGCCAACCGCCGAGCGCTACCTTCAACTGATAGCGCCCGAATCTGCCGACGAGCATAGTCAGCGTGGCGGGCAGCCCTATCCCTTCTTTCTCGCCCACCCCCTGCAGGCCCCGGTCGAACAGTTCGATACGCTGCTCGGGCCGCCCAGCGCGTGGCAAATCGAATGGAAGTGGGATGGCATCCGGGCACAGGTGGTCAAGCGCGACGGGCAGCTGTGGGTATGGTCGCGCGGCGAGGAGCTGGTCACCGAACGTTTTCCCGAGTTGCAGAGCCTGGCCCAGACCCTGCCCGATGGCGTGGTGCTCGATGGCGAGATCCTGGTCTGGAAAGCGAGCGATGCCAAGGCAGAGGCCTCCGTTCAGCCCTTCGCCCTGCTGCAGCAACGCCTGGGTCGCAAGACCTTGGGCAAGAAACTGTTGAGCGATGCCCCGGTGGTGTTGCAGGCCTATGACTTGCTGGAGTGGCAAGGCGAGGACTGGCGCAGTCGCCCGCAGCATGAGCGGCGCGCGCAACTCGAACGTGTGCTTGAAGCCTGCCCATTGGCACCCGTACTGCTCTCCCCGCTGCTGCAAGGGCCCGACTGGGCGGACCTTGCCCGGCAGCGGGAGCAGTCACGCAGCCTGGGCGTGGAAGGCATGATGCTCAAGCAGCGCGAGGCACTGTATGGCGTTGGCCGCACCAAGGACATGGGCACCTGGTGGAAATGGAAGATCGATCCGTTCAGCGTCGACGCCGTGCTGATCTACGCCCAGCGTGGCCACGGACGGCGCGCCAGCCTGTACAGCGACTACACCTTCGCAGTCTGGGACGGCCCTGCCGGCACCCCGGACCGCACGTTGATCCCCTTCGCCAAGGCCTATTCCGGCCTGACCGACGAGGAGATGCGCAAGGTCGATGCCATCGTGCGCAAGACCACCCAGGAAACCTTCGGCCCCGTGCGCAGCGTAACGCCCACGCTGGTGTTCGAGTTGGGCTTTGAAGGCATTGCTCTGTCCAAGCGCCACAAGAGCGGCATCGCCGTGCGCTTTCCACGCATGTTGCGCTGGCGCCTGGACAAGCCTGTCGAGGAGGCCGACGACCTGGCGACCTTACAGGCCTTGCTGGCCTGATCAGGGATCACAGGCAGCTGTGAGGGGCTGGCGTGAGGCGCTGGCAGCGAAATTGTGCTTTCATCTGAAGGCTCAGCCCGTGCTCCAGACCGTTCCAGCCCCGTATTCAGGACCATCATGCACCACTCGACCCACGACATCCTCTCCCCTGTTCCGGGGGTAACCCGCCAACTGCACAGCTTCCACTTCGGGCCACGCGGTGGCCGCAAGGTGTACATCCAGGCCTCGCTGCATGCTGACGAATTGCCCGGCATGCTAGTGGCCTGGCACCTCAAGCGCCAGTTGCTGGAACTGGACCAGCAAGGCCGCCTGCAGTGCGAGGTCATCCTGGTGCCGGTTGCCAACCCGGTAGGCCTTGAGCAGGTGCTGCTCGACGCCCCGCTGGGCCGGTTCGAGTTGCAAAGTGGCGAGAACTTCAACCGCAATTTCGTCGATCTGTCAGACAGCATCGGTGATCAGGTCGAGGCCCACCTGACCCAGGACCCGCTCCACAATCAGGCCCTGATCCGCGAATACCTGCGCCGTGGCCTGGATGCTCATCCGGCGCGTACTCCACTGCAAGCGCAGCGCCTGATCCTGCAGCGCCTGGCGTGCGATGCCGACCTGGTCCTGGACCTGCACTGCGACTTCGACGCTGTCGAACATCTCTATACCACCCCGGACGCCTGGCCGCAGTTCGAGCCCTTGGCCCGTTACCTGGGTGCCCAGGCCAGTCTGTTGGCGACCGATTCGGGCGGGCAGTCTTTCGACGAGTGCTTCAGCCTGCTGTGGTGGCAACTGCAACAGCGCTTTGGCAAACGCTTCCCCATCCCGGCGGGCACGTGTTCAGTCACCCTCGAATTGCGCGGCCAGGCGGATGTGAGCCACGACCTGGCGCGCCAAGACTGCCAGGCCATTCTCGACTTCCTGACCCATGCCGGCGTGATACAGGGCCATGCCCCTGCCCTGCCGCCCTTGCGCTGGCCAGCCACGCCACTGGCTGCGGTGGAGCCAATCACGGCCGCTGCGGGCGGGTTGCTGGTGTACCACGCCAAGCCAGGGCAGTACCTGGAGGCAGGACAACTGATTGCCGAGGTCATCGACCCGCTCAGTGATCGCGTCATGCCCTTGCGCAACAGCCAGCCTGGTCTGCTGTATGCGCGCAGCGTGCGGCGCATGGCCACGGCAGGCATGGTGATCGCCCATGTTGCCGGCGAGCAGGTGTGCCGCAGCGGCAATCTGTTGGCCAACTGACAAGTAAACCAATGCCTTGCAGCGGTGGTCTCTAGAAGCACAGCCTTCGAGGGACTGCCCGCCTGATGCCCGCCGCCACCGATCTTGCCAATGCCTGGTTCGCCCAACGCGGCTGGAAGCCGTTCGCTTTCCAGCGCAAGGTGTGGGCCGCCGTCGAGCGTGGGGAGTCGGGCCTGCTCTATGCCAACACTGGCGCTGGCAAGACGTATGCGGTCTGGCTGGCGGCACTGCGGGCGTTCAAGGCCCAGGCCCAGGGGCGCCACGCGGCGCCGCTCCAGGTCATCTGGATCACCCCCATGCGCGCCCTGGCCGCTGATACGGCACGAGCGCTGCAGGCGCCCATCGACGAGATGGGCTTGCCCTGGAGCGTTGGCGTGCGCAGCGGCGATACCGGCAGCGCCGAGCGCGCACGCCAGGCCCGGCGCATGCCCAGCGTGCTGGTCACCACACCTGAAAGCCTGACCCTGCTACTGACAAGGGCACAGGCCAGCAATGACTTCGCGACGCTGCGCATGGTGGTGGTGGATGAGTGGCACGAACTGCTCGGCAACAAGCGGGGGGTTCAGCTGCAACTGGCTTTGGCCCGCCTTCGGCGTTGGCACCCTGGCCTGCCGACCTGGGGGCTGTCGGCCACCCTCGGCAACCTGCAGCATGCCCTGGACGTGTTGCTGCCCCAAGGTGGTCAGCTGGTCCGCGGGCGCCAGGACAAGGTGCTGCAGGTCGATACCCTGGTGCCTGAGCACATCGAGCGCTTTCCATGGGCAGGGCACATCGGCCTGAAGATGTTGAAGCAGGTGAGCCGGGAAATCGACGCCAGCAGCAGTTGCCTGGTGTTCACCAACACCCGGGCGCAGGCCGAGCTCTGGTACCAGGCCCTGCTCGAAGAGCGCCCCGACTGGGCGGGCCTGATCGCGCTACATCACGCCAGCCTGGCACGTGACACCCGCGATTGGGTCGAACGCAGCCTCAAGGAGGGCACGCTCAAAGCCGTCGTCTGTACATCGAGCCTGGACCTGGGCGTGGACTTTCTGCCGGTCGAGCGCGTCCTGCAGATCGGTTCGGCCAAAGGAATCGCCCGGTTGATGCAGCGCGCAGGCCGCTCAGGGCATGCGCCTGGACGGCGCTCGCGTATCACCCTGGTGCCCACCCACAGCCTGGAGCTGGTGGAAGCCGCCGCCATGCGCCAGGCCCTGGCGGCCGGCCACCTGGAGGGACGCCGGTCACCGCGCCTGTGCATGGATGTACTGGTCCAGCACCTGGTCAGCATGGCCCTGGGCAGCGGGTTCGAGCCGCAGCAACTGCTCGCTGAAGTGCGCAGCACCTGGGCCTTCGCCGACCTGCGTGACAGCCAGTGGCAATGGGCACTGGACTTCGTTTGCCATGGCGGCAGCTCGCTCAGCGCCTACCCCGATTATCAACGTGTTGAAATGCACCCAGACGGCTTATACCGGGTCGCCAGTGAGCGCCTGGCGCGCCGCCATCGCATGGGCATCGGCACCATCGTCAGTGACGCCTCGCTGCACCTGAAGTACTGGAGCAAAGGCGGTGGCGGCAAGAACCTGGGCAGCGTGGAAGAAGCGTTCATCTCACGCTTGAGGCCCGGGGACACATTCGTCTTCGCCGGCCGCGTGCTGGAGCTGGTTCGCGTGGAAAACATGACCGCCTATGTGCGCCGCAGCAACGCGCGCAAGGCGGCGGTGGCCCGCTGGAACGGCGGGCGCATGCCACTTTCCAGCGAACTGGCAGATGCTGTGGTCCAGCAACTTGACGCCGCAGCGCACGGTCGCTTCGACAGCCCTGAAATGCGCGCAGTAAGGCCGTTGCTCACGGTACAAGCCCAGTGGTCGGCGCTGCCGACGACAGGGACGCTGCTGGCAGAGACATTCAAATCCAGGCAGGGCTGGCACCTGTTCGTGTACCCGTTTGCCGGGCGCATGGCCAACATGGGGTTGGCCAACCTGATCGCCTGGCGTGTCAGCCGTGAGCAACCGCTGTCGGTTTCCATCGCCGTCAACGACTACGGCTTCGAGCTGCTAAGCCCTGGGCCGGTGGATTGGGCCAGCTACCTGCCCCAGGCGTTGAGTACCGAAAATCTTCTGGAGGATGTGCTTGCCAGCCTCAATGCCGGGGAAATGGCGCTGCGCCGGTTCCGGGAAATCGCCCAGATCGCTGGGCTGGTGTTCGGTGGCTATCCTGCGGCGCAAAAGAGCATGCGCCAGATCCAGGCCTCGAGCGGGTTGTTCTACGAGGTGTTCCGCAAGCACGACGCAGGCAACCTGCTGCTGGGCCAGGCACGTGATGAGGTACTTAGCGAGGAGTTGGAAATCGATCGGCTTCGGGCCCAGTTGCTGAAACTGACCGACCTCAGGCTGGACTTGCGTGTGATGGAGCGCACCGGGCCGCTGGCGTTCGCGCTACTGGTCGAAGGGCTGCGTGAAACCCTCAGCACGGAAAAACTGGCAGACCGCATCGCGCGGATGGTAGCGGAATTGGAGAGCATTGCAGGTTGAACCAGATAACGATCAGACGCATTCATGGGGTAGCGGTCATATCGCTGGCCATCGACGGCCTGGCGATCCCCACATGACGACACATTGCGCCATCGAACTGGCCGGGCAGAAACTCTGGCTGCTGCCGGACAAAGCCGTGTATTGGCCAGCCCGCAAGACGTTGCTGCTGGCCGATGTGCACATCGGCAAGGCGGCGAGCTACAGGGCCTTGCACCAACCCGTTCCCAGAGGCACTACCGAAGCCACGTTGGCCCGGCTCGACACACTGCTTGCCGAGCATGACTGCGAGCAACTGATCGTACTGGGTGATTTCCTGCATGCCCGGACTGCGCGGGCGCCGGCTACGCTGGCCCGGGTGCAAGCCTGGCGAGAGCGTCATCCGGAGTTGAGCATCGTGCTGATACGCGGCAACCATGACCGCAACGCAGGCGATCCACCTGTTGAGCTGGGGATCGACGTGGTAGACGAACCTTATGTAGTGGGGCCGTTCGCCCTGCAACACGAACCCAAGGCGCATCCGGCACTCACGGTGCTTTCAGGGCACGTCCACCCGGTCTTCGTGCTGCGCGGCAGGGCTCGCCAGCGGCTGCGCCTACCGTGCTTTCTGATCGACGAAAAAGTCAGCCTGCTGCCAGCTTTCGGAGAATTCACAGGCGGTTGGGAGATCGAGCCCGCCGGCACCAGCCAGGTCTATCTGGCCGGTGCCGGCCGGGTGTGGCCGCTATGAAATGAATCAGGCCACAGGCGCCGGAGGCGGCTCATCGGGAAGGGTGGGCTCGCCGGGCTCCATAGGCGTATCACCCGGCTGGCCAGGCTGCGGCGTGTCCGGGTCAGGCTGCCCTGGCACACCGCCGGCATGCAGCGGCAATGGGTCAGCCAACAGCGACCAGGACAGCAGCCCGATGTGATTGGGCTGCAAGCCAGCCAACTTCGCACTGATCGTTGGGTGGAGTTTCATTGGCACCTCCTGACAACAGCCGACCCGCTTTATGCAAATCGGCAGGGTTACCACTTGGAGCGTCAAAAGCCGATGAAATTCCCGACGCCTGTCGGTCAGGTGCGTGGCAGGGTGACGCCACGTTGGCCCTGGTACTTGCCGCCGCGGTCCCGGTAGGACACTTCACAAGGCTCGTCCGATTGCAGGAACAGCATCTGCGCCACCCCTTCGTTGGCGTAGATCTTGGCCGGCAACGTGGTGGTGTTGGAGAACTCCAGCGTCACGTGGCCTTCCCATTCGGGCTCGAGCGGGGTCACGTTGACGATGATGCCGCAACGCGCATAGGTGCTCTTGCCCAGGCAGATGGTCAGCACGTCGCGCGGGATGCGGAAGTACTCCACGGTGCGCGCCAGTGCAAAGGAGTTGGGCGGGATGATGCACACGTCGCTCTTGATGTCGACGAAGCTGCCGGCATCGAAGTTCTTCGGGTCGACGGTGGCCGAGTTGATATTGGTGAAGACCTTGAATTCGTCGGCGCAGCGCACGTCGTAGCCGTAGCTGGAAACGCCGAAAGAGATGACCCGGTTATCCTGTTCGCCACGCACCTGGCGCTCCACGAACGGCTCGATCATGCCGTGTTCCTGCGCCATGCGGCGAATCCACTTGTCCGATTTGATGCTCATGGCGGGATGTCCTGAAGAGTCTGCAAGGTAAAGATAGACGCGCATCTTACCGGTCCCGGCGCGGTCTTCAAAGTTCCATCCAGCGTTTGCCGCCCGCCGCGGCTACAGTGCCCGCGAGGCGTGGCTTGCAGCCGCCGTCGATCTCTTTTCGGGGAAAGCAGCGTCTGGCCATTGGCAGCTTGGGCAAAGTGGGGTAAGGTGTTGCCACTGTGCTGCACGTGACACCGAGAATCTCTAGTTTGATGCACGATCCTGATCGGCCCATCGCTGAATTTTCTGCTCTCTTTGCGCTCAGTCCCGGGCAGGGTTTTTCCTGACCGAAATCAAATTGTCCAAGGAGACAGAAAAATGTCCAATCGTCAAAGCGGTACCGTCAAGTGGTTCAACGATGAGAAAGGCTACGGCTTCATCACCCCTCAGTCGGGCGACGACCTGTTCGTGCACTTCAAAGCCATCCAAGCTGACGGCTTCAAAACCCTGAAAGAAGGCCAGGCTGTTACTTTCGTCGCTACCCGCGGCCAGAAAGGCATGCAGGCTGAAGAAGTTCAGATCGCCTAAGTCGATCGAGCTTTCTAGCTTTCAAAAAAAACCCGCTTCGGCGGGTTTTTTTATGCCTGCTACTCAGTCAGCAGGCGCCAGGGCGCGCTGACCATGGTCAAGGATCGCCCGTTGAACAGATACGCGCCTGGCCTCCTCTGAGCACGACCTGTCAGCACGAGCGGCTCACCGAGCCGCCCTCTGGTCTTGATCTGAAAGGCTGCGGTACTACAGCCGACTAGTCTTCGCTGATGGTGATGCTCGGCATCGCTGGCGCTGCCGCCTCACGCAGTACGATACGTGCCCCCACCTTGCGCGCCAGCTCCTGGTACACCATGGCGATCTGGCTCTCAGGCTCGGCGATGGCCGTAGGCTTGCCGTTGTCGGCCTGCTCGCGGATCAACATCGAAAGCGGCAACGACGCCAGCAGATCGACGCCGTACTGGCTGGCGAGTTTCTCACCGCCACCCTCGCCGAACAGGTGCTCAGCGTGGCCGCAGTTCGAACAGATGTGTACAGCCATGTTCTCGACCACGCCTAACACCGGGATGTTGACCTTGCGGAACATTTCCACGCCTTTTCTGGCATCGAGCAGCGCCAGGTCCTGGGGCGTGGTCACGATGACCGAACCTGCCACCGGCACTTTCTGCGCCAGCGTCAGCTGGATATCGCCGGTGCCAGGCGGCATGTCGATGACCAGGTAATCGAGATCATTCCAGGCCGTCTGGGTTAC
The DNA here is from genome assembly GCF_043104335.1 of Pseudomonas sp. WSY_20. Classification (NCBI taxonomy): domain Bacteria; kingdom Pseudomonadati; phylum Pseudomonadota; class Gammaproteobacteria; order Pseudomonadales; family Pseudomonadaceae; genus Pseudomonas; species Pseudomonas sp. WSY_20. Next base: position 44,827 of record NZ_JBICKP010000069.1, read on the forward strand.
CAACTGCAGCAGCGCCCCCGAGACCATGGGGCCGCGCCACACCATCGGGGTATTGTCATCGGTCAGGAATGCCATCGACATCACTTCGACCCCATGGGCCTGGATAGGCACGAACCATTTCTGATCACGAATCTGCGGCCGCGTACCTTCGGCGATGCCGAACATCACGCCTTGGCTGGGGCCGTAGATATCCGCATCGAGGATGCCTACGCGCGCACCCTCACGGGCCAGTGCAAGCGCCAGGTTGGCGGCGGTGGTGGATTTGCCCACGCCGCCCTTGCCCGATGCCACGGCGATGACGTTCTTGACGTTGGCCATGCCGGGCACTTGGGCCTGGCCCTTGTGGGCCGCGATCACGCACTCGATGCTCACCTGTGCGCGGGTCACACCCTCAAGGTTACCGATCGCCGTTTCCAGCACCTGCGCCCAGCCCTGCTTGAACAGGCCTGCGGCATAGCCGAGCTGCATCTGTACGCTGACACACCCATCCTGGATTTCGATGGCACTCACGCAACCGGCAGTGACCGGATCCTGGTCGAGATAGGGGTCGGTGTACTGGCGAAGCACGCCTTCGATGGCGGCGCGATTGAGGGCACTCATGGACACTCCCATTGGCAAACTGAATGTAAAACAAGCGCCTATCCTAACCCGTCAATCGTCAGCAGATGCGTGCGCGGGGTGAAATATATTCGTCAGCCCTTTATAGTGGCCGATCATCCTCATTTTCACCCGTCGCCAGATAAGTAGCCGAGCCACCATGTCCGAGCCACGTCAGATTCTCGTCACCAGCGCCCTGCCCTATGCCAATGGATCCATCCATCTTGGCCATATGCTCGAGTACATCCAGACAGACATGTGGGTCCGCTTTCAAAAGCTGCGCGGCAATCAGTGCATCTATGTCTGTGCCGATGATGCGCACGGCTCGGCCATCATGCTGCGAGCCGAAAAGGAAGGCATCACGCCAGAGCAACTGATCGCCAACGTACAGGCCGAGCACAGCGCCGACTTTGCCGATTTCCTGGTGGACTTCGATAATTTCCACTCCACCCACAGCGAAGAAAACCGCGAGCTGTCGGGCATGATCTATACCCGGCTGCGCGAGGCGGGGCATATCTCCACTCGCTCGGTGACCCAATACTTCGACCCTGAAAAGGGCATGTTCCTGGCAGACCGCTTCATCAAGGGCACGTGCCCGAAGTGCGCGGCCGAAGACCAGTATGGCGACAACTGCGAAAAATGCGGCGCGACCTATGCACCGACCGAATTGAAAGACCCCAAGTCTGCTATTTCAGGGGCTACACCGGTGCTGCGCGACTCCCAGCACTTCTTCTTCAAGCTGCCCGACTTCCAGGCCATGCTCCAGCAGTGGACGCGCAGCGGCACGTTGCAGGACGCCGTGGCCAACAAGCTCGCCGAATGGCTGGATGCCGGTCTGCAGGAGTGGGACATCTCCCGGGACGCGCCTTATTTCGGTTTCGAGATCCCTGGCGAGCCTGGCAAGTTCTTCTACGTCTGGCTGGACGCGCCGATCGGCTACATGGCGAGCTTCAAGAACCTGTGCGCGCGTCGCCCGGACCTGAACTTCGATGCCTTCTGGAACCAGGGCTCCAGCGCTGAGCTTTACCACTTCATCGGCAAGGACATCGTCAATTTCCACGCCCTGTTCTGGCCCGCCATGCTCGAAGGCGCTGGCTTGCGCAAGCCGACCGCGGTCAACGTGCACGGCTACCTCACCGTCAACGGTGCGAAGATGTCCAAGTCGCGGGGCACGTTTATCAAGGCCCGTACCTACCTCGACCATTTGCAACCCGAATACCTGCGTTACTACTATGCCGCCAAACTCGGTCGCGGGGTCGATGACCTGGACCTGAATCTTGAGGACTTTGTGCAGAAGGTCAACTCCGACCTGGTGGGCAAGGTGGTCAACATCGCCAGCCGGTGTGCCGGGTTCATCCATAAAGGCAACGACGGCGTGATGGTGGCCGGTGATGCAGCTCCAGAGCTGACCGAAGCCTTCCTGGCAGCTGCACCGTCCATTGCCGAGGCCTACGAGGGCCGAGACTTCGCACGCGCCATGCGTGAGATCATGGCACTGGCCGACCGCGCCAATGCCTGGATTGCCGAAAAAGCGCCTTGGTCGCTGGCCAAGCAGGAAGGCAGGCAAGACGAGGTGCAAGCCATCTGCGCCCAGGGCATCAACCTGTTCCGTCAGTTGGTGATCTTCCTCAAGCCTGTGCTGCCAGTGCTTGCGGCCGATGCCGAGGCCTTCCTGAATGTGGCCCCCTTGACCTGGGACGATCACCGTTCGCGCCTGGAAAATCACTCACTCAACCCGTTCAAGGCCCTGCTCAGCCGCATTGAACCTGCCAAGGTGCAAGACATGATCGCGGCCAGCAAGGAGGACCTGTTGGCCGCCGAGGAGCCCAAGGCACCTGTGGGTAATGGCGAGCTGCACAAGGACCCGCTGTCGGCGGAAGTCGACTTCGACACCTTTGCCGCTGTCGACCTGCGCGTGGCACTGATCGTCAAGGCCGAGGCCGTACCGGGTGCTGACAAGCTGCTGCAGTTGACCCTGGACATCGGTGATGAGCGCCGCAACGTCTTCTCCGGCATCAAGTCAGCCTACCCTGACCCCGCTCAGCTCGAAGGCCGGCTGACCATGATGGTCGCCAACCTCAAGCCACGTAAAATGCGCTTTGGGGTTTCCGAGGGAATGGTGATGGCCGCCGGCCCTGGCGGTGAAGAAATCTACCTGCTCAGCCCCGACAGCGGCGCCAAGCCCGGTCAGCGCATCAAGTGACCCACAAGCGGGACCTGCATCAGGCCCCGCCTTGCGACGATGGCGCGCAGCCACGGGCTGCTGCGCCTTGCCTGCCTTGCTCACGTTCTCCAGGAACGCTACGAATTCATGAATGCCGTCAAACGTCGAGAAATCTTCCGTCGACTGCACGAAGACAACCCGACACCCAAAACCGAGCTGGCTTACACCACACCCTTCGAGCTGTTGGTAGCCGTGACCCTTTCCGCGCAATCCACCGATGTAGGTGTGAACAAGGCCACAGCGCGGCTTTTTCCAGTTGCCAACACCCCTGAGGCTATCTACGCGCTCGGAGTCGACGGACTGAGCCAGTACATCAAGACCATTGGGCTCTACAACAGCAAGGCCAAGAACGTCATCGAGGCCTGTCGCCTACTCATTGAGCGGCATGACGGGCAGGTGCCGGACACGCGCGAGGCCCTCGAAGCCTTGCCGGGCGTTGGCCGCAAGACAGCCAACGTAGTGCTCAATACGGCATTTCGCCAACCGGCGATGGCAGTGGATACCCATATCTTCCGCGTCAGCAATCGCACGGGCATTGCTCCGGGCAAGACGGTGCTGGAGGTGGAAAAAAAGCTGCTCAAGTTCGTCCCCAAGGATTACTTGCTCGACGCACACCATTGGTTGATCCTGCACGGACGCTATGTATGTCAGGCCCGCAAGCCCAGGTGCGGCAGCTGCCGAATCGAGGACCTGTGTGAATTCAAGCACAAGACCAGTGATGATTGAGGCAATAGTAGAAAGATTGCGCTTCGATTGAAAAAATCTTTTTTACCAGCGCCCACTTTATGGTTATAAGGTCGGCCATTGGCCCTTGCCGTGGAGCGACTCATGAGCACTGATAAAGACGACCTCACGATTGAAGATGATTTTGTGACCGCTGAAGAAGAAGTCGAGCCGCAAGTAGAACCGGCGAAAACCAATCTGAGCAAGCGTCGCACCATCGACAATCTGCTGGAAGAACGTCGACTGCAAAGGCAACTGGCCGATTTCGATTACGATCTCTAGGAGGTGCTGGCTGGCGGGCCTCCGAAAGACCCGCTCCTTCTCCGTTCAGGCCTCGAATTCGGTGCAGAGCCCTCCTGCAGGAGGCTCTGCATACCATCAGTTCAACCCGTGTCGCTGTGCCAGTTCGATCAAGTCCACCAATGACCGCGCGTTGAGCTTGAGCAGCAACCGAGATTTGTAAGTACTGACCGTCTTGTTGCTCAGGTACATGCTGTCGGCGATTTCCTTATTCGACCGGCCCCGCGCCAATTGCTGAAGCACTGTCATCTCCCTTGCCGAAAGGCGGTTGACCATTTCCGCTTCACTGCCGCCGCTGCGCCCTCGCGAGGCGTGCAGCGCCTGGTTGGGGAAGTAGCTATAGCCCGACAACACCGCCTTGATCGCGCTGAGCAGTTCGGTCAGTTCCTGTTGCTTGCACACGTACCCTGCCGCCCCTGCCTGCATGCACCGCATCGAGAAGTTGCCGGGCGCCTGGGAGGTCAGTACCAGTACTTTGCTGCATGGGCTTGAACTGGCCATGCGGGCTATGACTTCGAGGCCGTCGAGCTTGGGTATGCCGATGTCCAGCACGACGATATCGGGAAGATGTTGCCGTGTCAGTTGCAGCGCGGCCACTCCGTTGTCCGTTTCAGCGACGACATCGTACCCATGCCGCTCCATCAGCATGCGTACGGCCAGACGTATCACAGGGTGATCATCTACGATAAGCACTTTGTTCATGCGATATCCATTCATTGCTGTTGCATTGGCAGGCCACGATAACCGAGAGAAGAACTCATGGCGCGGCGTTTTCGCCTAGAAACGGACGTACAGACACGGCTTACTAAACTTACGGAAGTTTCCTACACACAAGATGAAGAGTTGTTACAAGCTAATTAATAAAAGCGGATAAGAACTCCCTTAGAGGGCAACTCCCGACAACTTTTACATCAAACACTGACACCGTTGTCGTGACGCTTGAAGCGCTTGGCAGGCGCAGGCCCGGCATGGGAAACAGTGCAGGGTTTAGCTGAGCAAGGACCTAGGTTATAGATGTACGAAAGCGCAGGAGAAGGCTCCATGAATCAAGCACAACCCGTTGCTCCGCTGACAATCGTCGCTATCTTTGCGGGCATAATCGAAGCCTCCGCCCTGGCTACCTTGCCCTTTCTCAGCGAAGCCAGCCAGACGCTGTATACATGGTTCCTGGTTGGTTTTCCCTTCTTCCTGACCGCCCTGTTCTTCTTGACGCTGAACTTCAATTACAAGTCTTTCTATACGCCTGCTGGATCGCGTATCGAATCCGTGGACAGTGCGCAGAGCGCGCGGAAGATCACGTCCACGACCCTGCCAACCGCAAGCGCAATCGTGCACGGCGAGCCGGTGACCTTCATGTTCAGCGGGCCAGAGGCAAATCAGTTAATGGAAAAGGAGGTGTTGCAAGCGCTCGCCCAAGCGCCAGAGCCGGCTCGCACCTGGCAGTTCTGCAATGTGCCAAGAGGACAATGTGTCCGGCTTTCAGTCAGCCCCCTCGAGTAAAGGCAAAAAACCCGGCACTAGGCCGGGTATTTGCAGAACGGCGTGCTGAATCAGAGCAACGAGCGGCCCTTGTTCGCAGCGATACGCATACGCAGCGCATTGAGCTTGATGAAGCCCGCCGCGTCTTCCTGGTTGTAGGCACCGCCGTCTTCTTCGAAGGTGGCGATGTTGGCATCGAACAGCGAATCGTCGGATTTGCGGCCGACCACGGTAACGTTGCCCTTGTAGAGCTTCAGGCGTACGACACCGTTCACATTGACCTGGGACGCGTCGATCATCTGCTGGAGCATGACCCGCTCCGGGCTCCACCAGTAACCGGTGTAGATCAGGCTGGCGTACTTGGGCATCAGCTCGTCTTTGAGGTGAGCGACTTCGCGGTCCAGGGTGATCGACTCGATGGCGCGGTGCGCCTTGAGCATAATGGTGCCGCCAGGGGTCTCGTAGCAGCCACGCGACTTCATGCCCACGTAGCGGTTTTCGACGATGTCCAGTCGACCGATGCCGTTGGCGCCGCCGATACGGTTCAGATCGGCCAGCACGGTGGCCGGGCTCTTCTCTACGCCGTCAATTGCGACGATGTCGCCGTTGCGGTAGGTCAGCTCAAGGTAGGTTGCCTGGTCTGGGGCGTTTTCGGGCGAAACGCTCCAACGCCACATGTCTTCTTCATGCTCGGTCCAGGTATCTTCCAGCACACCGCCTTCATAGGAGATGTGCAGCAGGTTGGCGTCCATCGAGTACGGCGACTTCTTCTTGCCATGACGCTCGATCGGGATACCGTGCTTCTCGGCGTAGTCCATCAGTTTCTCGCGCGAGAGCAGATCCCATTCACGCCATGGCGCGATGACCTTGACGCCGGGCTTGAGGGCATAGGCGCCCAGTTCGAAACGAACCTGGTCGTTGCCTTTGCCGGTAGCGCCGTGGGAGATGGCGTCGGCACCGGTTTCGTTGGCGATTTCGATCAGACGCTTGGCGATCAGCGGACGGGCAATGGAAGTACCCAGCAGGTACTCGCCCTCATACACGGTGTTGGCGCGGAACATCGGGAATACGAAATCGCGCACGAATTCTTCGCGCAAATCGTCGATGTAGATTTCTTTGACGCCCATTGCCTGAGCCTTGGCACGCGCCGGCTCGACCTCTTCACCCTGCCCCAGGTCGGCGGTGAACGTCACCACTTCGCAGTTGTAGGTATCTTGCAGCCACTTGAGAATCACCGAAGTATCAAGGCCGCCGGAATACGCCAGTACGACCTTTTTTACGTCCGCCATGCCATCACTCCACGGGGTTGTACGGAAAAGGCCCGATTCTAACGGCGTTGAGGCTCAATTTATAGAGGCGCGACAGCTTCTGACGACAAAGCGACAAGAATTGTCGATGGCGCGACGGCCGCTACTTGGCAGTGGCGGGTTTGTCCGGGACCGACTTGGTGGCACTTGCAGCCTGCGCCGGGGCAGCGGAGGCAGCGGAGGCAGCGGGGGCCTCGACCGCCTTTTGCGTGGGCTGCGCCTGGGCAGGGCCTCGCTCAAGTTCGATGTTGACCCGCCGGTTACGGGCGCGATTGCCGGCGCTGTTGTTCTTGACCAGCGGATAACGCTCGCCGTGGAAACGCACGGTTATCTGGCTTTCAGGCACGCCGTGGGCCATGAGGTAATCGGCGACCGCCAGTGCCCGCCGGCGGGACAGGTCGCGGTTGGTCAACCGATTGCCGCTGTTGTCGGAATGCCCGTCCAAGGCCACCTGATTGACGCTGGGGTCGGCCTTCATGTATTCGAGCAGCACATCGAGGCGGGTCTTGGCCGCCTGATCCAGCACGATGCCGCCACCGGGGAAGCCCACCTGGGTCTGACGCACCTGGTCGTAGTTCATCGGCAACAGCTTGCTGGCGCAGGCCTGGTAGTCACTGTAGGCCTTGGCGAAACTGACCGGCAGCACGCGCACTTCCATTGCCCGCCCGCCCTCCCCGGCGAAGTTGCGCACCACGGCGCTGCGGCCATCGAGCAGGCCGTTGATCAAGCGGCTGGCCTGGCCTTGGGAGGAGTTGAACAGCACGCCGGTACGTGCCATGCGCACATTGCCCAGGTTGATGTCCCCGCGCCCAGGTTGCCAGGGCGCTGCAGCAGCCAGCAAGGCGGCACCGCCGGCACCCATCGCATTGGTTTGTGAGCGCAGGCGGAACACCGGTTGCTCACCGGCACGGCGTACGAACTCACCGCTTCCGAAACCGTCTATCGGCTGGGTCAGCCGGCATTCGAACGCGTCACCCTCCACCGTCCAGGCAATGCGCTCCATGCGTGTCTGAAACGTCAAGGCACCGGCCGGCACGCTGGCAAACACGATAAACAGGGCTAGGTAACGCTGGCGCACGGCGGGCTCCACATAATTCGACACTCACCTTTACACTATCGGGCGGCCGCGGGAAAACTTGATACCTGTGCTCTGGAGGGGCTTTTCCGGTAGCATTACGGCTTGAGTTCGACCCGCCTGGAATCCTCAATGTCCGATCGCCTGACCCTTCTGCGCCCCGACGACTGGCACATCCATCTGCGTGATGGTGCCGTCCTGCCTCACACCGTTAGTGATGTGGCGCGCACCTTCGCCCGTGCCATCATCATGCCCAACCTGGTGCCGCCGGTGCGCAATGCCGCCGAAGCCGGGGCCTATCGTGACCGTATTCTGGCTGCTCGCCCGGCTGGCAGTCGGTTTGAGCCGTTGATGGTACTGTATCTCACCGACCGCACCACCCCACAAGACATCCGAGATGCCAAGGCTAGCGGTATCGTGCACGCCGCCAAGCTCTACCCGGCAGGCGCCACCACCAATTCCGATTCTGGCGTGACCAGCATCGACAATATTTTCCCGGCTATCGAGGCGCTGGCTGAAGTCGGCATGCCATTGCTGGTGCACGGCGAAGTCACGCGCAGCGAGATCGACGTGTTCGACCGTGAAAAGCGCTTCATCGACGAGCATATGCGCCGCCTGGTCGAGCGCTTCCCCTCGCTCAAGGTGGTCTTCGAGCACATTACCACCAGCAATGCGGCCCAGTTCGTGACCGAGGCTTCGGCCAACGTTGGCGCCACCATCACCGCGCAGCACTTGCTGTACAACCGCAACCATATGCTGGTGGGCGGCATACGGCCGCATTTCTATTGCCTGCCCATCCTCAAGCGCAACACGCATCAGGTGGCGTTGCTCGACGCCGCCACCAGCGGCAACCCGAAGTTCTTCCTCGGCACCGACTCGGCTCCCCACGCCCGCCACGCCAAGGAAGCGGCGTGTGGATGCGCTGGCTGCTACACCGCCTATGCGGCCATCGAGCTCTATGCAGAGGCGTTCGAACAGCGCAACGCTCTGGACAAGCTCGAAGGCTTTGCCAGCCTGCACGGTCCTGCTTTCTACGGCTTGCCAGCCAACACCGACACCATCACCCTGGTTCGTGATCAATGGACGGCCCCAGAAAGCCTGCCCTTCGGTGAGCAAACCGTGATTCCGCTTCGCGCCGGGGAAACACTGCGCTGGCGCCTGCTGGAGGAACACGCGTGAGCGAAGACCTGTACGAAGATGAACTTGAATCCTCTGGCAGCGGTGGTCACCGTCACCCGATGGCCGAACGCTTTCGGGGTTACCTGCCCGTGGTGGTGGATGTGGAGACGGGTGGTTTCAATAGCGCCACCGACGCCTTGCTGGAAATTGCTGCCGTCACCATTGGCATGGACGAAAAGGGTTTTCTGTTCCCCGAACATACCTATTTTCACCGGGTAGAGCCCTTCGAAGGCGCCAACATCGAGGCCGCGGCGCTGGAGTTCACCGGCATCAAACTCGACCACCCGCTGCGCATGGCGGTGAGCGAGGAAACGGCCCTGACGGATATCTTCCGAGGCATCCGCAAGGCGCTCAAGGCCAATGGTTGCAAGCGCGCCATCCTGGTGGGCCACAACAGCAGTTTCGACCTGGGTTTCCTTAACGCGGCGGTAGCGCGCAACGACCTCAAGCGTAACCCGTTCCACCCGTTCTCGAGCTTCGACACGGCCACCCTGGCAGGGCTCGCCTATGGGCAGACCGTGCTGGCTCGCGCCTGCCAGAGCGCTGACATCGATTTCGATGGTCGCGAGGCGCACTCGGCACGCTACGACACCGAAAAAACGGCTGAGCTGTTCTGCGGTATCGTCAACCGCTGGAAAGACATGGGCGGCTGGCGACAGGATTGATCCGCGCGTTTCAGCGCTAAAGCCAGCCCGTGCGGCTGGCAAAAAAAACCGGCCATGAAGGCCGGTTTTTTTTGCTCGACGCGGGCTTACAGCTTGCCGGCGTTCTCGCTCAGGTAGGCAGCAACGCCTTCTGGCGATGCGTTCATGCCCTTGTCGCCTTTTTTCCAGTTGGCAGGGCAGACTTCGCCGTGCTCTTCGTGGAACTGCAGGGCGTCGACCAGGCGCAGCAGCTCGTCCATGTTACGGCCCAGCGGCAGGTCGTTGATGATCTGCGAGCGCACGACACCGTTGGTGTCGATCAGGAAGGCGCCACGGAAGGCCACGCCGCCTTCGGACTCTACGTCGTAGGCCTTGCAGATTTCGTGGGTCATGTCGGCAGCCAGGGTGTACTTGACCGGGCCGATGCCGCCGTTGTTGACGGGGGTGTTGCGCCATGCGTTGTGGGTGAAGTGCGAATCGATCGATACGCCGATCACTTCCACGTTGCGCGCCTGGAAGTCAGGAATGCGATTGTCCAGAGCAATCAGCTCGGACGGGCAGACGAAGGTGAAGTCCAGCGGGTAGAAGAACACCAGGCCGTACTTGCCCTTGATGGCCGAGGCCAGGTTGAAGCTGTCGACGATCTCGCCGCTGCCCAGTACGGCAGGTACGGTGAAATCGGGGGCTTTCTTGCCAACGAGTACGCTCATTGTTATCTCCTGATGTGAGTGAAGAACCATTGCCGGGCCGAGTCGCCGACCCGACATGCAACAAAGGTTGACCATCATACACAGGTTACGGTGGCAGGCCGAATGCTGAGCGCGCGACCGTTGGTCACTCGGGGCGAATGCCTTCTGAAACCACTTTGACAAGCATTCTCATTCACATTAAGCTCCAACCCATCGAACCCGCCAGCGATGGTCAGCCCTATGTATGTGTGTCTTTGTGTCGGCGTCACCGACGGACAGATCCGCGATGCGATCTATGAAGGATGCTGCAGCTACAAGGAAGTCCGAGCCGCGACCAACGTCGCCAGCCAGTGTGGCAAATGCGCTTGCCTGGCCAAGGAGGTGGTGCGCGAAACATTGACCACGCTTCAGGTCAGCCAGGCCGCCCTGCCCTACCCAGTGGAATTTACCGCTGCCTGATATACGGAATGACGAAAACCGGACCCTGTGTCCGGTTTTTTTTCGCCTTAATTCAACAAGTTAGCGTACCAACGCGGTTCACAAACATTCTTATTCCTATTAATTTTCATTTATTATTCAATTACTTAGGTTTGACAGGCTTGGTCATCAGGCTCAAACTTCCCTGTATTGGCACACTTCGACAGGGCAGGAACCCCAATGAAAGGCGACATCAGCGTCATCCAGCATCTCAACAAGATCCTCGGAAACGAGCTGGTCGCAATCAACCAGTATTTCCTGCATGCGCGCATGTACGAAGATTGGGGCCTGAACAAACTCGGCAAGCACGAGTACAAAGAATCGATCGACGAAATGAAGCACGCTGACAAACTGATCAAGCGTATTCTGTTTCTCGAAGGTATTCCCAATGTTCAGGACCTGGGCAAGCTGCTGATCGGCGAGCACACCAAGGAGATGCTCGAATGCGACCTGCGCATCGAGCAGAAAGGCCTGATCGACCTGAAGGCGGCCATTGCCCACTGCGAAACAGCAGGTGACTTTGGTTCGCGTGACGTCCTGGAAGATATCCTGGAGTCCGAAGAAGAGCATATCGACTGGTTGGAAACCCAGCTGGGCTTGATCGACAAGATCGGTATCGAAAATTACCTGCAGTCGCAGATGGGCGAAGAATAAGACGCCCAACACAAAAAAACCCGCCAATGGCGGGTTTTTTTATAAGCGCATTTTTACGCTTCGGCAGCCTTCGCCTTGGCAGCGGCATCCTTGATCAGGGTCTGCAGCTCACCCTTTTCGAACATTTCCAGCACGATGTCGCTACCGCCGACCAGCTCACCACCGACCCACAGCTGGGGGAAGGTTGGCCAGTTGGCATATTTGGGCAGGTTGGCGCGAATTTCCGGGTTCTGCAGGATGTCGACGTAGGCGAACTTCTCGCCGCAACCCATCACTGCCTGGGAGGCACGGGCCGAAAAGCCGCACTGCGGCGCATTCGGCGAGCCCTTCATGTAAAGCAGAATGGTGTTGTTGGCAATCTGCTCTTTGATCGTTTCGATGATATCCATGTAGCACCTCGGCTTGACTTTCCGACACGGGCGTCGGCACGGTGACGCATTGTAACGGAAAGCCGAGCTGCATGCTCGGCCTTGCCAAAGCTCAAGCGGCTTCCACGTGCACTGGAACGCCATTGAGCGCAGCATTGCCGCAGACCGAGTCGCGCAGCAGCTCGTCAGTGAGATCGTTGGCGCTGACGCCGGGCTGTGCCTGGGCGGTCTGAAGGCGCACACCGTAACGACCATGCCCGAAGCCATGGGGCAGGCTTATCACCCCTGGCATCATGCTTTCGCACGCCTGTACCTGCACCTGCACCGCCCCTGCTCGCGAGCTGACCCTGACCTGCTGGCCATCCTGCAGTTGGCGCTGGCGCAGGTCATCGGGGTGCATCAACAAGTGATGGCGCGGTTTCCCTTTGACCAGCCTGTGATAGTTGTGCATCCAGGAGTTGTTGCTGCGTACGTGACGCCGCCCTATGAGCAGCAGTTGCCCGGTTTCTGGCGGCGCCTGCCGGGCCAGGCGCTGCAGGTCATCGAGCAGCACACGCGGCGCTGCCTCGACGGTTTTGCTCGCCGTGCCCAGGCGATGGGCAAGGTTGGCCTGCAAGGGGCCCAGGTCCAACCCATGAGGGTGTGCATCGAGGGTTTCGAGTGACAGCTGCCAGGGCGTCGCCTGTCCATAACGCCCACCGCGCAAGGCTTTGTCGATCATCTGCGCTGGCGCTACGGTCGGCGGCAGCTCACGTCCGGCACGGCGCGCATACGCCTTGGCCAGGCCGACGAAGATTTCCCAGTCGTGCAGGGCGCCCTCGGGCCTGGGCAGAATCGCTCGGTTGAACCGGCTCACATTGCGGACCGCCAGCAGGTTGAAGGTGGTGTCGTAGTGATCGTTTTCCAGGGCTGAAGTCGATGGCAGGATCAGATCGGCATGGCGCGTGGTTTCGTTGATGTACAGGTCGATACTGAGCATGAAGTCGAGCGCCGACAGTGCCCTGTCCAATTGCCGCCCGTTGGGCGTCGACAGTACGGGATTGCCCGCGACCGTGACCAGGGCGCGGACCTGCCCCTCACCCGGGGTCAGCATCTCCTCGGCAAGCGCCGCCACCGGCAGTTCTCCGGCGTACTCTGGCAGGCCCGAGACCCGACTCTGCCAGGCGTTGAAGTGGCCACCCGAAGTGCTCGCCACCACGTCCACCGCAGGTTCGGTACACAGTGCCCCGCCCTTGCGATCAAGGTTACCGGTGACCAGGTTGATCAGTTGCACCAGCCAGTGACAGAGCGTGCCGAACACTTGGGTCGATACCCCCATACGCCCGTAACACACCGCCTTGTCGGCGGCGGCGAAATCACGCGCCAACTGGCGAATGGCCTGCGCCGAGATGCCGCACAGGCCGCTCATGTCCTCGGCCGTCATGGGAGCCAGGGCGGCGCGGACATCGGCCAGCCCGGTAATCGGCAGATGCGAGCCGCGTGTCAGGCCCTCCTCGAACAGGGTATTGAGCAGCCCGCACAACAAGGCCGCGTCGCCGCCCGGCCGAATGAATAAATGGTTGTCTGCGATGACCGCAGTTTCAGTGCGCCGCGGATCGATCACCACCAGACGTCCGCCCCTGGCCTGCAAGGCCTTGAGGCGTTTCTCCACATCCGGGACCGTCATGATGCTGCCATTCGAGGCCACGGGGTTGCCGCCCAGTACCAGCATGAAATCGGTGTGGTCGATGTCCGGAATCGGCAGGAGCAGCCCATGGCCATACATCAGGTGGCTGACCAGGTGCTGGGGCAGTTGGTCCACAGATGTGGCGGAATAGCGATTGCGGGTCTTCAACAGCCCTAAAAAGTAGTTGCCATGGGTCATCAACCCATAGTTGTGCACACTCGGGTTGCCTTGATACACGGCAACCGCATTATTGCCGTGGGCCTGCTGCACGCGCCAAAGGCGCTCGGCGGCCAGCTCAAATGCCTCCTCCCAGCCAATCGCCTGCCACTGGTCGCCCACGCGCCGGTGGGGTTGGCGCAGCCGGTCAGGATCATTCTGGATATCCTGCAGTGCCACCGCCTTGGGGCAGACATGGCCGCGGCTGAAGGGGTCCTGAGGATCGCCTTTGATGGACTCGATCCGGGCAGGTTCGCCAGGCGAGTGGCTCAGCACGATGTTCAAACCACAAATGGCTTCACACAGGTGGCAAGCACGGTGGTGCAGGGTACGGGTCATGGCCGCATGCCTCATTGTCTTGATGGCTCGACTATGAACTCAGCCTTGTACAGGAGCCAGCGTGCTTCGCGGTGTGAATTGGTCTTTATCACTCATACAGCAGGCCCTGCCCGTTTGCCAATGTGCCCTCAAGCCGTGTACAAACAGCCGTAGCAAATAAAACACAGCGATACAGTGCCCTGCGAAACCCCTTGCAACATCGCCGGGGGTGCCAAGCGGTTTCACCCCTTGGTTTCAGGCGACATTTAATTATAGTATTGCGCCTTTCCCTATTCGTCCGCCCCGTGCGGCTTACGCCGCAGGTCACCGCCGTTGTCAAAAAAAACCGCACGGTCGGCCTGCATACTGTTGCAGATAAGGTAGTCAATCATGAGCGCTAGGCACTTTCTCTCCCTGCTGGACTTCACCACCGACGAATTGCTCGGGGTGATCCGCCGCGGCATCGAGCTGAAGGACCTGCGCAAGCGGGGCGTGCTGTTCGAGCCGCTGAAGAGCCGTGTGCTGGGCATGATCTTCGAAAAATCGTCGACCCGCACCCGCGTGTCGTTCGAAGCCGGGATGATTCAGCTTGGCGGCCAGGCCATTTTCCTGTCCCCGCGCGATACCCAACTGGGCCGGGGCGAGCCGATCGGCGACAGCGCCATCGTCCTGTCGAGCATGCTCGACGTGGTGATGATACGGACCCACGCCCACAGCACCCTGACTGACTTTGCCGCCAAGTCCCGCGTACCGGTGATCAACGCCCTGTCGGACGAGTCGCACCCCTGTCAGCTTCTGGCCGACATGCAGACGTTCCTCGAGCACCGTGGGGCAATCGAGGGCAAGACCGTCGCGTGGATCGGCGACGGCTTCAACATGTGCAACTCGTACATCGAAGCGGCCCGGCAATTCGGTTTCCAGCTGCGCATCGCCTGCCCCGAGGGATATGAGCCCGACCCACGGTTCCTGGCCATCGGCGCTGAGCACGTGCAGATCGTGCGCGATCCCCGTGAAGCGGTAAAAGGTGCTCACTTGGTGACCACCGACGTCTGGACTTCCATGGGCCAGGAGGAGGAAACTGCTCGTCGCCTGGCGCATTTCGCGCCGTACCAGGTCACCCGCGACATGCTCGACCTGGCAGCACCCGACGTCTTGTTCATGCATTGTCTGCCCGCCCACCGTGGCGAGGAAATCAGCCATGATCTGCTCGATGACCCCCGTTCGGTCGCCTGGGATCAAGCTGAGAACCGTCTGCATGCACAAAAGGCACTCCTGGAATTTCTTGTCGAACCGGCTTACCACCACGCATGAGTCAACCTCTACTGCTCAACCTGCGCAACCTTGCCTGCGGCTATGGCGACCAGCGCATCGTCCAGAACCTGAACCTGCATCTGAATGCAGGCGACATTGGCTGCCTGCTGGGCTCGTCCGGCTGCGGCAAGACCACGACCTTGCGAGCCATCGCAGGTTTCGAGCCGGTGCACGAAGGCGAAATCCAACTGGCCGGCAACGTCATTTCCAAGGCCGGTTTCACCCTGGCGCCGGAGAAGCGCCGCATCGGCATGGTGTTTCAGGACTATGCCCTGTTCCCCCATCTGACGGTGGCGCAGAACATCGCCTTCGGCATCGCCAAGCACCCGCGCCAGGCGGCGGTCATCGACGAGATGCTGGACCTGGTCAAGCTGGGTGGGCTTGGTGGCCGTTACCCTCACGAGCTGTCCGGCGGCCAGCAGCAGCGGGTGGCACTGGCACGGGCGTTGGCGCCAGAGCCGCAATTGCTGCTTCTGGACGAGCCGTTTTCCAACCTTGACGTGGAGCTTCGTCGCAGGCTCAGCCACGAGGTGCGGGATATCCTCAAGCAGCGCGGTACCAGCGCCATCCTGGTCACCCATGATCAGGAAGAAGCCTTCGCGGTCAGCGATCAGGTTGGGGTGTTCAAGGAAGGCCGGCTTGAGCAGTGGGATACACCCTACAACCTGTACCATGAACCGCAGACACCTTTCGTGGCCAGTTTCATCGGCCAGGGCTATTTTATCCGTGGCCAGATGACCAGTGTGGAAGCCGTCAGCACCGAGCTGGGCGAGCTACGAGGCAACCGCGCCTATCGCATGGCTGCCGGCAGCTCGGTGGATGTGTTGCTACGTCCGGATGACATCGTGCATGCCCCCGACAGCCCGTTGCGCGCAGTGATCGTGGGCAAGAGTTTTCTCGGCGCCTCGACCTTGTACCGCCTGCAACTCCCCACCGGCAGCCAGCTCGAAGCGATCTTCACCAGCCATGTGGATCGTCAGCCAGGAGAAGAGGTGGGCATCGCAGTAAAAGCCGATCACTTGGTGGTGTTTCCGGTGCCAGGCAGCATTGCAACCCAGACGGTGCAGCAGGCAACAGGCGTTCGTCGCCACAGTGGGCCGAACTGACGCCAGGCCCGGGCTACGTCTTGAGCGGGCCCGCTACCGGCTCAACCCGAGCAGGTAGCAAGGATGAATGGGCATCACGTTCTGCCAATACTGGCAAAGGTGGCCTGGGTATGCTCGGCCAGGGTCGTTGCCGCCAGTTCCACCTCCAGCCCACGTCGTCCGGCGCTCACATGGATAGTCGCAAAACGCTGCGCCGCCTCGTCGATGAAGGTGCGCAGACGTTTCTTTTGCCCTAGCGGGCTGATCCCACCTACCAGATAGCCTGTTGCCCGCTGCGCCTTGACAGGGTCGGCCATCTCGCACTTTTTCACCCCCGCCGCATGCGCCAAGGCCTTGAGATCAAGGGTACCCACCACAGGCACCACCGCTACCAGCAACTCCCCTTTCTCGCTACAAGCCAGCAGCGTCTTGAATACCTGCTGCGGGTCCAGGCCGAGCTTATCTGCAGCTTCCAGTCCATAGGACGCTGTCTTGGGATCATGCTCGTAGCTGTGAACGTGATAGTGCGCGTGATGCTTTTTCAGCAGGTCCAGAGCGGGCGTCATACGAAGTTCCGGTGTAAGACAGATCGGCAGCTACTTTAGGTCAATTCCCACATTCCAGCCAAGAAGCCCGTGCGCCCCGCTCTACGATGGGGCATCACGCTGGTGGCCGTTGCCCAAAACGTGACTGACCGTTCACTTTCGACCTTTGACATCAGCGTTTCTTGTCTATATTTTTTCGTTTCTGAATGCCGGGGGTGCACCTTCACGGTGCACCTCATATCCGCCCAGGACCATCCGGAAGGTCCGGGCCTTGCTGTCGAGCCCCGCGCGACTCACAACAAAAACAACGAGGTCATACATGACAATTGCCCAAGGCCAACCCACGCTGTCCAGTCAGTGCCTGGCCGAATTCCTCGGTACTGCGCTGCTGATCTTCTTCGGTACCGGCTGCGTCGCCGCGCTCAAAGTCGCAGGCGCAAGCTTCGGACTCTGGGAAATCAGCATCATTTGGGGGGTGGGAGTCAGCATGAGCATCTACCTCACCGCCGGGATCTCCGGTGCACACCTGAACCCTGCCGTCAGCATCGCGCTGACCCTGTTCGCCGGCTTCGAGCGGCGCAAGCTGCCTTTCTACATGCTTGCCCAAGTGTGTGGTGCCTTCTGCGGCGCGGCGCTGGTCTACACCCTCTATAGCAGCCTGTTCTTCGATTTCGAACAAGCGCACGCCATGCTGCGCGGTAGTGAATCCAGCCTGGACCTGGCAGCGGTTTTCTCGACCTATCCCCATCCTTCCTTGTCTACGGCGCAAGCGCTGCTGGTGGAGGTGGTGATCACGGCGATCCTCATGGCCGTCATCATGGCCCTGACCGACGATAACAACGGCCTACCCCGCGGCCCGATGGCGCCGCTGCTGATCGGCCTGCTGATCGCGGTGATTGGCAGTGCCATGGGGCCCTTGACCGGCTTTGCCATGAACCCGGCACGCGACCTGGGCCCGAAAATCATGACGTTCCTGGCAGGCTGGGGCGAAATCGCCTTTACCGGCGGCCGAGATGTGCCTTACTTCCTGGTGCCGATATTCGGCCCTATCATCGGCGCCTGCCTGGGTGCTGCCACCTATCGTGGCTTGATTGCCCGCAATTTGCCCGCAGCTCCAACGTCCACGCCTGCGGCAAGCGATGGTCGCCAAGGCGATACGCAAGTCAACTGAGCACGGCAGACAGACCCGCCACGACCCCTATTTTGCAAGGCCAACACCATGACAGACACTCAGGACAAGCAGTACATCATCGCCCTGGACCAGGGCACCACCAGTTCGCGTGCGATCATCTTCGACCGCGACGCCAATGTGGTCGGCACCTCCCAGCGTGAGTTCGTCCAGCATTATCCGCAGGCAGGTTGGGTCGAGCACGACCCCATGGAAATCTTCGCCACCCAGAGTGCGACCATGGTCGAAGCACTGGCCCAAGCTGGCATCAGCCATGCCCAGGTCGCGGCCCTGGGCATCACCAACCAGCGCGAAACGACCGTCGTCTGGGACAAGGAAACCGGCCGCCCGGTATACAACGCCATCGTCTGGCAATGCCGGCGCAGCACCGAAATCTGCGCCCAGCTCAAGCGCGACGGCTTTGAGGACTACATTCGTGAAACCACGGGTCTGGTCACCGACCCGTACTTTTCCGGTACCAAGCTCAAGTGGATCCTGGACAATGTCGACGGCGCCCGGGAACGCGCCGAGCGTGGCGAGCTGCTGTTCGGCACCGTCGATACCTGGCTGATCTGGAAGTTTTCCGGCGGCAAGGTGCATGTCACCGACTACACCAACGCCTCGCGAACCCTCATGTTCAACATCCACACGCTGCAGTGGGATGAAAAGCTGCTCGACATCCTGGGCATCCCTGCGCAAATGCTGCCAGAGGTGCGCTCCTCTTCCGAGGTCTATGGGCATACCAAAAGTGGCATCGCCATCGCCGGCATCGCCGGGGACCAGCAATCGGCCCTGTTCGGGCAGATGTGCGTGGAACCGGGGCAGGCGAAGAACACCTATGGCACTGGTTGTTTCCTGCTGATGAACACGGGCGACAAGGCCGTCACTTCCTCCCATGGCCTGTTGACCACCATCGCCTGTGGCCCGCGCGGTGAAGTGGCCTATGCCCTGGAGGGGGCCGTGTTCAACGGCGGCTCGACGGTCCAGTGGCTGCGCGATGAACTGAAGATCGTCAATGACGCGTTGGATACCGAGTACTTCGCCAGCAAGGTCAAGGACAGCAATGGCGTCTACCTGGTGCCTGCCTTTACCGGCCTTGGCGCCCCCTACTGGGACCCTTATGCCCGCGGCGCGCTGTTTGGCCTGACCCGCGGCGTCAAGGTGGATCACATCATCCGCGCAGCACTGGAGTCCATCGCCTACCAGACCCGCGACGTGCTCGATGCAATGCAGCAGGACTGCGGCCAACGCCTGTCCGAACTGCGGGTTGACGGCGGCGCGGTGGCCAACAACTTCCTGATGCAGTTCCAGGCCGATATCCTCGGCACGTGCGTCGAGCGCCCCAAGATGCGCGAGACCACGGCGCTGGGTGCAGCCTACCTGGCGGGCCTGGCTTGCGGTTTCTGGAGCAGCCTGGACGAATTGCGCAACAAGGCGATCATCGAGCGGGAGTTCAGCCCGCAACTGGATGAAGCGCAGAAAGAGAAGTTGTACGGTGGCTGGAAAAAAGCCGTCGATCGCACCCGCGATTGGGAAGAACACGACGCCTGATCACCGTAGGCAACGGCGCAGTCCGCTCCATGGCCTGCGCCGGATCCACCCTTCGGACGCCACGCTGGTCGTCATCCCCGTCCTACGGCATCATTGCAGCATTTGTCAGGCTGCTCCGAAGGACGTCCATGAATTTGCCTCCACGCCAACAACAAATCCTCGAACTGGTCCGCGACCGCGGCTACGTCAGTATCGAGGAAATGGCGCAGCTGTTCGTCGTTACCCCGCAAACGATCCGCCGCGACATCAATCAACTGGCAGAGCTCGACCTGTTGCGCCGTTACCACGGGGGCGCAGCCTACGATTCAAGCGTCGAGAACACGGCGTATGCCATGCGCGCCGACCAGATGCGTGATGAAAAGCAGCGCATCGCCGAGGCTGTCGCTCGGCAGGTGCCCGATCATGCCTCACTGTTCATCAATATCGGCACCACCACCGAATCCATCGCGCGTGCCTTGCTCAACCACAGCCAACTGAAGGTCATCACCAACAACCTGCACGTCGCCTCCATCCTGGCGGCCAAGGATGACTTCGAGGTCCTGGTGGCGGGCGGTACCGTGCGCCGTGACGGCGGCGTCGTAGGCCAGGCCAGTGTCGACTTCATCAATCAGTTCAAGGTCGATTACGCCCTGGTCGGTATCAGCGGCATCGATGAAGACGGGAGCCTGCTGGATTTCGACTATCAGGAAGTGCGCGTATCCCAGGCGATCATTGCCAATGCTCGGCAGGTGATCCTGGCAGCGGACTCCAGCAAGTTCGGGCGCAATGCCATGGTGCGCCTGGGCGCCATCAGCCTGGTCGACTGCCTGGTGACCGATCAGACCCCAACCCCTGCCCTGGTCCAACTGCTCAATGAACACAAGGTGCGTGTCGAAGTGGTTTAGGTTGTCTCTACAGGCGCTGCAACCGTGGGTGCGGCACAAGCCCGCGCCCCTACGGGCTTTTTTCGTTAATGTTCATTTGCTTGTCACCTGATCAGTATTTTCTATGAATACGGACTGGCGAGTCGCGTTCGCTTGCGCTAGTATTTTCGGAAACGAACATAAATGTTCACTTTCGATACAAATTGCTCCAGGAGACCTCCCCTGTGTCCCAGCCCGATTCGACCAGCGCTCCCGTCGCCGATTGCTATGACCTGGTGGTGATAGGCGGTGGCATCAACGGTGTGGGCATCGCCGCCGACGCTGCCGGCCGCGGCCTGAAAGTCTTTCTGTGTGAAAAGGACGACCTGGCCCGGCACACCTCATCAGCCAGCAGCAAGCTGATTCACGGTGGTCTGCGCTACCTTGAGCATTACGAGTTTCGTCTGGTACGTGAGGCCCTGGCCGAACGCGAAGTCCTGTTGGCCAAGGCACCGCACATTGTTAAGCCCATGCGCTTCGTGCTGCCCCACCGCCCCCATCTGCGCCCTGCCTGGATGATCCGTGCTGGCCTGTTCCTGTACGACCACCTGGGCAAGCGCAAGCGCCTGGGCGCCTCGCGCAGCCTGCGATTTGGCGCGGGCTCCGCGCTCAAGCCGGCCATCACCCGCGGTTTCGAATATGCCGACTGCTGGGTTGACGACGCTCGCCTGGTGGTCCTCAACGCCATGGCCGCCCGTGAACATGGCGCGCATATTCACACCCAGACACTGTGCCTGGGCGCCAGGCGTGTCGGCGCCATCTGGGAAGTGGATGTGCAGCACGCCGACGGCAGCACCCGGATGGTGCGGGCCAAAGGGCTGGTGAACGCCGCCGGCCCATGGGTTGCGCAGTTCATCAAGAACGACCTGAAACTGGACGCTCCTTACGGCATTCGCCTGATTCAGGGGAGTCACCTGATCGTCCCCCGGCTGTATGAAGGCGAGCACGCTTACATTTTGCAGAACGAAGACCAGCGCATCGTTTTCTGCATCCCGTATCTTGATCGTTTTACGCTGATCGGCACCACTGACAGTGAATACACAGGCGACCCTGCCAAGGTAGCGATCACCGATCAGGAAACCGACTATCTGCTGAAGGTGGTCAACGCCCACTTCAATCACCAGCTGCAGCGCAGTGACATCTTCAGCACCTATGCAGGCGTTCGCCCCCTGTGCAATGACGAGTCGGACAACCCGTCGGCCGTTACCCGTGACTACACCTTGGCACTGTCCGCCGCCCACGGTGAAGCCCCCCTGCTCTCGGTCTTCGGTGGCAAGCTCACCACTTACCGCAAGCTGGCCGAATCGGCCATGGCCGAACTCAAGCCATTCTTCAGCCAGATGGGCGGCAGTTGGACGGCCGAAGCAACCCTGCCGGGCGGCGAGGACATGACCACGCCCCAGGCACTTGAAGAAGCCTTGCTTGCTCGGCATACCTGGCTCGCCCCGGCCATTGCCCAGCGCTGGGCACGCACCTATGGCAGCCGCGTCTGGACACTGTTGGCAGGCGTCGAAGGCCCGCAGGACCTGGGTCAGGCCATTGGTGCGGGGCTCTTTGCCCGCGAGGTGGATTACCTGTGCGAGCATGAGTGGGCAACCTGCCTTGAAGATATCCTGTGGCGTCGTACCAAGCTTGGGCTGTTTACCACGGAGGCGGAACAGAACACCCTCGCCCAGTACCTGAAAAAGGCAACGCAGCGCAGCCACGCCGCCTGACCCAGGTGCGCCGCCTGTCAGCCCATGCTCACAGGCGGTTGTAGGCCTCAATGGCGAGCTCATGGTAAAGCGCCTGCTCCTGGGCATCGAGTTCAGCCTTCAAGGCAGCAGCTTGCTGTAGATAGACCTGCTCCCCGTGCTCGCCGGCGGTGCGCTCGGCGGCCTCGAGCCGTTCGTGAAACGGTGCCGCCAGCGCCTCGAAACGTTCGCGATAATAGCTGCGCACAAACGACTGCCAGAACTCGCGTTGCGCCAGCGCTGCTGCCAGCACATCCAGACTTTCACCCGCCAGTACCCGGTCTCCGGCCAGCCTGACCTGCCGACTGATGACGTCGCTGAATTCCGGGTAGTTCATGTAGCTCGGCTGAGCCGGCAACCCCAAGCGACTCGCCAGATTGACCCGATAAGCCAGGTACACTTCGATGTCATCCACCATCGCATAGGGATCGCGTCGCATTTGCTCGATGTGCCGAGCGGCAATACTGTCCACCTGGTCCAGGCGGTACAGCGAACGGCCAAGTCGCAAGAGTTCGCGCTCAGTCTGCCCGGCACTCGTCCCAGCCGTATGCATGGCGATATGCGCCCTCACCTCCAGTTGACTGAGCAGCAGCAACAGACGGTCATCGCAGGTTTGCGGACCTTGGGTCTGCAAGTAGACCGATTCGCGGACATCCGTACTTTCAGCACACAACTCCAGGATGTGCCATATACGTGCGCGGTAGTACTGCGGCCGTTCGTCAAAATCGTCAGACTCGGCAAAGTCGGCGAGGAACCGGAACAGATCGGCCGACCCCTCATCGTCGAGCAAGGCGCTCCAGATGCGTTCATACCGATGGCGTATCTCTGGCTTGGCCGGCCCAATCCAGCTGTCTCGCAGTTCGTTGTCAACGGACACTCGGGCATGGTGGCGTGGGGCGCGTGAGCCCTCGTTTGCAGTGGCGAGTGCTTGCTGACTGGCTTCGTCCAACGGATTGTCGTGCAGGGACAGTTGCTGGATGCGGTCTCCAAGCGCGCGCAGGTGCTCGTTGACCTCACGAATCTGGTTTTCACGGATGTCCATCAGGCCGCGCCACAGCACTTGATGGGGCTGCGGGGGGTTCAACAGGCCCGTGTTGCGCAGTGAAATCGCACGCAGATGACGCAGGGCAGACAGGTTCGGTACGCGGCCGATCGGATTACCGCTCAAGCTGATGTGTTCAAGGTGGGTCAGCCCGGTCAGCACCGTGTCACTGTCGGGTTGCAGTACGATCCGATTGTCATCAAGGCGCAGTGTGCGCAACTGCCCCAGACCGC
The DNA here is from genome assembly GCF_043104335.1 of Pseudomonas sp. WSY_20. Lineage (NCBI taxonomy): Bacteria > Pseudomonadati > Pseudomonadota > Gammaproteobacteria > Pseudomonadales > Pseudomonadaceae > Pseudomonas > Pseudomonas sp. WSY_20. Next base: position 68,313 of record NZ_JBICKP010000069.1, read on the forward strand.
TGAGTCCTGTAGGCAGCTGCGTCAACTGGTTGCCGCGCAAATCGAGCACCTGCAAGTGCGGGAAGCGTCTGAGAAAGGCATCGCTGACATAGGTAAGCGCCAGGTTGCGCAAGGCCAGTTGCCGCACGTGATTGAAATCGATGTCACCAGGCAGGTCAGGTAGCGTGCCTACCTGCTCGCCCTCTAGACGCAGCACATACTCATCATTCTCGGACGCGACCGTCTTGCGTCGCCAAGCGCGACGAATGTGGGTGGCCACCCTGCGTCGGCGGCGCCGATCAATGAAGCCATTGCCCTGGCGCTCCCAGGAGGCGAGGGACTGACGCAGACGTTCCAGTCGCCCTTCGAGATCGCTCAGGTGGTCCCAAAGGTTCACGTCGCGCTCGATCAATTGCGCCAGATAAGCGTCCATCTGGTCATCGGTCAGTGTCGGGTAAATGCGGCGTATGCCCCGACGCAGTGCTTGCCGACTGCTCTCGCCCCGCCCGCTGAGGGGATAACCGACACGGCCATCCTGGAGTCGGCGAGGCGGATTGAAGCGACCACCCAGCGCCGTCATCCCCAGCGACTGGGCCGTCTTCCCACGGTCGGCAGCCGCCCTATGCAGCAGATCTGCCCCTAATTCGGCTGTCGTAACCGATGGGCCGCCGAAAGCGGTTTTCTGGGTTTCATCCAGGGTCTGCAGCAGGCATGCCAGCAGCCCTTGGTCCCGGGCCTGGATAGGATGTGCTTGCAACTGATATCCCCCGATGGTCTGCACGATCACCTCGGTGCGCTGTGCATCAGCCGGGCCGTGTGAGACCACTAGCTGGCCCTGAGCCTCCCCCAAACGCACCTCGATACGTGTTGACACGGGCCATGGCGATGTTTCATCGATCAGCGCCAGTGCCAGGCGCAGTGTGTCCAGGTTGGCGGCATGCTCATGCTCGAGCCCCAACAACGCGCGATCGATGCGGCTTTCACGCAAAGCCCAACGCGCTCGCTCAGCAAGCGGCAGGGGTACCTTGCCGCTCATCAGCGTCGCCAGTTGTTCGGTGGTGGCGCACTCCACGATTTCTTGCGCCAGTGGCACTGACAGGCCGGTGAAGTCGCGAGTGAGCGTATCCACGCCAACGCCTGGCTCGCCCACTGAAAGTGCCAGCGCTTGCTCGACCAACAGCTCGGAGGTCGGCCCTTGGCTATGCAGCAGGTGCCGTGCCTGCGCTTCCCTGAGCCGTGCTGGCGCCGGCTCCTCGTGTAAACGCAAGCTGCGCAAGTGTTCAGGCGACAGACCCGTGACCTGCATCAGCACGTCGGCATCCAGGTTGGATACCTGCTCAAGATCGGCGCCAAAACTGCGCATCAATTCACCCGGATGCTCCAGGCTGTGGGCCGACGCCGGCATCTTTTTCAGACGCAACCCCCTGTTGGCCACCCTCACCGGCGTGAGGCCGTCGACCAAACCGATGCGCTCTAGCGCGCCGCCGATCGTAGACTGCGCAGCCCCAAGCACTGCGCCCGTGGCCACGACCTGCGCCACATTGAACACATGGGCCAGCGCTTGCTGCCTGTCGCCTATCTGCCAAGCCTCGTAACCGTCGTAGACTTCGCGCGCGACGTCTACGGCTGCCGCTACGAACAAAACTTCGCCCAAGCCGGGAACGAACTGCGCGGCCAGGGTGAGCGCATCGAGCCCTGCCCCTTTCAAGGCGTCGATGCGCTCGTGCCGCTCAAGTTGAGTCAAATCGCCCGTAGGGACGGCCAGCACCCGGGCATCGTCGATCATTGTATTGAGCAAGCGTTTACGCAGGCAGGCAAAGACAGAGCCTTTTATTGCGAAATGGCGACCATCGATGGCGAGCGGTGTAGATCCACCAGAGGATTTGTTCAATTGCGCCAACTGGGCCAGGAACGCAGGCTGCTCGCGCTGGGCGATCAAGCTGACGAAATACCGTCTATATTGACGCTCACGCAGCCGCTTGCCGAGGTGCTCGTAAAATCCAGCCCAGTCCGCATGCCGCCCGATGGGCTCGGCCGGGTCATCGGAAAACCAGCTTATCAAGCCGTGCATGGGCCCATTGGCCGCTGCGCGAAGCTCAATGACCAGGCAACGCTGAACGGGCTTGCCTAGGACAAATAGCTCGAACGGCTGGAACCCCTGAGTCACGGCCGGTACGGTCGGCTTCTGGGCTATCAGTGGCAGAAGTGCCAGGTAGTCTTGCTCGGTCAACTGCCCTTTGAGCCTGGCCATCCTGACTGCAACATCGAGTGCCGCACGTAGACGCTCCTCGAAAATCTGTTCTACCGCACGCTGCCCAAAATCGGCGGGTGCTGGGGGGCGCGCCTTGGGGAACAAGCACGTACGCAGCTGCTGCTGGTACTGCCCGCCCAGGTCCAGCTGCCGGCAGAGCCGAGCAAACGCTTCGAAGGAGAGCGGCAATACAGTGCCGTTTGCCTCTTGCAAGTGAGCGCGCCGGTGCAGGCCGGGAAAGGTCTCGCTTTCATGAAAGTTGTGCAGCGCGGCCACCAGCAGCGACTCTTTGCTGTAAAGCGCTCTCATGGGTGTCTGCAGTCGAGGCGCGGCACTGGGTATCGCAACTTTGTCATGCAGCACCACCTGGGCGGTGTCTACATTCACCTCACCCAAGCCCCTGGCTCGCAGCGCCTCCTGAAGTAATGGGCGGGCAAAGGTCTCTAGCCCAGGCAACGTTTTCAAACGCGCCCTGACCGCCTCGCTCGACAACTGTTCAAGATCGAGCGCCCGGTGGAATGTGCTCAGCAGGTCCGGATCAGCGCTGGTCAGCCAAGCCGGCAACGCCTTCGCCACACATGCATCAACGGAAAGATGAGGTAGTGCGTTATCTGCCACAAATCTTCCTCTGGTCTGGAAAATGGCGTAGCAGAACATCGGGCTGTCATGGGCAGGTGTTACATATGGCTGGGTACACAAGCATGAACACTCATTCGGATAACCGAACATGAAATTGAAGGTCATTCGAATTTCCGACTCTGTTGAAAAACTCGAATTAGTCGAACAAGGCTAACGCCCTCGCTTTCAGCGGGGCTAACATGCTTCACGGACCTTGGCACGACTTCTGCTCATATCCATCAACCGGATGCAACAGCTGCCGTATCCGTTGAACGAAAGAGTCCGCCAACGGCTCCATAAAAAAAACAAACACGTCGAGGAAAATTTGATGCGTATCGTTCGTCAATTGCTGGGCGCCGCCATCGCGGCTGCTGTAATCGCTTCGCCGGCCATGGCCGAAGAACTCACCGGCACCCTGAAGAAGATCAAGGATTCAGGCACCATCACCTTGGGCCACCGCGACTCCTCCATCCCGTTTTCCTACCTGGCCGGCAAGCCAGAGCCTGTAGGCTATTCCCACGACATCCAGCTGGCCGTCGTCGAGGCCCTGAAGAAGCAACTGGGTACCGACATCAAGGTCCGCTATAACCTGGTCACTTCCCAGACCCGCATCCCGCTGGTGCAGAACGGCACCGTCGACCTGGAGTGCGGCTCCACCACCAACAACGTCGAGCGTCAGCAGCAAGTCAGCTTCTCGGTGGGTATCTTCGAGGTTGGCACCCGTCTGCTGACCAAGGTCAAAGACGGTCAGCCGGCCTACAAGGACTTCGCAGACCTGGCTGGCAAGAACGTAGTGACTACCGCAGGCACGACCTCCGAGCGCATTCTCAAGGCCATGAACGCCGACAAGCAGATGAAGATGAACGTGATCTCCGCCAAGGACCACGGTGAAGCCTTCAACATGCTCGAGAGCGGCCGCGCCGTGGCCTTCATGATGGATGACGCGCTGCTGGCTGGCGAAATGGCCAAGGCTCGCAAGCCGTCGGACTGGGTCATCACCGGTACGCCGCAATCCTATGAAATCTACGGTTGCATGGTGCGCAAGGGTGATGAGCCCTTCAAGAAGGCCGTGGATGATGCGATCGTTGGCTACTTCAAGTCCGGTGAAGTCAACAAGAGCTACGACAAGTGGTTCCAGCAGCCAATCCCGCCAAAAGGCCTGAACCTGCAATTCCCGATGAGCGACGAGCTCAAGAAGCTGATCGCCGAGCCGACCGACAAGGCGGCAGACGAGAAGAAATCCTGACCCCCAGCCTGGAGCCTGCCGCGCTGCAAGGCGCGAATTAAACCGGCAGGCTCCCCGTTAGTGTCTAACCTTTCATCCGAGGGCAGTTTGCCCTCGGAAGCTGGAAGGTGCCCGTGAAACAATCGTCTGAGGGGAAATCCCGATGAATTACAACTGGGACTGGGGCGTATTCTTCAAGTCCACTGGCGTGGGCAGCGAAACCTATCTGGACTGGTACATCACCGGCCTGGGGTGGACCATCGCCATCGCCATTTCCGCCTGGATCATCGCCTTGCTGCTGGGGTCGATCCTGGGCGTGATGCGTACCGTGCCTAACCGGCTCGTTTCCGGTATCGCCACCGCTTACGTCGAGCTGTTCCGCAACGTGCCTTTGCTGGTGCAGCTGTTCATCTGGTACTTTCTGGTGCCGGACCTGCTGCCAGAGGGGCTGCAGGAATGGTTCAAGCAGGACTTGAACCCGACCACGTCGGCCTTGATCAGTGTGGTCGTGTGCCTGGGCCTGTTCACCGCCGCACGGGTGTGCGAGCAGGTTCGCACCGGCATCCAGGCCCTGCCACGTGGCCAGGAATCGGCAGCGCGGGCAATGGGCTTCAGCCTGTCGCAGATCTACACCAATGTGCTGCTACCACAGGCCTTCCGCATCATCATCCCGCCACTCACCTCCGAATTCTTGAACGTGTTCAAGAACTCCTCGGTGGCTTCGTTGATCGGCCTGATGGAACTGCTGGCGCAAACCAAGCAGACCGCCGAGTTCTCGGCCAACCTGTTTGAAGCGTTCACCTTGGCCACGTTGATCTACTTCACCCTCAACATGGGCCTGATGCTGCTCATGCGCGTCGTCGAAAAGAAAGTGGCGGTACCTGGCCTGATCTCTGTAGGGGGCAAGTAAATGGACCTGGATTTCAGCGAAATCATCCCCGCCCTGCCCGCCCTTTGGGATGGCATGGCCATGACCCTGCAACTGATGGTGATGGGCGTCATCGGCGGCATCGTGCTGGGCACCCTGCTGGCGCTGATGCGCCTGTCGTCGAATAAACTGCTGTCCAGGTTGGCCGGCGCCTACGTCAACTATTTCCGCTCGATCCCCTTGTTGCTGGTGATCACCTGGTTCTACCTGGCGGTGCCGTTCGTGCTGCGCTGGATCACCGGGCAGGACACGCCGGTGGGGGCCTTCACCTCCTGCGTGGTCGCCTTCATGATGTTCGAGGCGGCCTATTTCTGCGAAATCGTGCGTGCCGGTGTGCAATCGATCTCCAAGGGCCAGATGGGCGCGGCCCAGGCATTGGGCATGACTTATGGCCAGACCATGCGCCTGATCATCCTGCCCCAGGCCTTCCGCAAGATGACGCCCTTGCTGCTGCAGCAAAGCATCATCCTGTTCCAGGACACGTCCCTGGTCTACACGGTAGGCCTGGTCGACTTCCTCAACTCGGCACGCTCCAACGGCGACATCATCGGGCGCTCCCATGAGTTCCTGATCTTCGCCGGCGTCGTGTACTTCATTATCAGCTTCTCCGCTTCGTGGCTGGTCAAGCGCCTGCAAAAAAGGATCACCGTATGATTTCCATCAAGAACGTCAACAAGTGGTACGGGGACTTCCAGGTGCTGACCGACTGCAGCACCGAGGTCAAGAAAGGTGAGGTGGTGGTGGTGTGCGGGCCTTCGGGGTCGGGCAAGTCCACCCTGATCAAATGCGTGAACGCGCTGGAGCCTTTCCAGAAAGGTGACATCGTGGTCGACGGCACTTCGATCGCCGATTCCAAGACCAACCTGCCCAAACTGCGCTCGCGCGTGGGCATGGTCTTCCAGCATTTCGAGCTGTTCCCCCACCTGACCATCACCGAAAACCTGACCATTGCCCAGCGCAAGGTATTGGGCCGCAGTGAAGCCGAAGCCACCAAGAAGGGCCTGGCCCTGCTCGACCGCGTCGGCTTGAGTGCCCACGCCAAGAAGCACCCCGGGCAGTTGTCCGGCGGCCAGCAGCAACGGGTCGCCATTGCGCGAGCATTGTCCATGGACCCGATCGTCATGCTGTTCGACGAGCCCACCTCGGCCCTGGACCCGGAGATGGTCAACGAAGTGCTGGACGTGATGGTCGAGCTTGCCCACGAAGGCATGACCATGATGTGCGTGACCCACGAAATGGGCTTTGCCCGCAAAGTGGCCAACCGCGTGATATTCATGGACAAGGGGCACATCATCGAGGATTGCCAGAAGGAAGACTTCTTCGGCAACCCCGAAGGCCGTCACGAACGCACCCAGCACTTCCTGAGCAAGATCCTTCAGCACTGATCCTGCCTCATCGAGCCGCTCGGCCCCGCCGCCCTTCCGGGCAGCGGGCGCTGGCCGTGACGAGGTCACTGTGATGAAATGCGACCCCTCGCTCCTGTTACCTGCCAAGCCTGCCGTGAAAGCCCGCCTTGTCCGCCAACTGCTGTTACCTCCGCTGATCATCTTGCTGATGATCGGGCTGGGCATGGCCGGGTTCCTGATCAGCGAGAGCAACGGCATACGCGTGCTCAGTGAAAATGGCGAGCGCCAGTTGGAATTGCATGCGCGTACGGTCGAGAGCGAAATCAGCAAGTACACCTACCTTCCCAGCCTGCTGGAACTCGAAGACAGCGTGTCGCACCTGCTGACAGACCCTGATGGTGGCTCACGGCAAACCGTCAACGAATATCTCGAAGGCCTCAACCGGCGCAGCCGCAGCCGCGCGATCTTCGTGCTCGATACCCAAGGGCGGGTGCAGGCCACCAGCAACTGGCGCGATACCGACTCGTTCCTGGGCGAGGACCTGTCGTTTCGCGCGTATTTCCAGACCGCCGTGCGTGGCGAACCCGGGCGCTTCTACGGCATCGGCAGCACCACGGGCGAAGCTGGCTACTACTTGGCCCACGGGCTTGAGGAGCACGGCAAAATCATCGGCGTTGCCGTGATCAAGGTGCGTCTCGATACCCTGGAGGAACGTTGGCAGCGGGCCCGCCTGGAAGCGTTCGTCAGCGACGAGAACGGGATCATCATTCTTTCCAGCGATCCGGCTCGACGCCTCAAATCGGTGCGTCCACTGACCCCGCAAACCAAGGAGCGCCTGGCGCGCAGCCTGCAATACTACTGGTGGCCGCTCAATGAGCTGCAACCGCTGGGGCGCGAGACCCTGGCCGACGGGGTAGAAAAGCTGACCTTCCCGGCCAACAGCGAAACGGCCCAGGGCAACCCCGATGAGGTGGCCTACCTGGCCCAGACACGTCGTCTGGTCGATACACCCTGGCACTTTACGCTGCTCACGCCGCTTCAGGATCTGCGTCGCGAATCCATGGTGCAGGGCATCCTGGTCGGTGTGGCGTTTGCCTTGCTGACCATTCTGGGCATCGCCTGGAACGAGCGACGCAAAGTCATCGCTACCCGCCTGGCAGCCCGCGAGGCGCTGGAGCAAGCCAATAGCCAGCTCGAGCGCCGCATCGCCGAGCGTACGGCCGACCTGCGGGCCAGCAACGAACGGCTCAAGGGGCAGATACGCGAGCGCCGTCATGCCGAGCAGACCCTACGCCAGGCGCAAGACGAACTGGTTCAGGCTGGGAAGCTGGCAGCCATCGGACAGATGTCCACCAGTATCGCCCACGAACTCAATCAACCCTTGGCGGCGCTGCGTACCTTGTCGGGCAACACCGTTCGGTTCATCGAACGCGGCGCACTGGAGACCGCCAGTACCAACCTGCGTACCATCAATGGCCTGGTCGACCGCATGGGCCGCATCACCGCCAGCCTGCGTTCATTCGCCCGACGCAGTGACGACAGCGGCCAGGCCGCGGTGGCCAAGGCGGTCGAAGCCAGCCTGCAGGTGCTGGCAGAACGGATCAACAGCAGCCACCTGCAGGTGCACCGCCATTACCAGGACCTGCAGTTGGCCATCGACCAGACCCGGCTGGAGCAGATCCTGGTCAACCTCATCGGCAACGCCCTGGATGCCATGGCTGTCCAGCCCCAACCAGCCTTATGGCTCGAAGGTGAACTGCAGGGGGACAAATACCGCTTGCAGGTGCGTGACAACGGCCATGGCATCGATCCAGAGGCACGCAAGCATCTTTTCGAACCGTTCTTCACCACCAAGCCGGGCGACAATGGCCTTGGCCTGGGCCTGACCCTCTCGGCCAGCCTTGCTGCGGCCGCCAAGGGCAGCCTCAGTGTCGAGCACCCTGCCAGCGGCGGCACAGCTTTCGTGCTGATCCTGCCCTTGGCCTCCACCCCCAGCGAATCGGCAGACTCTCCATGACCCAAGTGCCCCTTACCGTTCTGATCGTCGAAGACGACCCCCATGTCCTTCTTGGGTGCCAGCAGGCACTGGCGCTGGAGGACATCGGTTGCGAAGGCGTAGGCAGTGCCGAACAGGCGCTCGAGCGCATTGGCGATGACTTTGCCGGCATCGTGGTCAGCGACATTCGCCTGCCGGGTATCGACGGCCTGGAACTGCTTAACCGTCTCAAGGCGCGCGACCGCAGCCTGCCGGTGGTATTGATCACCGGGCACGGTGATATCGACATGGCCGTCGGCGCCATGCGCAACGGCGCGTATGACTTCATGGAAAAGCCCTTCTCCCCCGAGCGGCTGGTCGATGTGGTGCGCCGTGCGCTCGAGCAACGCGGCCTGTCCCGCGAAGTCTCGGCGCTGCGCCGCCAGCTTGCCGGGCAGAGCAGCCTGGAGGGGCGCATCATCGGTCGTTCGCCCGCCATGCAGCACCTACGCGAACTGATCGCCAACGTGGCCGATACCTCCGCCAATGTGCTGATCGAGGGTGAGACAGGCACCGGCAAGGAACTGGTGGCCCGCTGCCTGCATGACTTCAGCCGTCGCCAGGGCCAGCCCTTCGTGGCATTGAACTGCGGTGGCCTGCCCGAGAACCTGTTCGAAAGCGAGATATTCGGCCATGAAGCCAACGCCTTCACCGGTGCTGGCAAACGGCGTATCGGCAAGATCGAGCACGCCAACGGCGGCACGCTGTTTCTCGATGAAGTGGAAAGCATGCCGATCAACCTTCAGATCAAACTGTTGCGGGTGCTCCAGGAGCGCACCCTGGAACGGCTCGGCTCGAACCAGAGCATTCCCGTGGATTGCCGGCTCATCGCGGCGACCAAGGCCGACCTCGACAGCCTGGGTCAGAGCGGGCAGTTTCGCAGCGACCTGTATTACCGCCTGAACGTGGTGACCCTCGAACTGCCACCGCTGCGCGAACGCCGCGAAGACATCCTGCAGCTGTTCGAGCACTTCCTGCAGCAATCGGCGCTGCGGTTCGACCGGGAGACGCCCACCCTGGACAGCCAGACGCTGTCACGGCTGATGGCCCATGACTGGCCGGGCAACGTGCGCGAACTGCGCAATGTGGCCGAACGCTATGCACTAGGGCTGCCCGCCTTCAAGAAAGGCCCCACGGGCACCAGCAGCCAAGGGCTGGGCTTTGCCGAGGCCGTGGAGGCCTTCGAGCGCAACCTGCTCAGTGACGCCTTGCAGCGCACCGGGGGCAACCTGAGCCAAGCGAGCCAGGAGCTGGGCATGGCGAAGACCACGTTGTTCGACAAGGTCAAGAAATACGGTCTGGGTTGATGGACCGAGGCGCCGCAATAGATCAGTCAATGGGCAAGGCACAGTCGACAGCGGCGGTAACATGAGGGAAACTCAACTCCAAGATGTTTACCCTCAGCCCTACCCTCGGAGTTAGCTGTGCTGGAGATCCGCCACCTGAAAACCCTTCATGCCCTGCGTGAAGCAGACAGCCTGGTCGAAGCGGCCGAGCGGCTGCACCTGACCCAGTCGGCCTTGTCCCACCAGTTCAAGGAACTGGAAGAGCGCCTGGGCCTGACGTTGTTCGTGCGCAAGAGCAAGCCCATTCGCTTCACCAGCGCAGGGCTGCGCCTGCTGCAACTGGCCGACGCCACGCTCCCCCTGCTGCGTGGCGCCGAGCGGGATATCGCCAGACTGGCCGGCGGCACTGCCGGTCGCTTGCACATGGCTATCGAATGCCACAGCTGCTTCCAGTGGCTGATGCCCACCATCGATCAGTTCCGTGATGCCTGGCCTGAAGTGGAACTGGACCTGGCCTCAGGCTTCGCGTTCGCGCCCCTGCCCGCCTTGGCCCGTGGTGACCTGGACCTGGTGGTGACCTCCGATCCCCTGGACCTGGCCGGCATTACCTACGTTCCCCTGTTCACCTACGAAGCCATGCTGGCGGTGGCCAACCAACATCCGTTGGCCAGCAAACCCTACATGGTGCCCCAGGACCTGGCGGACCAGACCCTGATCACCTATCCGGTGGAGCGTGACCGTCTGGACATCTTCACCCGCTTCCTGGAGCCAGCCGACATCGAGCCTGCGGCCGTACGCACCTCGGAGCTTACGGTCATGATGATGCAGTTGGTGGCCAGCGGCCGCGGCGTGTGCGGCATGCCCCATTGGGCCTTGCACGAATACAGCTCGCGCGGTTACGTCAAAGGCAAGCGCCTGGGCGAAAAAGGCCTGTTCGCAACACTCTACGCTGCCGTGCGCACCGACATGCTAGATGCACCCTATATGCGCGATTTTCTGCTGACGGCCAAAGACACTTCGTTCGCCACCCTCGACGGGGTCAGTGCGGTGCGCTGAGCAACTGGCGGTACAGCGGCAGGATCAGGTCACGGGTCAGGGGCGCCAGGGGCATTTCTGGCGTCTGGTCAGCGGCCAACCAAGTGATCTCGTCGATTTCGGCCGCCGGCATTACCGATGCCGCGCAGTCCACCCGGAACAACTCGGCCTGCACCTCGAACCCTGGCTCATTGGCTGCCGGGGCGCTGAACTGACCAAGGCGCACGGCCTTGGCGGGGTCGATCTGCAGGCCCAGTTCCTCGTGCAGCTCACGGGCCAACGCTTGAACCGGGGTTTCTCCGGCATCGATCTTGCCGCCCGGCTGCATGAATGCCTGAGTGCCGCGCTTGCGCACCAGCAGCGTGCGACCTTGCGAGTCCAGCAATAAGGCGGCGGCAATGCGGATGGTATTGGCCATGGGTGATCTCCCTGAAAATGGGCGGCGAGCATCCCATGCCTCCCCAGCCGTGACAAGGCCACTGCCAGGTTTGGACGTGGGCAGACGAATGGCCACTTGCCAACCCGGCCGGGACCCTTCATAACCTTCCCAATGACGCTTGCTGCCGCCAACCATCCCGTATTCGAGCTGTTCCATCCAGGCGTTGCGGCCTGGTTCTCAGGCCGTTATCCGTCGGTGACCGATGCCCAGACTCAGGCCTGGCCGCTCATCCAGGCCGGTCAGTCCGTGCTGCTGGCAGCGCCGACCGGCTCAGGCAAGACGCTCAGTGCGTTTCTGGCGGTGCTCGACCGGCTGTTTCGCCAAGGGCTGGAGCAGGGCGGCACATTGCCCGCCCACACGCAGGTCGTCTACGTATCGCCTTTGAAAGCCCTGTCCAACGACATCCGCTTGAACCTGCAAATACCGCTGGAGGGCATCCAGCGCACACTCCAGGCGCAAGGGCACGCAGCCCCCACCATCACCACGGCGGTGCGCACTGGTGATACGCCCCAGAAAGAACGCATCGCCATGCGCAAACAGGCACCGCATATTCTGGTCACGACCCCTGAGTCCCTGTACGTGCTGATGGGTTCGGCCTCTGGGCGTGAAGGCCTGCGTACGGTGCACACCGTCATCGTCGATGAGATCCATGCCCTGGCCGGCAACAAGCGCGGTTGCCACCTGGCGCTGACCCTCGAACGCCTGCAAGCGTTGTGCGACAGTCCGCTGCGACGCATCGGCCTGTCTGCTACCCAGCGTCCGGTCGAGCGGGTGGCGCAGTTTCTGGTGGGCAGCGGGCGCGCCTGTGCCATCGTCGATGTAGGGCACGCCCGCCAGCGTGACCTGGCCATCGAAATCCCGCCGGTGCCACTGGGGGCGGTGCTCGACCAGGATGCCTGGGGGCTGGTGTACGATCGTCTGGCCGAACTGGCCCGTGCGCATCGCACCACCTTGGTGTTCGTCAACACCCGGCGGCTGGCCGAGCGCATCACCCGTCACTTGAGCGATCGGTTGGGCGCGGCTGCGGTGGCCGCTCACCACGGCAGCCTGTCCAAGGAAAGGCGCCTGAGCGCCGAGCAGCGCCTGAAGGCGGGCGAGCTGCAGGTGCTGGTGGCCACGGCCTCGCTGGAACTTGGCATCGACATCGGCGACATCGACCTGGTGTGCCAGATCGCCTCACCCGGCTCGATCGCAGCGTTCCTGCAGCGCGTGGGGCGTGCAGGACATCAGGTGGACGGGGTGCCCAAAGGACGGCTGTTCGCGACATCGCGAGACGACTTGATCGAGTGCGTGGCGCTGCTCGATTGCGTGCGCCGCGGCGAGTTGGATGAAGTGCAGGTACCGAAGGCCCCGCTGGATGTGCTGGCCCAGCAGATCGTCGCCGAGGCCAGCAACCAGCCCTGGCACGAGCGAGCGCTGTTCGACTGCCTGCGCCAGGCCATGCCGTTCGAAACGTTGGCGTACGAAGATTACGACGCCTTGCTTGGCATGCTTGCCGAAGGCTACAACGGCCGCCAGGGCGTGCGCGGCGCCTACCTGCACCGTGATGCCGTCAGCGCCATGGTGCGAGGGCGCCGTGGCAGCCAACTCACCGCCTTGACCAGTGGCGGGACGATTCCCGACAACGCCGACTACGCCGTCGTGCTCGAACCTCAGGCGCTGAACATCGGCAGCGTCAACGAAGACTTTGCCGTGGAGAGCATTGCTGGCGACATCTTCCAGCTAGGCAACGCGTCTTATCGCATCCTGCGCGTGGAGGCCGGGCGGGTCCGGGTCGAAGACGCCCACGGCCAGCCCCCCACGATTCCGTTCTGGCTGGGCGAAGCCCCTGGCCGCAGCCGCGAGCTCAGCGCCGCCGTGGCCAGGCTGCAAGGGCAGATCGATGAGCGCCTGCAACACGCCGATGGCTCGCTGGCGCATGTGCTGGCCTGGCTGCAAGCCACATTCGAACTGGACGCCAGCTGTGCCGAGCAGTTGCTGGACTACCTGGCCCGCACCCAGCAGGTATTGAGCGCCCTGCCCTCCCAGGACACCCTGGTGATGGAGCGTTTCTTCGACGAGTCAGGCGGCACGCAGCTGATCATCCATTCGCCGTTCGGTAGCCGCATCAACCGCGCCTGGGGTTTGGCCCTGCGCAAGCGGTTCTGCCGTACCTTCAATGTCGAGCTGCAAGCGGCAGCCAGTGAAGATGCCATCGTGCTGTCGCTGTCTACCAGCCACAGCTTTGCCCTCGACGAGGTGTGGCGCTACCTCGACAGCCGCAGCGCCGAGCAGGTGCTGATCCAGGCTGTGCTCGATGCCCCGCTGTTCGGTGTCCGCTGGCGCTGGAACGCGGGTGTGGCCATGGCCTTGCCGCGCTTTGCCGGTGGTCGCAAGGTTGCACCGCAGATCCAGCGCATGAAGAGCGAAGACCTGATCGCCTCGGTGTTTCCCGATCAGATCGCCTGCCTTGAAAATCTGTCCGGCGAACGGCACGTACCGGACCACCCGCTGGTTCGTCAGACCCTCGACGATTGCCTGCACGACGCCATGGATTGCGACGGTTGGCTGGCGTTGCTGCGGCGCATGGAAAGCGGTGCCGTGCGCCTGCTGGCGCGCGACCTGCCGGCGCCCTCGCCGCTGGCGTCAGCCATTCTCAACGCCAGGCCCTACACCTTTCTGGATGACGCCCCGCTCGAAGAGCGCCGTACCCAGGCGGTGCTCAATCGCCGCTGGGCGGATGTGCAGTCAGGTGATGAGCTGGGTGCGCTGGATGCGGACGCCATTGCGGCAGTGGCAGCCGAGGCCTGGCCGCAGCCGGTCAACGCAGATGAAATGCATGAAGCGCTCATGAGCCTGGGCGCCATCAGCCAGCCCGAAGCTCAGGCAGGCGCACGCTGGCGTACGCTGCTTGATCAGCTTGCCAAGCGGGGCCGAGCCGTCTACCTGCCCGAGCAGAAGTTGTGGCTGGCCCGTGAGCGCCTGACGCTGTTGAAAGCCGTCTACCCCGATTGCCGCCTGGCGCCCGTGGTCGAGCCACTGCCAGGCTTCGATCAGCCAGTGGACCATGACCTGGCGCTGCCCGAACTGCTGCGTGCCCGGCTCAGCGGTCATGGGCCTGCCACCGTTGCCCAGCTTGCGACGCCGCTGGGCAAGTCCATCGCTGATGTGGAGCAGGCATTGGCCCGGCTCGAGGCCCAAGGCCATGTGCTCAGGGGGCATTTCAGCCCAGATGCAATTGACACTCAATGGTGCGAACGCCACCTGCTGGCGCGTATCCACCGCTATACCGTCAAACGTCTGCGCCGGGAGATCGAGCCGGTCAGCCTGCAGGACTTCATGCGTTTCCTGTTCCACTGGCAACACCTTGATCCGGGGCAACGGTTGCAAGGGCCGCAGGCGCTGCCTGTTGTGCTGGCCCAACTGCAGGGGTTTCCAAGTGCGGCCGGGGCGTGGGAAGCCGAAGTGCTGCCTGCACGCGTGCGCGATTACAGCCCCAGCTGGCTCGACGAGGCCTGCCGCAGCGGGCAGTTCGCCTGGAGCCGGTTGGCAAGTACCGTGTCAGCCAGCACGGTGGCCAGCACGCCCGTGGTGTTGCTGCCTCGCGAACACCTGCAGCTGTGGCGAAGCCTGGCCCCACCCCCGTGCCTCGACACCTTGGGACCACGTGCCCAGCGGGTGCATGACGCCCTGAAAACCCGGGGTGCACTGTTTTTCGACGAGCTGGCCCAAGAGGCCCGTCTGCTCCCCGCCGAACTGGAAACGGCCTTGCAGGCGCTGGTTGGCGCTGGCCTGGCCAATGCCGACAGCTTCACCGGGCTGCGTAGCCTGATCGCGCCGGCCGCCCGGCGCACCGCGCGTCGGCCGCGCTTCGGTCACCTGCCCTTGTCCAACAGCATGGCTTATGCAGGGCGCTGGGCCCTGCTGCCGCGCAGCGAAGCCGCGCCGGATCAGGATCAGCACATCGAAAGCATCGCTCGCCTGCTGCTGCAGCGCTACGGGGTGATGTGCTGGCGCCTGCTGGCGCGTGAGAGCGATGTGCTGCCGCCCTGGCGTGACCTGCTGCGCTGCTACCAGCGCCTGGAGGCGCGTGGGGAAATACGGGGTGGGCGCTTCATTGCCGGGTTGTCCGGCGAGCAGTTCGCCTTGCCCGAGGCCGTGGCCATGCTGCGCCAGGTTCGCCGGCAAGCGGCGGACGGCACGTTGGTGCTGGTCAGTGCCAGCGATCCGCTGAACTTGATCGGCACGTTGCTGCCGGGGGCCAAGGTACCGGCCACCAGCGGCAACCGCCTGCTCTACCGCGACGGCGTACCGGTGGCTGCGCGGGTGGGCAAGCGCTACGTCTATCTGGTCGAAGCTTGCGCAGCGCAGCAAACGCAGTGGCGACAGCTGCTGCTGCGCGACACGGCCTTTGCAGCGACGGACAAGTTGGCTATGGTCGGGGCTCACCTCAGGCCGTGAGCCTGACCGAGCCATCGCAAGGACCCTGTATGAGCCTGTCACTTCTCAGCCGTTATGCGGTGTTCGCCGTCTGCATCGTGTTTACCCTGGCCACCCTGCCATTGATTCATCACCACTGGCTTTGGCCGTTCACCCTGACAACAGGCTTGCTCAGCCTGATAGGCCTGTTCGACCTGTTGCAAAAACGCCACGCCGTGCGTCGCAACTACCCGATCCTGGGCAATATTCGCTACCTGGTGGAAACCATTCGCCCGGAAATCCGCCAGTATCTGCTCGAAGCAGACAGCGACGCCCTGCCCTTCTCCCGTGCCCAGCGCTCGCTGGTCTATTCCCGGGCCAAGAACCAGGTCTCGGACAAGCCGTTCGGCACCCTGATCGACGTCTACGCGTCGGGCTTCGAGTTCATCGGTCACTCCATGCGCCCGGCGCCTCTGGCTGACCCGGCGAGCTTTCGCATCACCATCGGCGGCCCGCAGTGCAGCCAGCCGTACTCAGCCTCGATCTTCAACATCTCCGCCATGAGTTTTGGCTCGCTCAGCGCCAACGCCATTCGCGCGTTGAACCAAGGCGCGAAGCTGGGCAACTTTCACCACGACACCGGTGAGGGCAGCATCAGCCCCTACCATCGCGAGCACGGCGGCGACCTGGTATGGGAACTGGGCAGCGGGTATTTCGGGTGCCGTACCTCGGACGGTCGTTTCGATCCGCAGGCATTTGCCGCGCAGGCGCGCAGCCCGCAGGTGCGCATGATCGAGGTCAAGATGAGCCAGGGCGCAAAGCCTGGGCATGGCGGCATTCTGCCCAAGCACAAGGTTACCCAGGAAATTGCCGAAACCCGCGGCGTGCTGCTGGGTGAAGACTGCGTCTCGCCGTCGCGGCACAGCGCGTTTTCAACACCCATCGAAATGATGCAGTTCATCGCCCAACTGCGTGAGCTGTCGGGCGGCAAACCGGTGGGGTTCAAGCTCTGCCTGGGTCACCCGTGGGAATTCATGGGCATTGCCAAAGCCATGCTGGAAACCGGCATCCTGCCCGACTTCATCGTGATCGATGGCAAGGAAGGCGGCACCGGGGCCGCCCCCGTGGAGTTCACCGACCATATCGGTGTGCCGCTGCGCGAAGGCCTGTTGTTCGTGCACAACACCTTGGTGGGCTTGAACCTTCGCGACAAGATCAAGCTCGGTGCCAGCGGCAAGATCGTCAGCGCCTTCGACATTGCCAGCGTCCTGGCCATCGGTGCGGACTGGGCCAATGCTGCGCGGGGGTTCATGTTCGCCATCGGCTGCATCCAGTCCCAGAGTTGCCACACCAACAAGTGCCCCACCGGCGTGGCCACGCAGGATCCGCTGCGCCAGCGTGCCCTGGTGGTGCCGGACAAAGCCGAACGGGTGCTCAACTTCCATCGCAACACCCTGCGTGCCTTGGCCGAAATGCTGGCTGCTGCCGGGCTGGAACACCCGTCGCAGCTCGAAGCCAAGCACTTGGTACGCCGCATTTCAGCCACCGAGATCAAGCTGTTCTCGCAAATGCATGTGTTCCTAAAGCCCGGCGAGCTACTGACCGGCGAGGTCGATGGGCAATTCTATTCGCGTATGTGGCATCTGGCCCGGGCGGACAGCTTCGAGCCCAACAGCGAGGTAGCCGCCTGAATGCTTGAGCGCGGCCAAGCCGCGCACCCGCTTTATTGCGCAGTTTCCACAAAATTTTCACATACCCGGCGCAACGTCTAAGCTCCAGGCAAGCAAGATGAAAATACCTGGTTGGATAGACGATTATGGGCGCACTGTGGCAAACGGAACCAAACACCAAGCAAGCCCCCGCACAAACGCCTGCCGAGACGCCAGAACCCAAGTCCCCTCGTCAGCGCCGGCTATGGTGGCGCCTGATCATCCTGATTCTGCTGGTGGCAGCTGGCACGGTCGGCTTCGCGGCCTATGAAGAATTCCGCACCTCCGAGCTGCAATCGCGCGAGTTCAGCAAGCTGGCAAGCACCTTGACTTACTCGCTGCAGCCCGGCCCCAGCGATTCGATCGTGTACCCAGGCGAAGGGCCGTTCGACAAGCGCCTGGGCTACAGCTCGCTCGGCGAGTTCCTGCCTCGCCTGCTCAAGCGCGATTACCTGATCAGCCAACAAGTGCGGTTCTCGCCGGCGCTGGTCAACTACGTCGATCATGGGCTGTTCGCGCCCTACATCGAAAAGGTCCAGGCAGGCCTGGCGATCACCGATTGCCGGGGCGACATGCTGTACCAGTATCAGTATCCCCAGTACCTGTACCCGGACTTCGCCTCGATTCCCTCGGTGGTGGTCAACAGCTTGCTGTTCATCGAGAACCGCGACCTGCTCGATACCCGTGATCCGCGCAACAACCCGGCGGTGGACTGGCCCCGTTTCGCCAAGGCGGCCTACAGCCAGATCGCGCGCTACCTGGCTTTGCCTGGCCAATCTGCCGGTGGCAGTACCCTGGCTACCCAGCTGGAGAAGTATCGCCATTCACCTGACGGGTTGACCGTGTCGGGCGCCGAGAAGATCAGGCAGATGATTTCTGCCAGCGTGCGCGCCTACCAGGGCGGGCCGGACACCACCGAGGCGCGCCAGCGCATCGTGCGTGACTACCTCAACAGCGTGCCGCTGTCCGCCGTGCCGGGTCATGGAGAGGTGCACGGTATGGCCGAAGGCCTGCGCGTGTGGTACGGGGCAGACTTCGAGCAAGTCAACAAAGCGCTCAATGACACCGCCACGGACGCACAGAGCTTGGCGGCCCGTGGCCTTGCGCTGCGTCAGGTGCTGTCGTTGATGATCGCCCAGCGCCGGCCCTCGCACTACCTCTCCAAAGGGCGCCTCGAACTCGCCGAGCTGACCGACGCCCATGTCCGGGTGCTGGCCGCGAACCAGATCATCCCTCAGGCGCTGGCCGATGCCGCATTGGCCAGCAAGGCTGTCTACCGTGACTGGGTCGCGCAGCCGACCATCGTGCCGATCGTCACCAACAAGGGCATCAGCCTGGCCCGCAACCGTCTTTCGGCCATGCTCAACCGCCCGCTGTACGACCTCGATCGCCTGGACCTTTCTGCCACCAGCACCTTGCAGGCTGACTTGCAGCTGCAAGTCAGCGAGTACCTCAAGCATCTGGCCGACCCGGCCTTTGCCGCGCAGATCGGCCTGATCGGCGAACGTCTGCTGACCGCCAAAACCACCGACCAGGTCAGCTACAGTTTCACCCTGTTCGAACGCACGGCCGATGGCTCACGCGTGCGGGTACAGACGGACAGCACTGACCAACCCTTCGACATCAACGAAGGCAGCAAGCTGGAACTGGGGTCCACCGCCAAGCTTCGGGTGCTGACCACTTACCTGGAAATCGTCGCCGAGCTGCATGACAAGTACGCCGGCAAGCCTGTGGCCGAGTTGAAGAACGTCGAGGTCGCCGACCTGGATGTCATCAGCCGCTGGTCACTGGGCTGGCTGATGCAAAACAGCAAAAACCAGAGCCTGGATGCCATGCTCGATGCCGCCCTTGAGCGCAAGTACTCGGCCAGTACCGGAGAATCGTTCTTCACCGGGGGCGGTATGCACGTGTTCAACAACTTCCGCAAGGAAGACAACGGCCGCAACCCTACCCTCAAGGACGCCCTGCGCGAATCGATCAACCTGCCGTTCATCCGCCTGATGCGCGACGTGGTGCGCTACGTCACCTATCAGCAGCCACTGAACGCGGTGCCGCTGCTCAAGGATGATGCTGACCCGCGCCGACAGGAGTACCTGGCAAAGTTCGCCGACAAGGAAGGGACCAGCTACCTGATGCGTTTCTGGCGCAAGTACCAGCGCAAGACCTCGCAGCAACGCCTGGACACCTTCCTCGACAGTATGCGCGTGACCCCCCAACGTCTGGCGGCCGTGCACCGCTACCTGTTCCCCGAGGCCGGCCAGGTCACGTTCAATGCCTTCGTACGGGCCCATAGCAAAGACAGCAAGCTCGCACAAAGCAAACTGACCGACGATCGACTGGTACAGATGTACGATGCCTACGGCCCGGGGCGGTACAACCTACCTGACCAGGGCTTCATCGCCAAGGTTCACCCGCTGGACCTGTGGCTGCTGGGTTATTTGCTCAAGCATCCGGCATCGACCTTGAGCGAAATGATCAACGCCAGTCGCTTCGAGCGCCAGGAGGTCTACAGCTGGCTGTTCAAGAGCCGCCACCAGGGCGCACGGGACAGCCGCATCCGGACCATGGTGGAAATCGAGGCGTTTCTCGACATTCACCAGCGCTGGAAGCGGGTCGGCTATCCCTTCGATCACCTGGTCCCGTCGCTGGCGACTGCTATTGGCAGTTCCGGTGACCGGCCTGCCGCGCTTTCCGAACTGGTGGGCATCATCCAGAACGACGGTGTACGGCTGCCGACACTGCGCATCGATACCCTGCACTTTGCAGCGGATACGCCCTACGAAACCAAACTGATCAGCGACCCGGACCGTGGTGTGCGGATACTGCCGGTCGAAGTGGCGCGAGCCCTCAAGGGCGCCATGTCGCAAGTGGTGGACGCGGGTACCGCGCGGCGCATCTCCGGCAGCTTCATGCTCAAGGACGGCACGCCTCTGGTCATGGGCGGCAAGACCGGAACGGGCGACAACCGCATCGAAAGCTTTGGCGCCGGGGGCCGCCTGATAGGCTCACGGTCGCTGAACCGCACCGCGACGTTCGTGTTCTTCCTGGGCGACAACCACTTCGGCACCTTGACCGCCTTCGTGCCTGGGCGCTCGGCGGAGGCCTTCAAGTTCACGTCTGCATTACCGGTGCAGGTGCTCAAGGGCATGGCGCCGATCCTCATGCCGTACTTGCAGCCTGGCAACCCTAACGAATGCATCCCCCCACAGCGGTCAAACGCCGTCGCGGGTTCACCTGAGGATATATCGAACGGGTAGATAAGAATCATCAGCATTTGTGGCTTGCCGAAGAGACATCTTGAGTACTATCTTGAGATATATCTTGAGATATATCTTAAACAGGCACTTTCCAGCATGCGCGATTCTGAGTACTTCGAACGCAAACCCGGCCGCGGCGAACGCGGCCCTCGGGTGTTCGCCCCGGGCGATCTGAAACTACTGCTGCTCTCACTGTTGGGCGAACAGCCAGGACACGGTTACGACCTGATCAGGCAAATCGAAAAGCGCTTCGAAGGCAGCTATACGCCAAGCCCAGGTGTGATCTATCCCACGCTCAACTTTCTGGAGGAGGCCGAACTCATCCAGGGCCAACCTCAAGGCAGCAAGCGGCTGTACACCATTACCGACACGGGTCGCAGCGCCTTGACCGAGCAGGCCGTGGCACTGGACGGGTTACGCGTGCGTATCGAAGTCAGCAAGCATGCCCTGCGGGGCCACGACCGCCCTGCTGAGATTCACGAGGCCGTGGGCAATCTGCGCCACGCCTTGCACATGCACCATGGCCGCTGGACACCCGAGGAAATCGAGCGAGTCCGCGACCTGCTCAACGTGACCGCCAAGGCCATCGCTGGCGGCCCCCATGCCCCTGACCAGGAGAGCGTCGATGAGTGAAGCCATTCACCGCGTCAACCACGAGATTCGCCAGCGCCGCCTGAACGTGCTGCGCGTGACCGACCTGACCCCGCGAATGCGGCGCGTGACATTGGGCGGCGCTGAGCTGCAGGGCTTCATCAGCCTAGGCACGGATGACCATATCAAGCTGCTGTTTGCCGAGACTGCCGAGCAGCAGCAAGCCATTGATGCCCGGGCACTGGGTCGGGAAGGTGGCGAGCGGCCCATCATGCGCGAATACACCCCCCGGCGCATCGACTTGCAGGCCAACGAACTGGACATCGACTTCGTGCTGCACGGCGATGGCCCTGCTTCGACCTGGGCGGCGCAAGCGGCACCGGGGCAAACCCTGGATATCGCCGGGCCGCGCGCCTCGATGGTGGTCCCGGACATTTTCGATGCCTACCTGCTGATCGGCGATGAAACCGCCTTGCCCGCCATCGGCCGCCGTCTTGAAGCCCTGCCTGCGGGGCGACGGGTGGTGGCCGTCATCCAGGTTCACGATGAGCAGGAGCGTCAGCCCTTGCCGAGCCAGGCGCAGGTGGACGTGATCTGGTCGGTACGGGGGCGGGACGACCTGGTGGCCACGGTCGAGGCTTTGCCATTACCCGAAGGGGCCTTGTACGCCTGGGTGGCGCTGGAAAAGAGCCTGACGCGTGAGGTCAAGACGCTGCTGATCAGCAAAGGCGTAGCTCAAGACGCCCTCAAAGCCGCCGCCTACTGGCGCGCGGAAGGTTCAGCGAGCGATGACTGAAAGGGGCCGGGCCGGCCGGTCCGGCGCCTCGGCAATGTTCGTTGCGAAGCTCAAACCCCAGGGCAGCCTGAGAAGCTTGAATGACGGCATGCCCTTGCTCACCCCGCCCGCCACCTGTCCAGAATGAGCAGCACCCCGGCGATTGCCCAAAACCCTGCCAGCACACCCAGCGCATTGATCATCACCTGGCCGTACCCCAAGGTGGCGACGTCGATGAAAGGATAGGCGTAGACGCCAATCTCACTGCCGCGCCACAACGCATAGGCGAAATAGACGGCAGGATAGAACGCCCATAACCCAAGGTGGTGCAGCCGTAACCGCCCCGCGGGCACCTCGAACCACCAATACAAGACGTAAAGCGCTGGCATGACGTCATGCAACAGCTCGTCTGCCAACCATTGCCAACCCTCCGGCTGCCACAGATGGCGCAACAACAGGCTATACGCCAACGCCACCAGCACGATGCTCGCCGCCACTGCCGAGCTGACCACAGGAGACAGGAAAAAGCGCTTGCTCGCCCCTTCCCGGCCAAATGCGGCGTAGCTCAGGACAGTGGCCACCAGCGTATTGGTCAGCACCGTGAAGTAGCCGAACACGTTGATCAGCCCACCTATCAGACTCGCCTGCTCCTGCCATCGCCCCCACAACACCAGGTACACCTGCACGCTCAGGCCCAGCCAGCCCAGCATGGCCAGGGTGCTCAACCACGGGTGACGCCGCATGTCAGGCCTGGCGCTGCAGCTTGATGTACAGCTGCTCGACCTTCTCGCGGGCCCATGGGGTCTTGCGCAGAAAGGTAAGGCTCGACTTGACCGTCGGGTTGCTCTTGAAGCAGCGCACATCAATGCGCTCGGCCAGCCCCTGCCATTGATAGTGGGCGACCAGCTCGGTGAGGATCTGCTCGAGGGTCTTGCCGTGCAACGCGTTGTGTTGGGCAGTGCTCATGCCAAGGCTCCGGTACAAAGATGCGCACCTTACACCAGTGCAGGCATCGTCGCGCACCCTGCGCTGGACAAATAAGGCTGGCGGCGTGGGACACGGCTGTGCTGAAATAGAGATGTTATATTGTAACAATTAACATCTCTGCCAAGGATCGCTACAGCTCATGGTGCACTCACCGCTTCGCCTGTCTCCGCTTGCACTCGCACTTTGCATGGTCACCTCCTACAGTCAGGGGGTTGAACTTTCGCCCCAAGTCATCACTGCCAACCCGCTAGGCAGCGCCCAGTTGGCCAGCCCCAGCACGGTGCTGGAAGGCACCGACCTGCTGCAACAACAGCACAGCAGCCTGGGGGAAACCCTGAACCGACAGCCAGGTGTGGCCTCCACTTGGTTCGGGCCAGGGGCCAGCCGCCCGATCATCCGAGGCCTGGACGGGGATCGCATTCGCCTGCTGCGCAATGGCGTAGGCGCGCTGGATGCCTCGTCGTTGTCCTACGACCACGCCGTGCCCCTTGACCCCGTCACCGTCGAACGCATCGAGATCGTCCGGGGCCCCGCTGCCCTGCTGTATGGTGGCAATGCCATTGGTGGCGTGGTGAACACGTTCGACAACCGCATTCCTGATACCCCTATCGACGGCATCCAGGGAGCCGGCGAGTTGCGCTACGGTGGCGCCGACACCACACGCAGCAGTGCCGGCAAGCTGGAGGCCGGCAACGGCGCCTTCGCTTTGCACGTGGATGCCAATGCCCGTCAGTACAATGACTTGCGCATCCCAGGCTTTGCTCGCAGCGCTCAGGTACGCGATGCCGACACCCCAGGCAGCAAGCATCGCCTGGAAAACAGCGACGGTCGCCAGGACGGCGGCGCGCTGGGCGGTGCCTATCACTGGGACCACGGTTATGCTGGCCTGTCCTACAGCCGTTATGACAGTAACTACGGTTCGGTGGCCGAGCCCGGCGTTCGGCTGGACATGGAGCAGGACCACTATGCTTTCGCCTCGCAGTTTCGCGACCTGGACGGCCCGTTCAGCTCGGTGAAGCTCGATGCCGGGTATACCGATTACCAGCACCGTGAAATCGAAGAAGGCGAAGTCCACACCACGTTCAAGAACAAAGGCTACGAGGCCCGTGTCGAGGCCCGCCACCAACCCCTGGGTCCCGTCGAAGGTGTGCTGGGCGCGCAGGTCAGCCGCAACGAATTCTCAGCCCTGGGCGAAGAAGCGTTCGTGCCGCATACCGATACCGACACCCTTGCACTGTTCCTGCTGGAGCAATGGCACGCCACTGATCGGTTGGACGTGAGCCTCGGGGCTCGGATGGAACACACCCGCGTCGACCCGGACGGCAAGGGTAACGCGCAGTTTGCAGAAGCCGACAGCGCCAGTAGCTTCAATGCCTTTAGCCTGTCGTCGGGCGCCGTGTATCAACTTGACTCGATCTGGTCGCTCGCCGCCAACCTGGGCTACACCGAGCGGGCGCCCACCTTTTATGAGCTCTATGCCAACGGCGCGCATGTGGCCACCGGGGCCTATGAAGTGGGCGATGCCAGCCTGAGCAAGGAAAAGGCGTTCTCGGGGGACTTGGCACTGCGCTTTGACAACGGCACGCACAAAGGCAGCGTGGGCGTTTTTTACAGCCATTTTCGCAACTATATCGGCCTGATCGGCACCGGCAACCTGCGCGAAGGTCACGATCATGAGCATGAAGGCGAAGACCATGATCATGACCACGACCATGACGGCATTCCCGAATACCAGTACCAAGGTGTTCGAGCCCGCTTCTACGGCATCGAAGCGCAAGACCGGTGGCAGCTGGCGCAGAACCGCTATGGCAGCTTTGCGCTTGAGCTGTCGGGTGACTATACCCGTGCCAAGAACCTCGATTCCGGCGAGCCCCTGCCACGAATCGCACCGTTGCGCCTGAACAGCGGGCTGGTGTGGGAGCTTGACCGCTGGCAGGCGCGGGTGGACGTTGAGCATGCCGCCGCTCAACACCGCAAGCCGGCCAATGAAACCCGCACCGATGGCTATACCACCCTGGGCGCCAGCGTGGGGTATCGGTTCGACGTGGGCCACAGCCAGTGGCTGGCATTCGTGCGTGGCGAGAACCTGACGGATCAGACGGTGCGTTATGCCAGCTCGATCCTGCGCGATATCGCCCCTGCGCCGGGACGAAGCGTGGAAGTCGGCCTGCGCACCACCTTCTGAGGTAACCCGCTCGTCACGACGGGACACATGGGGCGTCATCCGCCCCATTCAGCCGCACTGTTACCCAAGGGGTAACAATGCACTGCGACATTTTGTCTTTTTTTCCCACGCTTTACCCTATATCCTCCCCGCCGCAAGCTGAATCGCTTCACCCACTCCCTTTTTCGTCAACCCATTGCCAGGGCTGCCTGTCGATGCGCTTGCCGTTTTTCCAACAACCAGAAGATAGCGCTACCTCATGCTTCAACTGCCAAAATCCTGCTACCTCGGCCTCGCTCTAGCGACCCTGGCCAACGCAGCCCATGCCAACGAGCCATTTGCCAGTGACTCTCCCTGGATGTTCGGTGACTGGGCCGGGCACCGTACCGCCTTGCTTGACCAGGGTTACGACTTCACCTTGGGCTACACAGGCGAAATGGGTAGCAACCTGCGCGGTGGCTACGACCACGACCGCACTGCCCGCTACAGTGATCAGTTCACCTTCGGCAGCCACATGGACCTGGAAAAGATCTTCGGCTGGCACGACGCCGAATTCCAGCTCACGGTCACCGAGCGCCACGGCCAGAACATCAGCAACGACCGCATCAATGACCCCCGCGTGGGTGGCTTCACCTCGGCGCAGGAGGTATGGGGCCGCGGCCAGACTTGGCGCCTGACGCAGCTATGGGTCAAGCAGAACTATTTCGACGGCGCGCTGGACGTCAAGTTTGGCCGCTTTGGCGAAGGCGAAGACTTCAATAGCTTCCCCTGCGACTTCCAGAACCTGGCCTTCTGTGGCTCTCAGGTGGGCAACTGGGTAGGCGGCATCTGGTACAACTGGCCCGTCAGCCAGTGGGCCTTGCGCGTGCGTTACAACCTCAGCGACAGCCTCTTCGCCCAGGTTGGCGTATTCGAGCAGAACCCGTCCAACCTGGATTCGGGCAACGGCTTCAAACTCAGCGGCAGTGGCACCCAGGGCGCCGTCATGCCAATCGAACTGGTGTGGAGCCCGCGCATCAAAGGCATGAAGGGGGAATATCGCGCCGGGTACTACTACAGTAATGCCAAGGCAAGCGATGTACTCAAGGATAACGACGGGCAGGCGGCAGCGATCAGCGGTGCCGCCTACCGCAGCAGCTCAAGCAAGCACGGCGTGTGGCTGGGCGCCCAGCAGCAGGTGACTGCGCTGGCATCGGACGGCTCGCGTGGTTTGAGCGTATTCGCCAACGCCACGATGCATGACAAGAAAACCAATGCCATCGACAACTATGTGCAGGCTGGACTGGTATTCAAAGGACCGTTCGACAGGCGGGCCAAGGACGACATCGGCCTTGCAATCGCCCGTGTGCATGTCAACCCGGCCTATCGCAAGAATGCTCGGCTGGCCAACCAGGCCGCTGGGCTTTACGACTATGACAACCCAGGCTTCTTGCCCGTACAGGACACCGAATACAGCGCTGAGCTGTATTACGGCATCCATCTTGCCGACTGGCTCACGGTGCGACCTAACCTGCAATACATCCGCCACCCCGGAGGCGTGTCGCAGGTCGACAACGCCCTGGTCGGCGGCTTGAAGATTCAAAGCACTTTCTAAAAACACATACCAAACGGAGAACATGCGATGAGCACTGAAGGTGCCAAAACGGGAAGCCGCTGGCTCCCCCGCCTGATCGGCGTCCTGCTGTTGTTGATGGGGCTGGCACTGCTGGCCGGCGGCATCAAGTTGAGTCAGGTGGGCGGGTCGCTGTATTACCTGATCGCCGGCATCGGCTTTGCCGTGTCTGGCGCCCTGCTGCTGGCCCAGCGCCGTATCGGCCTGGGTGTCTACGCCGTCGTATTGTTGGGCAGTACGGTCTGGGCACTGCTCGAAGTGGGCCTGGACTGGTGGCAACTGGTGCCGCGTCTGGCCCTCTGGTTCGCCATCGGCGTGGTGCTGTTGCTGCCCTGGTCGCGCCGCCCGTTGATCGGGCCAGCCAGCAAAGCCAACACGGCGCTGCTCACCGTTGCCGTGGTGGCTTCGGGTGCCTGCGCCGTCGCCAGTCAGTTCACCCACCCCGGTGAGGTGTATGGCGAACTGGGTCGCGACACCAGCGAAATGGCCAGCACCGCCCCGGCCATGCCCGACGGCGAGTGGCATGCCTACGGCCGCACCGAGCACGGCGACCGTTACTCACCGCTGCGCCAGATCACCGCGCAAAACGCCCACCGCCTTGAAGAGGCCTGGCGTATCCGCACCGGCGATTTGCCCAGTGACAACGACCCGGTGGAACTGACCAACGAAAACACGCCGCTCAAGGCCAACGGCATGCTCTATGCCTGCACCGCGCACAGCCGCGTGCTGGCCTTGGATCCGGATACCGGTGCTGAAATCTGGCGCTACGACCCGCAGATCAAAAGCCCGGTAGGCACCTTCAAGGGTTTCGCCCACATGACTTGCCGTGGCGTTTCGTACTATGACGAAAACCGCTACGTAAGCCTTGACGGTAGCCCTGCGCCTACTATCAGCGAGGCTGGCAAGGCCGTGGCTCAGGCCTGCCCGCGCCGTCTTTATCTGCCAACTGCCGACGCACGCCTGATCGCCATCAATGCCGACAATGGCAAGGTCTGCGAAGGCTTTGCCAACCAGGGCAGCGTCGACCTGACCACCGGCCTTGGGCCATTCACGCCAGGTGGTTACTACTCCACGTCGCCTGTGGCCATCACTCGCGATCTGGTGATCATTGGCGGTCACGTGACCGACAACGAATCGACCAGCGAGCCGTCCGGCGTGATCCGCGCCTACGACGTACACGACGGCCGCCTGGTGTGGAACTGGGACAGCAACAACCCCGACGACACCGCACCACTGGCACCGGGCAAGATGTACAGCCGCAACTCGGCCAACATGTGGTCGATTGCCAGCGTCGACGAAGACCTGGGCATGATCTACCTGCCACTGGGCAACCAGACGCCGGACCAATGGGGTGCTGACCGTACGCCAGGCGCCGAGAAATACAGCGCCGGCGTGGTCGCACTGGACCTGGCAACCGGCAAGGCACGCTGGAACTACCAGTTCACCCACCATGACCTGTGGGACATGGACGTGGGCAGCCAGCCTACCCTGGTATCGCTGAAGACCGACGATGGCGTCAAGCCAGCGGTCATCGTGCCGACCAAGCAGGGCAGCCTGTACGTGCTGGACCGTCGTGACGGTACGCCGATCGTGCCGATCCGTGAAATCCCGACGCCACAAGGCGCGGTCAAGGGCGATCACACCTCGCCAACTCAGGCCCGTTCGGACCTCAATCTGCTCGGCCCTGAGCTGACCGAACAGGCCATGTGGGGCGCCACGCCGTTCGACCAGATGCTGTGCCGCATCCAGTTCCGCGAACTGCGCTACGAAGGCCAGTACACCCCGCCGTCCGAGCAGGGCTCGCTGATCTACCCAGGCAACGTAGGTGTGTTCAACTGGGGCAGTGTCTCGGTCGACCCGGTGCGCCAACTGCTGTTCACATCGCCCAACTACATGGCGTTCGTCTCCAAGATGATCCCCCGTGAGCAGGTTGCTGACGGTAGCAAGCGTGAGAGCGAGACCAGCGGCGTGCAACCGAACACCGGCGCACCTTATGCCGTGACCATGCACCCGTTCATGTCGCCGCTGGGCGTGCCGTGCCAGGCGCCTGCCTGGGGCTATGTAGCCGCCATCGACCTGTTCACCAACAAGGTGGTCTGGAAGCACAAGAACGGCACCACCCGCGACAGCACGCCGGTGCCGATCGGCCTGCCGGTTGGCGTACCCAGCATGGGCGGCTCGATCGTCACCGCCGGCGGCGTAGGCTTCCTGAGCGGTACGCTGGACCAGTACCTGCGCGCCTATGACGTCAACAACGGCAAGGAATTGTGGAAAGCCCGCCTGCCAGCAGGCGGCCAGGCCACTCCAATGACCTACACCGGCAAGGACGGCAAGCAGTACGTGCTGATCGTGGCCGGCGGTCACGGCTCGCTGGGCACCAAGATGGGCGACTACATCATCGCCTACAAACTCGCCGAGTAACCGGCACGGTGTCACAAAAAGCGGAGCCTGACGGGCTCCGCTTTTTCATGCGCGCGCGCCACTGCCCGGCAGCGGCTTGAAACCCTTCCTGCCTTGCCCCATCTAAGCACCATAGTCATTCACGCAGGTGCCCCATGAGCGACCAGCAGGATTACCCTGAACACGCCGACGATTCCAACGAAGTCGAACACACCAGTAGCCAGCCGATAACCGGCCATGCCTTGGCCCTGCCTGGACAGCAACTGCCGGACAAGGTCTATGTGATCCCCATTCACAACCGCCCATTCTTCCCGGCACAGGTGCTACCGGTCATCGTCAACGAGGAGCCGTGGGCCGAGACGCTGGACTTGGTGGCCAAGTCTCCCGACCACTGCCTGGCGCTGTTCTTCATGGACACGCCGCCTGAAGACCACCGCCATTTCGACACCAAGGCCCTCCCGGAGTACGGCACCCTGGTCAAGGTGCACCATGCCAGCCGGGAAAACGGCAAGTTGCAGTTCGTGGCCCAGGGCTTGACGCGGGTACGTATTCGGACCTGGCTCAAGCACCATCGTCCGCCCTACCTGGTTGAAGTCGATTACCCGCGCCAACCGGCCGACCCCACCGACGAGGTCAAAGCCTATGGCATGGCCCTGATCAACGCGATCAAGGAGCTGCTGCCCCTCAACCCGCTGTACAGCGAAGAGTTGAAGAACTACCTCAACCGCTTCAGTCCCAACGACCCCTCCCCGCTGACCGACTTCGCCGCCGCACTGACCTCGGCGACCGGCAGCCAGCTTCAGGAGGTGCTCGACTGCGTGCCCATGCTCAAGCGCATGGAAAAAGTGCTGCCCATGCTGCGCAAGGAAGTCGAAGTCGCTCGCCTGCAAAATGAAATTTCCGCCGAGGTGAACCGGCAGATCGGCGAGCATCAGCGCGAGTTCTTCCTCAAGGAACAACTGAAGGTCATCCAGCAGGAACTGGGGTTGACCAAGGATGATCGCAGCGCGGATCTGGAGCAGTTCGAGCAGCGGCTCGAAGGCAAGACCCTGCCGGATCAGGCACGCAAGCGCATCGATGAAGAGATGGGCAAGCTGGCGATCCTGGAAACAGGTTCGCCCGAATACGCCGTGACCCGGAACTACCTGGATTGGGCGACAGCCCTGCCCTGGGGTATCTACGGCGATGACAAGCTCGACCTCAAGCACGCTCGCAAGCTGCTCGACCAGCATCATGCGGGACTGGACGATATCAAGGAACGGATCCTCGAGTTTCTGGCCGTTGGGGCATGGAAAGGCGAGATCAGTGGCTCCATTGTGCTGCTGGTAGGCCCGCCAGGCGTGGGCAAGACCAGCGTAGGCAAGTCCATCGCCGAATCGTTGGGCCGCCCATTCTATCGCTTCAGCGTGGGCGGCATGCGCGACGAAGCCGAGATCAAGGGGCATCGCCGCACCTACATCGGGGCCCAGCCCGGCAAGCTGGTACAAGCCCTGAAGGATGTGGAGGTGATGAACCCGGTCATCATGCTCGATGAAATCGACAAGATGGGACAAAGCTACCAGGGCGACCCTGCCTCGGCGCTATTGGAAACCCTGGACCCCGAGCAGAACGTCGACTTCCTCGATCATTACCTGGACCTGCGCCTGGACCTGTCCAAAGTGCTGTTCGTGTGCACCGCCAACACCCTGGACTCCATCCCCGGCCCGCTGCTTGACCGCATGGAGGTCATTCGCCTGTCCGGGTACATCACCGAAGAAAAATTGGCGATCGCCAAACGCCACCTCTGGCCCAAGCAACTGGCCAAGGCGGGCGTGGCCAAAAGCAGCCTGAGCATCACCGACAGCGCCTTGCGCCTGGTGATCGAAGGCTATGCCCGTGAAGCCGGCGTGCGACAGCTGGAAAAACAGTTGGGCAAACTCGTGCGCAAGGCCGTGGTGAAGCTGCTTGAAGACCCTACCGCTAAGCTCAAGATCGGACCAAAGGACCTTGAAGGTGCATTGGGCATGCCGGTGTTCCGCAGCGAGCAGGTGCTGGCGGGCAAGGGTGTGATCACAGGCCTTGCCTGGACGAGCATGGGCGGTGCGACCCTGCCGATCGAAGCGACGCGCATTCATACGCTAAACCGCGGTTTCAAACTCACCGGCAAGCTCGGCGACGTCATGAAGGAATCGGCTGAAATCGCGTACAGCTATGTCAGCTCCAACCTCAAGCAGTTTGGCGGCGACCCGGCGTTCTTCAACGAAGCGTTCATTCACCTGCATGTACCGGAGGGCGCCACGCCGAAGGACGGTCCGAGCGCCGGCATCACCATGGCCAGCGCGTTGCTGTCCTTGGCAAGGGATCAGGCACCGAAGAAAGGCGTGGCCATGACCGGCGAGCTGACCTTGACTGGGCAGGTGCTCCCTATCGGTGGGGTGCGCGAAAAGGTCATCGCGGCCCGTCGGCAGAAGATCCACGAGCTGATCCTGCCCGAACCCAATCGCGGCGATTTCGAGGAGCTGCCCGAATACCTGCGTGAAGGGTTGACGGTGCATTTCGCCAAGCGCTTTGCAGATGTCGCGAAAGTGCTTTTCTAAAGCCCAGGAACAGGGGCTGTGCCACAGCCCCTGGTTCATTCGTAACTTGGTATGACTGCCGTGGCGCTTAATCGGTTATCCTCGGGCGTTCGACAACCCGTGGAGCCCCTATGTCCACCTCACGCCTTCTTGCCCCATTGGGGCTGACCCTGCTAACCGCCTGCGCCCAACATGGGTTCGAGCCTGTCACTCTGGATGCCGACAGTGAGTGCCCGGTCTACCTTGAAAAAGGGCAGGTGTTGAACTTGACCCTACCCAGCAACCCTTCCACTGGCTACCGCTGGCGCGTGGAAGCCGCTGCCACGCCTGTGCTCGTCAGTCTCGGGCCCGAGGTCTACAGCGCGCCTGATCAGGAGGATGTGGTCGGCAACGAAGGCCTCTCGACGTGGCGTTATCAGGCTGACCAACCCGGCAAGGCAGCATTGAAGCTGGTCTACCAGCAGCCCTGGGCTACGCAGGTAGCGCCTGTGCAAACCTTCGATTGCACTGTCGTCGTGCGCTAACGCTCGGCGCTGACGTACGTGGGCGTGCCTGCTCTTACATACGCATGGTTCAGGCCAATCGGCGCCAAGCTGGCATGGCAAGATCAACCGCCATTCGATAAAATGCGCGCCCCGTTTTACCCAGCCCCGAGCCCGCCGTGACCACAGATCCCGATCGTCTTTTCGCCCAACCGTTGGCGCAGGTCCCCGACTTCGTTTTCAACGAGGATGTGGTGCGCGTGTTCCCGGACATGATCAAGCGCTCCGTGCCGGGCTACCCGACCATTGTCGAAAATGTGGGCGTACTGGCCGCGCGCTTCGCCAAGCCCGGTACGGCGCTGTATGACCTGGGCGCCTCGCTCGGTGCGGTAACGCAGGCCTTGCGCCGGCACGTGCGCGGGGAAGGTTGCCGAGTCATCGCCGTGGACAATTCCGCCGCCATGGTCGAGCGCTGCCGGGAATACCTCGCGGCCCAGGATTCGATGTTCCAGGAGTTGTTGCCTGTCGAGGTGCTGGAAGCGGACATCCTCAACCTGGCGTTCGAACCGGCCTCGGTGGTAGCGATGAACTTCACCCTGCAGTTCATCGCACCCCCTCAGCGCCTGGCGCTATTGACGCGCATCCGCCAGTCACTGCTACCCGGCGGTGCCCTGATTCTTTCGGAAAAGCTGTGCTTTGCCGACACCACCGCGCAGGCACTGCTCAATGACCTGCACCTGGACTTCAAGCGTGCCAACGGCTACAGCGAACTGGAAATTGCCCAGAAACGCAGCGCCATCGATAACGTGATGAAGCCCGACACCCTGGAAACCCACCGCCAGCGCTTGCTCGATGCAGGGTTCTCGACCGTGGTGCCCTGGTTCCAATGCCTTAACTTTGCCTCGTTGATAGCCCTACCATGATCGACCTTTCTCCTCTGGCACGCCGCCTGGCGGGCACCCCCCTGGCTGCATGGTCGCAAGGCCTGCAGGCGCAGCTCGATACCAAGCTGGAAAAAGGTCATGGCGACCTGGACCGCTGGCGCGGTGCACTGGACGCGCTTCCGGCGCTGCAACCGAGCGAAATCGACCTGGTAAATGGATTACGCCTGGACTGCGACTGCGATGACGCCAGCCGTGTGCAGATGCGCCAGGCATTGATGGGGCTGTCGCCCTGGCGCAAGGGCCCCTTCGATCTGTTTGGCGTGCACGTCGATACCGAATGGCGCTCGGACTGGAAGTGGTCTCGCGTCGCACCGCACCTGGACCTCAAGGGCAAGCGGGTACTGGATGTTGGCTGCGGTAATGGCTATTACCAGTGGCGCATGCTAGGCGCCGGCGCCGACATGGTCATCGGGGTCGACCCGAACTGGTTGTTCTTCTGTCAGTTTCAGGCGGTGCAACGGTACTTGCCGGACCTGCCCGCCTGGCACCTCCCCTTCGCCCTGGAAGACCTGCCTGCCAGCCTCGAAGGCTTCGACACGGTGTTTTCGATGGGGGTGTTTTATCACCGCCGCTCGCCTATCGAGCACCTGCTGGCGCTCAAGGACTGCCTGGTGAAGGGCGGCGAGCTGGTGCTGGAAACATTAGTGATCGAAGGCGACACACAACAGGTGCTGGTGCCCGAGGACCGTTACGCGCAGATGCGCAACGTGTGGTTCCTGCCCTCGGTCCCAGCCTTGGAGCGCTGGCTGCGCCGGGCTGGGTTTAGTGATGTGCGCTGCGTGGATGTCAGTGTCACGAGTCTGGAAGAACAGCGCAGCACCGAATGGATGCGCTACCAGTCGCTCAGTGATTTCCTCGACCCCAGCGATTCAGGCAAAACCATCGAGGGCTTGCCTGCCCCGCGTCGCGCCACGCTGGTGGCGCGCAAGTAACCACTGGCTCAACGCGAGGCCGCGAGGATCAACGTCTTCATTTCTGAAACGGCGGCCTTGAAGCCCACGAACAATGCGTGGGCGACCAGTGCGTGGCCGATGTTCAGTTCGTTGATGCCCTTGATGGCCGCCACGGCCTCGACGTTATGGTAGTGCAGACCGTGACCGGCATTGACGATCAGGCCCTGCCCGATGCCAAACGCAACGCCATCGACAATGCGCTTGAGCTCTTCGGCCACTCCGGTAGGTGATTGCGCGTCGGCATAACGGCCGGTGTGCAGCTCGATGGCCGGCGCGCCCACCCGGTGCGAGGCCTCGATCTGGCGTTCGTCAGCATCGATGAACAGCGACACTTCTGCGCCGATGCGCGACAGGCGTTCGACGGCCGCCTTGATCCGCGCTTCCTGGCCTGCCACATCCAACCCTCCTTCTGTGGTGAGTTCCTGACGGGTTTCAGGTACCAGGCAGATGTGTGCAGGGCGGATCTTTTCGGCAAAGGCCATCATCTCTTCGGTAACGCCCATTTCG
The DNA here is from genome assembly GCF_043104335.1 of Pseudomonas sp. WSY_20. Classification (NCBI taxonomy): domain Bacteria; kingdom Pseudomonadati; phylum Pseudomonadota; class Gammaproteobacteria; order Pseudomonadales; family Pseudomonadaceae; genus Pseudomonas; species Pseudomonas sp. WSY_20. The sequence goes on from NZ_JBICKP010000069.1 coordinate 102,789, forward strand.
AAGTTCATGCGCGTCTGCAATACATCCTTGAGCAGCAGCACGTCGCGCTCCTGGATGTGGCGGCGATCCTCGCGCAGGTGCACGGTGATGCCGTCGGCACCCGCCTCTTCAGCATCCAGCGCCGCCTTGACAGGGTCTGGATAGCGCGTACCCCGGGCCTGGCGCAGGGTGGCCACATGATCGATGTTCACGCCGAGAAGCATGCGGTTGCTGTGAGTCACGAAAGGCTCTCCTTGGATTGAGCCCTACAGCATACGTCGTGATCAGCGCTTGCGAAACAGTTCGCGGCTGACCAGCGGCTTGCCACCCAGATGAACGGCCAAGGCCTGGCGCATCAAGCGCTTGGCCGCCAGCAAAGCACCTGGCGTTTCCCAGTCCGCCTCGGCCAGGGCCAGCAACTCGGTGCCACCGAACAGCCCAGGCTGGGACAGTTCGACCCGCTCCAGCCCAGCGTCCACGCGCAGGCGGTACAGCCCCTCGGCGGCAATGGGCTGATCAACGACATCCCTGTGCAGCGAGAAGGCGTAACCCAGCTCATCGAGCAGCCGCCATTCAAAAGCCCGCAACAGCGGCTCAAGCGGGCGGCCGGCGAGTAGGGCTTGCAAGGTTTGCGCGTAATGATCGAACAATCCAGGCGAAGGTGCCTCTGCCGGTAGCAGGCGCATGAGCAACTCATTGAGGTACAAACCGCTGAAGACAGCGTCCCCGTGCAGCCAGGGTGCCATGCCGACCGTTTCCAGCCTGCCAACGTTCTTCAGCTCCCCTCGCCCGCGCAGCTCAAGCTCCAGTGGCACGAAGGGGCGCACCAGGCTGCCACCCTTGCCACGCGCACGGCGCAACACGGCACGCACGCGCCCCTGGGGGGTGAAGAAGTCCACCAGCGCGCTGGTTTCCTTGTAGGCACGGCTGTGCAGCACGTAGGCTGGCTGACCGACAGGTTGTTCCATGAAATTCACCAGCCCGCGTGAGGCAGACGCTGGCGAGAACGCACCGACCGGGGCGTACTCGCATCAGGCCGCGTGAGCCTTAGAGGTCGCCGTAACCCAGCGAGCGCAGGGCGCGCTCGTCATCGGACCAGCCGCCTTTGACCTTGACCCAGAGGTTGAGCATCACCTTGGCGTCGAACAGCACTTCCATGTCCTTGCGCGCGTCGGAACCGATGCGCTTGATGCGCTCACCCTTGTCGCCGATGATGATTTTCTTCTGCCCGTCGCGTTCGACCAGGATCAGTGCATGGATATGCAACACATGCCCCTGCTGCTTGAACTCCTCGATCTCGACCGTGATCTGGTAAGGCAGCTCGGCGCCCAGTTGGCGCATGATCTTTTCGCGCACCAGCTCGGCAGCCAGAAAGCGGCTGCTGCGATCGGTGATCTGATCTTCCGGGAAGAAATGCTCGTTTTCCGGCAGGTGCTTGGCAATCAGCGCTTCGAGCGACTCGAGGTTGTGGCCCTGCTGTGCGGAAATGGGCACGATCTCGGCATTGGGCAGCTGGCCTTGCAGCCACTGAAGGTGCGGAATGAGCTCGGCCTTTTCATCCATGCGGTCAGTCTTGTTCACCGCCAGGATCACCGGGCCGGTCACATACTGGACGCGCTCGAGCACCAACTGGTCCTCATCCGTCCAGCGGGTGCGGTCCACCACGAAGATCACCACGTCGACGTCCTTCAAGGCCGCCGAGGCGTTGCGATTCATGTAGCGGTTCAGGGCCTTGTCGTTGGCTTTGTGCATGCCGGGGGTATCGACGTAGATGGCCTGCACCTGGCCTTCGGTCTTGATGCCAAGCATGTTGTGGCGCGTGGTCTGTGGCTTGCGCGAGGTGATGGCCAGCTTCTGACCGAGGATGTGGTTCAACAGGGTCGACTTGCCGACGTTGGGGCGACCGACAATGGCGACGTAGCCGCAACGGGTAGTGGTGTTCTCAGTCATTGCCATTCTCCACGCCCAGGGCGATCAATGCGGACGCAGCGGCTACCTGCTCGGCGATACGCCGGCTGACACCCTGGCCACGACTCTTGTTATTCAGCAGCGCCACTTCGCATTCGACGAAGAACGTACGGCAGTGAGGTTCGCCCTGGATATCCACCACTTCGTAACGCGGCAGCTCGCAACTGCGCGATTGCAGGAACTCCTGCAGGCGCGTTTTAGGATCTTTGTTGGTATCGACCAAGGTCAGCCCTTCGAACTCGTTGGCCAGCCAGGCAAGCACGCGCTCGCGGGCCGTGTCCATGTCGGCGTCCAGGTAAATGGCCCCGATCAAGGCCTCCAGCGCATCGGCCAGAATGGACTCGCGGCGAAAGCCCCCGCTCTTGAGCTCGCCGGAACCCAGGCGCAGGTATTCGCCCAGGTCGAACCCGCGGGCCAGACGGGCCAGGGTCTCGCCCTTGACCAGGCGGGCGCGCAGCCGTGACAGCTGCCCTTCACGGGCCTGAGGGAAGCGCTCGAACAACGCCTCGCCGGCGACGAAGTTGAGAATGGCGTCACCGAGGAATTCCAGACGCTCGTTATTGCGTCCGGCATAGCTTCGGTGGGTCAACGCCAGGAGCATCTGGTCCTGGTCCTTGAAGGTGTAACCGAGCTTTCGCTCCAGGCGGGTAAGGGAAGCAGTCATGCGGCCACCCGATCGTTGTTAAACGCGTTGTTCAAATCAGCATCCTGAAAGACGGTTTGGCCATGGTCACCGCACGCTGGGCGGCAAATCTCCCATCCCTGAGACACAGCCTATGTCAGAAAAGCATTCGGCGCTGTATGGACAGCGCCGAAGGGTATCAATGGATCAGTCCGACCCGCGACAAGTTAGGCAGGTGGCTGAGTTTCGGCTCAGGCCAGCTCATCCATACGGCGAAGGCCTTGCCGACGATGTTGCGGTCCGGAACCATGCCGTGCAGTTCCTTGGGAATATTGGGGTCATCCCAGTAGCGGCTGTCGTTGGAGTTGTCGCGGTTGTCGCCCATCATGAAGTAATGGCCGGCTGGTACCGTCCATTGCTGGTCCGGCGGCATGCGATAACGGCTCATCTCCTTGCGAATCAGGTGCTCTGCAGCACCGAGCTTCTCCTTGTACAGCTGAGCGCTGCCCAGGGTCCCAGGCTCGGTACCCACCAGTTGCTCGGCGACCCGCTGACCGTTGACAAACAACTGCTTGTCGTTGGTGTAGCGGATCTGGTCACCGGGCAAGCCGACGACGCGCTTGATGTAGTTGACGTTCGGGTCGCTGGGATAGCGGAACACCATGACGTCGCCGCGCTGCGGGTCGCCCACCTCGATGACTTTCTTGTCGATCACCGGCAAGCGGATGCCGTAGGAGAACTTGTTCACCAGGATGAAGTCACCCACTTCCAGCGTGGGTTTCATCGACCCCGACGGAATCTGGAACGGTTCGACCAGGAACGAGCGCAGCACCAGCACGATGAACAGCACCGGGAAGAACGACTTGCCGTATTCGACCAGCAAGGGTTCCTTGTTCAAGCGCTCGACCACCGCCGGTTCCGGCTGGCTGACACTGCCCTGGTAATTGGCGATCGCCGCACGTCGGCGCGGCGCCAGGAACAAAAGGTCGATCAGGCCCAACAGACCGCACACGAACACGGCAATGACGAGCAACAGCGGGAAATTTAGCGACATAGGACCTAACTATCCAACCTGAGCACGGCGAGGAAGGCTTCTTGTGGAATTTCCACGTTGCCCACCTGTTTCATGCGTTTCTTACCGGCCTTCTGCTTCTCGAGCAGCTTCTTCTTACGGCTGACGTCGCCGCCATAACATTTGGCCAGTACGTTCTTTCTGAGCGCCTTGACAGTGGTACGCGCGATGATCTGGCCACCAATGGCTGCCTGGATCGCCACATCGAACATCTGCCGCGGGATCAGCTCCTTCATTTTCTCGGTCAACGCGCGGCCTTTGTAGGCAGCGTTGTCGCGGTGCACGATCAATGCCAGGGCATCGACCTTGTCGCCGTTGATCAACACATCCAGCTTGACCAGGTTGGCCGACTGGTAACGATCGAAGTGATAGTCCAGCGAAGCATAGCCACGGCTGGTGGACTTCAAGCGGTCGAAGAAGTCCAGTACCACTTCGTTCATCGGCATGTCGTAGCGCACTTGCACCTGGCTGCCCAGGAACTGCATGTCGCGCTGAACGCCACGCTTCTCGATACACAAGGTGATCACGTTACCCAGGTGTTCTTGCGGCACCAGGATGGTCGCGGTCACGATCGGCTCGCGGAAGTCGGTGACCGACGAGACGTCTGGGAGCTTCGACGGGTTGTCGACGACAATGGTTTCACCCGTCTTGAGTTCCAGCTCGTAGATCACGCTGGGCGCGGTGGTGATCAGGTCCAGGTCGTACTCGCGCTCCAGGCGCTCCTGGATGATCTCCATGTGCAGCATGCCCAGGAACCCGCAGCGGAAGCCAAAGCCCAGGGCGTCGGAGCTTTCGGGCATGTACTGCAGGGACGAATCGTTGAGGGTCAGCTTCTGCAGGGCATCGCGGAAGTCTTCGAAGTCATCGGAACTGACCGGGAACAGGCCGGCGTATACCTGCGGCTGGATCTTCTTGAACCCAGGCAGCACTTCGACTTCCGGAGTGGACGACAGGGTCAGGGTATCGCCAACCGGGGCACCGTGGATGTCCTTGATGCTGGCAATGATGAAGCCTACTTCGCCGGCCTTGAGGTCGGCGGTCTGGGTGTGCTTGGGCGTGAATACGCCCACGCTGTCGACCAGGTGCAGCTTGCCGGTGGACTTGACCAGAATCTTGTCGCCTTTCTTGACGCGACCGTGGCGCACGCGCACCAGCGAGACCACCCCCAGGTAGTTATCGAACCAGGAGTCGATGATCAGGGCTTGCAGCGGCGCGTCGATATCGCCAGTCGGGGCGGGAATGGTATGCACCAGGCGCTCGAGCACCTCGTCCACCCCCATGCCGCTCTTGGCACTGCAGGCCACAGCGTCGGTGGCATCGATGCCGATGATCTTCTCGATCTCGTCCTTGACGCGATCGGGATCGGCCTGTGGCAGGTCCATCTTGTTCAGGACCGGCATGACTTCCAGGCCTTGCTCGATGGCCGTGTAGCAGTTGGCGACGGACTGAGCCTCGACGCCCTGACCGGCATCGACCACCAGCAACGCCCCTTCGCACGCCGCCAGCGAGCGCGAGACTTCATAGGTGAAGTCGACGTGGCCGGGGGTATCGATGAAGTTGAGCTGGTAGACCTTGCCGTCCTGGGCCTTGTAGTTGAGCGTGACGCTGTGGGCCTTGATGGTGATCCCGCGTTCGCGCTCCAGGTCCATGGAGTCGAGCACCTGGGCTTCCATTTCGCGCGCTGTCAGGCCACCGCACAGTTGAATGAAACGGTCGGCCAGCGTCGACTTGCCATGGTCGATGTGGGCGATGATGGAGAAATTGCGGATATGACTCAAATCACTCACGGGTCAACACTCGGAAAAGGCTGCGAGCCGGACGCCCGCCGAAAAATAGCCGGCAATTGTACCTGAAGCTGCCAGGATGTGGGAGATTCCTCTGCCCGGCCGTCACCTGCAGCTTGGCAAGGAAGTCTCACTGCACATGAAAAAGGGCAGCTGTCGCTGCCCTCCTCCCGTATCCGCCGCGCTTACTCGGCGAGCTTGAAGGTAATGAAGCTGGCGCGCCCCTGGCGCAACACGCGCATGGACACAGAGCGGTTCTTCGGCAGTTCCTTGGCGATCTGCGTGAATTCCTTGGCCGAACCGATGGCCTGGTTGTTCAGGTGACTGATGACGTCACCCGGACGCAGGCCGATCATCGCGGCCGGACCATCCTGCACTTCCTTGATGACCACGCCGCCCTTGAGCTCCAGGGACTTCTTCTGCTCGGCAGTAAGGTCGGCCACCGAGACGCCCAGGCGATTGCTGCTGCGCTCGACATTGCTGTCGCCGGCACCGGCACCGATGTCGGCATCGTCGTCTGGCAGTGCGCCAACGCTGACATCGAGGGTTTGACGCTTACCGTTGCGAATGATGTCCAACTTGGCCTTGGCACCATCCTTCAAGCCACCTACCAGGTGCGGCAGGTCGGCCGACATGATGATTGGCTGGCCATTCATGCTCAGGATGACATCACCGACCTGCAGGCCGCCTTTGGCAGCAGGCCCATTTTCAAGCACCTGGGCGACCAGCGCACCGGCCGGTTTGTCCAGACCGAAGGATTCAGCCAGGTCCTTGTTGACCTCCTGGATGACAACGCCCAGCCAGCCGCGGCTGACCTTGCCGTCCTTCTTCAACTGATTCGAGACATCGATGGCCACGTCGATCGGGATCGCGAACGACAGGCCCATGAAGCCACCGGAGCGCGTGAAGATCTGCGAGTTGATCCCCACCACTTCGCCGTTCATGTTGAACAGCGGCCCCCCGGAGTTACCCGGGTTGATCGCAACGTCGGTCTGGATGAATGGTACGTAGGTGTCGTTAGGCAGCGTGCGGCCTTTGGCACTGACGATACCTTTGGTCACCGAGTGGTCGAAACCGAACGGCGAACCGATGGCCAATACCCATTCGCCGACCTTGAGCTTTTCCGAATCCCCCAGCTTGACGGTAGGCAGGTTCTTGCCCTCCACCTTCAGCAGCGCGACGTCGGTGCGCGGGTCGGTACCGACCAGCTTGGCTTGCAACTCGCTACGGTCGGACAGGCGCACGATGATTTCGTCGGCGTCGGCGATTACATGGTTATTGGTCAGCACATAGCCGTCGCTGGAGATGATGAAGCCCGAGCCCAGTGACTGCGCTTCACGCTGGCGATCACCACGCGGCGCACGCGGTTGCTGCGGAAGGTTGCGCTCGAAGAATTCGCGGAACATTGGCGGCAGGCCTTCAAGATCCGGCATTTGACCCGCAGCGATGCGACGGTCCGGAAGCTTCTGCTTGGTACTGATGTTGACGACCGCAGGCGAGGCTTGCTCGACCAGTGTCGTGAAATCCGGCAAGGCTTCTTCAGCCTGGACCGTCAGCACTTGCCCGAGCATCAGCACGGCCGCGAAGAACGATAGATAGGGTTTCAAGCGAGGTATTGACATACGGCTCCCGTCACAACGAGCGGTAATTAAAAAACGACCCTGCACAACGCAGCAATGGCCAGACTCCCAGAAGCCTGACCTATAGAAAATTTGCCGTCAGATTGCAAATGACAATGCTTTAATTTCATTTCAAAAAGCCACGCTCTGCGCAAGAACGCTCGCCATCAGCCTTCGATCAATGACTCGCCTGGGCATCTTGAGGACGCATCGACAAGGCGACGCGTTCGGCCGTGCCGAGCGGGATCTCGCCAACAACGGTCACCATCATCTGGCCCTTGGGTGTACTCAGACGCCGCGATACCGCCGATGTCGGGCCCAACTGGGTACGCACATCGGCGCCAGCCTCGCCTTTCACAGGCTCGATGAAAACAGAGAACCGCGCCAGACCGTCGTCATACATCAAGGTGCTGACCGGGCCACCCTGCCCAGGTTCGCGGCGGATGGTGCTATTGACCACTTCAAACCCCGAAGGCAGCCAATCGGAACGCCACCCAGACACAGCCCCGCCGGCAGGGGCTGCCGCCACCACGGGCTTGCAGGCGGAACTGGGGCGCAGATCGTCGTCGGTTGGCACACGCGCTTCGAGCCGAGTCATCTGGAAGCGCTCCAGCAACTGACCTTTCTCGTTGAGCATCAGCGAGCGCAGCGGCAAGCCCGTCACACGGTCCAGGTGCAGTTCGTAGCCATAGCGGTGCTGATCACGCGGCGAGAGTGACACGACCACCGCGTCCCGGCCTGCAACGCGAGATTTGCCGGACACGGACAGGTCATACCAACTCATGAGCTTGAGGGGGTCAAGGCGGCGTGGCGCACTGTCGGGCGGCGCCGAGATACCCTCGGCAAGCCCGCCACTGACGCACTGTACCTTGCCATCGACGCGCACGATTTCCTGGGCGGTGCCATCGAGCTGCAGCAGCCGCTCGCTGACCTTGCCCTCTTGGACACGGTGCCAGATATCGTGGGTTGAAAAGCTGCCGTTGCGTTCGTAAACGAAGGCGCCCAGGTAGCTCTGTCGTTGCTCGGCCTGTGCCAGCTTGTTCAGCCACTCGTTCGCCTCTGGCGAAGAATTGGCTGCCAATGCTGGCACCGTCATGCAGCTGCCGAGCAGCAGCGACAGGAGAGGTAGCGCGCGCATGAGCCTCCCTAATTAGCGGTTTTCCAGGCTGGCGGCGCGGGCGTAAGGCAAAGCGGTTTCAGAACCCTTCAGAGCGGACTCCTGGGCATGTTGACGCAGGTAACCTGGCAGGCGCTGATCCCAGCCAGCCTGGTTCTGCAGCACGCCGTTGGCCATTGGGCCGGTCGGCTGATCACTGCTTTCGCTATAGCCGGCCAGCACGGCAGGGCCTTGGGCCTGAGGCACGGTCACACCCTGCTGAACAGGCTGCTGGGCAGCCAGCTGAGCACCGGTGATATCGTCCTGGTTGTACAGGCGCACACCTGCCAGTACGGCGAGGGTAACCGACGCGGCAACGGCCACACGGCTTACAGTGCGCCATGGGCCTTGCTTGGCCTTGGCAGGTACGGCCTCATCGGCCAGTGCCGCGGATACCGCCGAGGCGATGTCCAGGTTAGGCAGCAGCAGCTCCTTGTGCATGGCTGCGCGGGCTACCTGGTAACGCGACCAGGTGGCACGGGTTTCGGCATCGTCGACGGCGTTCAATACCCGACGCAATTCCAGTTGGTCCGCTTCGTTATCCATTACCGCGGACAGCGATTCCTGCAAAGCTTCACGACTCATGGCGGTTCCTCTTTTGGCTGTAGCCGCTGTCTCAGGTTTCCTGCAGCAAAGGCTGCAAGGCTTTGTCAATGGCCTCCCGAGCGCGGAAGATCCGAGAGCGCACGGTACCCACTGGACATTGCATGACGCTGGCAATGTCTTCGTAACTCAGGCCATCGAACTCTCGCAGGGTCAGCGCCGTACGCAAGTCTTCTGGCAGTTGCTGAATGGTGCGATGGACAGTGCCTTCGATCTCATCCCGCAACAACGAGCGCTCCGGGGACTCAAGATCCTTGAGGCCATGATCGCCGTCGTAAAACTCCGCATCCTCGGAGCTCACATCGCTGTCTGGCGGCCGTCTTCCACGGGACACCAGGTAGTTCTTCGCCGTGTTGATGGCGATGCGGTACAGCCACGTGTAAAACGCACTGTCACCGCGGAAATTACCAAGCGCACGGTACGCCTTGATGAACGCTTCCTGTGCTACGTCCTGGGCTTCGTGGGTGTCATGGACAAACCGCACGATCAACCCGAGAATCTTGTGCTGGTACTTCAGCACCAATAGATCGAAAGCTCGCCTGTCGCCGCGCTGTACGCGCTCGACCAGTTGCTGATCTTCTTCCTGGGTTAGCATGAACACTCCTCGGTGAACTCGAAGGAGTGTTGCAGCGGCCATTGCTCAGGCTTGCAACCATAGACTCGGGCTTTGCGCAAAAGTTCTCCCCTCCAAGCAAGTTTCCTGCAGACCTTGAGCGGCGTGCACGGAAGACGCGGTACGGCAGCAGCCGACAACGTCGATAATCAGGTTACGAATACGCAGGTGAGCCCAATGTCGAGCTACCGCCCTGCGTCGCCGCGGCAAATTGTTGGCGTGCGGGCAGCCTTCATAGGATTTCCAGGCACGCTGGAAAGTTCCCACAATGCCTGCCGTTACCGGGCGAGCGGCATGGAAAAGGGCCACCCGAGGCTGCTATAAAGGCTACCCGGCCAGTAAACGATAGTTTCACAATGCCATCGACGCGTGGCTATTGTGCCGTGCCCCTTCCGAAGATTACTAGTGTCCTGACATGAGCCAACAATTCCAACATGATGTCTTGGTTATCGGCAGCGGCGCAGCGGGCCTTAGCCTGGCCCTGAACCTGCCTGCGAATCTGCGCATTGCGGTGCTGAGCAAAGGTGACCTGGCCAGCGGCTCGACCTATTGGGCCCAAGGGGGCGTAGCGGCGGTGCTCGATGGCGCCGACACGATTCAGTCTCATGTAGAGGACACCCTCAATGCTGGTGGCGGCCTGTGCCACGAAGACGCCGTTCGCTTTACCGTTGAGCACAGCCGCGAAGCCATCGAGTGGCTGATCGAGCAAGGCGTGCCGTTCACCCGGGACGAGCCCCACGGCGTGGTCGACGCAGGCTTCGAATTTCATCTAACGCGTGAAGGTGGCCATAGCCACCGGCGCATCATCCATGCCGCCGATGCCACGGGCGCGGCCATCTTCAACACCTTGCTGGCCCAGGCCAGGCAGCGCCCGAACATCGAGCTGCTGGAGCAGCGTGTGGCCGTGGACCTGATCACCGAGCGGCGCCTGGGCCTGGACGGCGAGCGCTGCCTGGGCGCCTACGTGCTGGACCGCAACACGGGCCAGGTGGACACGTTCGGTGCGCGGTTCACGGTGCTGGCCACGGGGGGTGCGGCGAAAGTGTACTTGTACACCAGCAACCCGGATGGCGCGTGCGGCGATGGTATCGCCATGGCCTGGCGGGCCGGCTGCAGGGTCGCAAACCTTGAATTCAACCAGTTCCACCCTACGTGCCTTTATCACCCGCAGGCCAAGAGCTTTTTGATCACCGAGGCCCTGCGTGGCGAAGGCGCCCTGCTTCGCCTGCCCAACGGCGAGCGCTTCATGCCCCGCTTCGACCCGCGCGAGGAGCTTGCCCCGCGCGACATCGTGGCGCGGGCGATCGACCATGAAATGAAGCGCCTGGGGGTGGACTGTGTCTACCTGGATATCTCGCACAAGCCTGTCGAGTTCATCAAGAGCCACTTCCCCACCGTTTACGAGCGGTGCCTGAGCTTTGGCATCGACATCACGCGCCAGCCAATACCTGTCGTGCCGGCAGCGCATTACACCTGTGGTGGCGTCATGGTGGACGACAGGGGGCACACGGATGTGCCGGGGCTGTATGCGATTGGCGAAACCAGCTTCACGGGGCTGCATGGCGCCAATCGCATGGCCAGCAACTCGCTGCTGGAGTGCTTCGTCTACGGCCGGGCGGCGGCGGCCGACATCCAGGCGAACCTCGAAAATGTGGGCATGCCTGAGGCCTTGCCTGGATGGGACGCCAGCCAGGTCACGGACTCGGACGAGGATGTGATCATCGCGCATAACTGGGATGAGCTACGGCGCTTCATGTGGGATTACGTGGGGATCGTGCGGACCAGCAAGCGTTTGCAAAGGGCGCAGCATCGCGTGCGGTTGTTGCTGGATGAAATCGATGAGTTCTACAGCAACTACCGAGTAAGTAGGGACCTGATCGAACTGAGGAACCTTGCTCAGGTAGCGGAGCTGATGATTAGGTCAGCCATGCAACGCAAGGAATCTCGGGGTCTCCACTACACGCTGGACTATCCAGGGCTGCTTTCAGAAGCGAAGGATACGATCCTTACACCGACCGAATGAGGCACGTTAGGAAGCCTCAGCGTAGCACGGTAAGGCCCCGGTTTGTTACAGCTTTGGCGCATCTTTGTCCCATCGCTGGGGTCCTTATCGCCTGCCCGCGAGGGTCCTTAACGCGCCCACGGGCACCCATGCGAGGGCCTACGGGGGAGCCTGCGCGGGAAGTCTTGTAATGGTGACCTTTCAGATTTTTCTGTCAGATTCTCAAGGGGGCCTATGCGACCACAACCAGAACCCCAGTTGAACGGCCAGACAGACCCAGTAGAGGGCCTGTAGGTGGTCCATGGGGTTCTCCTTGAAGGGTTAGAGTGACTTGTGAAAGCGAACGTCTGTGAGTTCGTGTTGCAGGGCTACCTCAAGGAGGCGCTCATAGGTATGCGGCCAACTCCCTTGAGATTGGTCATTAGAAGCGCCTGATTGAAGCAAGGCATAGCATAGCGCCGCATGTGGTGTCAGAGACTGGACAGGCACCTTAGTGACTACCCGTTTGCCCTTGTAGGTGTAGCACAGTGTGACACTCATCGCGGGACCTTTTTGTGGGCAACTTAGCTATTGAGCATAGCCCGTCACGCTTCGTTTGAGGAAGTATCAATCAACGACCTCAGCGGGCCTTGAGACGCCTTGCAGCGGCCTTGATGTCCCTCATTGCGATTCGATAGTTGTCCTTCTCTCGTTCGAGCAGGTGAACCACAGCAGCCTGTATCGACACACGTTCAAACCCTGAGCCTTCCAGTTCAAGCCAGCGCTTGACGATCATGTTGGACAGCTTGAAGGAATACCGGGAGAGCAGCGTAAAGGTCAGCTCTTTGTCGAGGATGGTCAGCGGTAATAACTTGCTTTGACTGGACTGGTAGCTGGCCTCGACCCATTGAGGTGCCCCCAGATTTGGGGTCTCCCTTTCCAGCTCGTTGAGCATCTTTCGGATGTCTCTGAGTACATGGTCATGGCGCTTACCGGTGATCTCAGCGATCTCCAAGGACGACATACCGGGTAAGCCGTTGAGAGTCGTTGAGGATACCGCTCCGGCCTTGGAGATGTTCTCGAAGATGGTCGCTGTATTGGTGGTCATGGTCATAGTCTGTTTTCCTCTTGTTTGCTCCCTCAAGTTCGCTCCCACCGGCAGCCGAAAGACCCGACCAAGGGTTCTGCCGGTGGCATGAAGGAACAAACAGAAAGACTTTCGGTTAGATAGATGCCCAGCGACGGGCGATGATGCGGATAGGTGAAGCTGTGCCCCTGCCGGTCCCTCTTTAGGTCCGGCCTTACGGGGCTATCAGGGTTTCCCTTAGATCAGCTCAGGGTTTCCCTTCGATCAGCTCAGGGCAATGCGAGTGACCAGCGGGAACGGCACTTGAACGGTCTGAAGACGATCCTCGGTCAGAGCTACCTTGACCATGCCATTGGCGATGATGTCCACCACAGCCACGATCTCAAGGTCCCAGCCTTGGGCGTTTGGGTTGCGAGTCGCTTCAATCTTCCAGATGCTACCGTCTTGGCGCTCACGGTAGCTCAGCGAGGTGAAAAGCTTGGGCAACATGAAGACGCCGTGGTCGGTCCCAGTGTACGGCTGTACGCCCGCGCCAATGAGGTCCTCGATAGAGTCCTGACCAGCACGTTGAGCAGCACGCTCAAGAACAGCCACCAGTGACACGGGCAGCAGGATCACGAAGTCGCTCAGCGAGGTCCCTACAGTCTGGTTAACGTGGGTCGTGAGGATGTCGATGAGGTCCTCAGCGATCTCAGCAGGCTTACCCGTTGGTTTGGCCTCAGAGACGCTCTCAGTGCTTGGGGCAGTCGCCAAGATGGCAGCGACCTTACCGGCTGCGCTGTGCTCAATGTCACGAAGCATCTTGTCAGCGGTTTGCTCCATAGACTGGACGGTGAAGCCTGCCATCAGGTTGTGGTCAAAGATCGTAGCTCGGTGGCTGATGACCAATGCCTTGTCGGTCGCCTCGGTGAAGATCACAGAACCGGCCAGGACCTCGCCCTTCTCGACGGTCTGGTTATCCCAGTTCTTACGAGGGTCGAAGGTGACAGAGCGGTCGGCCATGGTGATGATTTGTTGCCCAGTGGCCTCAGAGCCAGCCGGACGGAACTCGCAAGGGGTTGCCTCCATGGCAGCCTCTCGCCACTCATCGCCGTTCAAGTAGTCCTCAGCGGCTTCCACAAGGGCCTCCACATAGACGGATACATCGGTGGCCGCTTGGGTCTCTGGGCGAACATCAGCAGTGTTGAATCGAATCGACCCAGTGTGCTCATCGGTGATGGCGGTGGTGTAGGTCGAAGGTTTGGTGTACTGGAATGGCTTAGTCATGGTTGTTTCTCCTGAATAGATGAATGAAGTGGTTGTGTGTCGAGGTGCTGTTACCAGCCAGCGCTATTGGCACGGGAGGCAGCACGGATACGGGCACCATGCTCACGAATGGCAGCGGCTCGGGCTTCCTTATCGGCCTTCGCTTGGGCGATCTCACGAGGTGTGTACTCACGGCAGCGCTCTTGATGCCAACGGGCCTCAGCCTCTCTCTGAGCCTTCTCTTGGGCCTTCTGGTATTGGTCTTGGCGGTACTCTCGGGCAACTACGGGAATCGCTTGGAGCGACAGACCGGCCTCATCGAACGCCTTAACGATCTCGAATTGCTGGCCCTTAACGGTCCCGCATTGGGCGACCAGCATGGGCAACATGATGTTCTCGACGTACTCACGGTTCAGGGTCTGGCCCGACACGGTGACTTCGTTCTTCAGGACTTTCGTGATAGTGATTTTCATGGTTTGGGTTCTCCTATTGGGGACCCTTTGATTCGTCCTTGCGCCATAGACGCGCACGACCAGACGGCCAAGGAGAAAGCCTTCGCGGGCATCTTCAAGGACGATCAAAAGGTTCTGGGTTTCAAGTGGTGTTGATGACGCTGATTCAGGACATGGCAAGCCTGAAGGGCATCGAAGGGCGCAGCGTTAGCTCGCTACTGGATCAACCGTGGCGACGGCTGTTGTGCAGGGTCGAGGAAATTATTTTGTTGTTGGTCTTCCTGTCTTACCCATAGTGAGGGTTTTTAACGACAGTCTTGACGGACGCCTTTAAGTTGTGAGTGAGATTCCTTCAGAGCCGCTTAATGGAATCCTCAAGTGAGTCGAGGCGATGGCTTGAAGACACAACCCTTGTTCAAGTAGTTGGTTCAAACGGTCGAGAGTCTTTTGGGGACACTTAGCGAGGACCCGTTGGGCCACACCGTCCATATCGAAGGTGACCTGTCCAGCCTTGTAGGTCCTGAAGTTGGAGCGATGGTCACTAAGGGCACGACGCAACTCGATGAGCTGGGTTCGAGCTGGTCGAGGGAATACAGTAGACAAGACTGACATATCTTGTTCGGTGAGGCGTGAGTTAGCTGGGCAGACAATGCTGGTCATGTTGGAAGGTCTCCTTTGAGGTGTTCTTAAAGATGCCCTTTGAGATGAGGGGAGTTGTAATTAACAACCCCTCTCCCTCTGGGTCTGGTCGATGCTTTGACCTGAAGATGGTCGTTGAGATTTTCTTTATATTATCCGGCGTTAAGTCGCTAAGCCCCGGAATAGAGCCTCTGCGCCTACCTCAGCCACAATCTCAGCCTTGATGTCTGGGTGTCTCTCGACATACGAAGCGATCCCATGGGCAGCGTGTCGAGCAGCCTTGGCGATTCGCTGGGCGGTCCTCAAGGAATACTCATTGGTCTTGCAGGCGTCCGCTGTGATCTCCGAAAGGAACAACGCACCGATGACCGCTCGGGCCTTGACGTTGATCTTTCCGTTGGTGACTCCTGCACTGGTGATGATTGACCCGGTAATGATGTCGTCTACCCATGGCAGCGGATCGGGAATCGCAAGGAGGTACATATAGGCTGCGACAGGGTTGGCGAAGGTGGCCTTTGGGCGTCCACGTCCTCGCTTAGGCTCATCGCTTGGGGTCTCTTGGGGTTGCCCTTGGGGGTCGCTGGAAAGGCCCTTGGCGGCTTTCTGGTGGTCCTCAGAGAGCGACTCATCGGCACGACGCTCAGCGGCCCATGCCTGATACTGGGCTTCGAGGTTTGCGGGTCGTACCATGTCCTTGCGGCGGATGACCTCGCCAGTGATTGGGTCAATGTGAAGGATGGTGCCGGTTTCGTGATCGACGTGGCGGTGCAGTGGTCCGGGTTGGGTGAGCAGGGTCATGGAAGTGGTCCTCAGATGGCCGCTGCGAACGTGCAGCCATAGTGAGGGTATTTGGCGACACCAGCCATCAAGTCCAGTAAACAAGGGCCTTAACGATCTCCTTCAGTTCCACCAGTTCCCCACGGAGCAGCTTCAGCTCATCCATGATGCCCACGGCAATCGGGTTGCTCGACTCAGCAGCGTTGTACGAGCCGGTCTTGCGGATGGTCGGGAGGACTTCCTCAGTGACCCACTTACGGAACGGTTCGGTTTGAGGTGCTCGTGACCTGAGCAGCATTGCGTACACTTCGGACTCAATGAACATGACCGTGTTGCAGCGCAGGCAGCGGCCCAAGTGGTCCTCTGGGCGGCTAATGGGTGAATCCCCCATCAGTGCCTCAAGCATCCTCCCGTGCCCAGACCCGTGCTTAGTCTTCCGGTGGTCCCGTACTGCGACAGATGGGTCTTTCAGACCAGCAGCTCTGGCAACCTGAGTCGCCACGAACAGCAGGTCATGCTCAGGGTGACCCACGAGAACATCCAGCTCGATGCCCATGAAATTACGCTTTTCAAAGCAGGTCCACCGCAAGCGGCAGACCCTTCATGCCATTAGAGAAAGGCAGTCTTCAGTGCCTCAGCCATACGCCCCACCTCAACCGCACTGCCCGCCCCATACAGGTCATAACTGATCGACCCCGAAGCGTGCCCCAAGATGGACTCAGCGGTGCCAACAGGAATCTCAGCGGCCTTCAAGGCACCAGCCAGAGAGTGCCGTAGCGAGTGGAAGGTTTGCGTCCGATCAGCCTTCACACCCAAGACATCACGGATAAGCCCATTGAGCAACTCAGAGAATCGCCCAGCGCCCAAAGCGAACAGGCGAGAGTCCGCCCTTTGGACAAACTCAAGGAAAGCCTTCAGGTCGAACCCATAGGCGCCATCGGTCAACGGGATGACCCTCAAAGCATTCTTGGTCTTGGCTGTCTTGCCATCGTTCCTATTGATGTCGATAACCCAGACATCCCCGACCTGCTTAACATCGGCCTTCGTTAACTGCCTGAGTTCCTCGATACGGGTCCCAGCGATGACCCCAAGGGACAATGCCCAACGCAGCCATGCGTCCACCGGCAGGGTCTTAGCGTGCGCCATGAGGGCCTTGACCTGATCCTGAGAGAACGCCTCACGGGAGCTATCAGCTCCTTTCGTTGGCTTCAGACCCTTGTCGAAGCTCTTATCGAGGTAACCGTTATGCACAGCCCAGTCCATGACAGTTGATAGCCGGGTCAGTAGCTTCTTCACCGTCGATGGCTTGCGGTCCTCAAGGAGTTTGTCCCGAAGGTTCTTCATGTCCTCCCGCGTATGGGCCTTCAAGTCCAAGTCACCGAGGATCGTAGCGATAGCCTCACAGGACGATCTCACGTCCCGCATGGTGCTGGCCTGAATGCTGTCTTTGCGTTCCTCCATGTACAGCGCAGACAGAGCCTTGAAGGTCAGCCGCTCAGATGAACTTACAGATAGGGACGGAGACAGGGCCACTGACGTGCTACAATGCTCATCCTTGAGACCCTTTACGATCTCCACCAGATTCCCAGACCTGCCCTTCATGCGCTCCTGAGACGCCTCAATGATCTCCAGTGCCTTACTCACAGCCCGTTGCTGATTGACGCTCAGGGGCAGCTTTGCGCTTGCCTCACGGAGGGCCTGATGGTGCTCATCGTTAATCATCTCGTAGGCAACCAGTGAGCTATCGCCATGGGCCATCGTCAGGCTGTACTCAGCGATGTCCAACAGACGCTCTCTCAGCTCATCCCATGACGCCTCTGGGTTGTCCAGATGGTAGGCCTTGAGGGTCGAGAGGATGTCTTGCGAGATGGTCATAGCGGTGGCCTTGTCGGTGGTCCTGAGTGACAGCGTGAAGAAGCCCTTAGCGGTGCCTTGAGGGCGAAGGCGAAGGTAATAGCGACCAGACCGGCGATAGTGGTATGGCTTGGCGAGGGCAGTTTGTAACAGGTTTGTCCCAGTTTGGGAGGGCTGGTTGATGGTCATCGGCTGAAACCCCTGTATCCATTGGGTTTAGCCTCATCACGTCGAGTTCTACAGCAACTACAAGGTCAGTCGGGATTTGATCGAGTTGCGCAATTTGGCGCAGGTGGCGGAGTTGATGATTCGCTCGGCGATGCAGCGCAAGGAGAGCCGTGGGTTGCATTACACGCTGGATTATCCGGCGATGCTTGGTGAGGCCAGGGATACGGTGCTTCAGCCCGATTGAATAGAGGAGAACCAGGGACTGCTGAAGCGGTTTTGATCTTGATCTTGATCTTGATCTTGCTTTGGCTTTTGATCTTCGCGACTTCAGAAGGCCGAATGCAGG
>NZ_JBICKP010000006.1:0-648 GCF_043104335.1 Pseudomonas sp. WSY_20
ACGATCAACGACTCGATCGACACGACCACTGCCACGCTGACGGCTTCGCCGAGCGTCACTGAAGGCGGCGTGATCACCTACACCGTGACCCTGACCAACCCGGCTCAGACCCCGGTGATCGTGACCCTGTCCAATGGTCAGGTCATCACTGTTGAAGCAGGCAAGACCCAGGGCAGCATCGACTTCCAAACCCCGGCCAACGACGTCTACAACAACGGCTCCACCGTTAGCGTGACTATTGACAGCGCTACGGGTGGCAACTTCGAACAACTGACCCCGAATCCAGCGGCTGCAGTTACCACGATCAACGACTCGATCGACACGACCACTGCCACGCTGACGGCTTCGCCGAGCGTCACTGAAGGCGGCGTCATCACCTACACCGTGACCCTGACCAACCCGGCTCAGACCCCGGTGACCGTGACCCTGTCCAATGGCCAGGTCATCACCGTTGAAGCGGGCAAGACTCAAGGCAGCATCGATTTCCAGACCCCGGCCAACGACGTCTATAACAACGGCTCGACCGTTAGTGTGACCATCGACAGCGCTACGGGCGGTAACTTCGAGCAGCTGACGCCTAATCTGACGCCAGCGGTAACGACGATCAACGACTCGATCGACACGACCACTGCCACGCTGACGGCTTCG
>NZ_JBICKP010000070.1:0-1856 GCF_043104335.1 Pseudomonas sp. WSY_20
GGTGTCATCACCTACACCGTGACCCTGACCAATCCGGCTCAGACTCCGGTGACCGTGACCCTGTCCAACGGTCAGGTCATCACCGTTGAAGCAGGGAAGACGCAGGGCAGCATCGACTTCCAAACCCCGGCCAACGACGTCTATAACAACAACGGTGCGCCCGTTAGCGTGACCATCGACAGCGCCACGGGTGGCAACTTCGAGCAGTTGACGCCGAACCCGACGCCAGCGGTAACGACGATCAACGACTCGATCGACACCACCACTGCCACGCTGACGGCTTCGCCGAGCGTCACTGAAGGCGGCGTCATTACGTACACCGTGACCCTGACCAACCCGGCTCAAACTCCGGTCACCGTGACCCTGTCCAATGGTCAGGTCATCACCGTTGAAGCGGGTAAGACCCAGGGCAGCATTGACTTCCAAACTCCGGCGAACGACGTCTATAACAACGGCTCGACCGTTAGCGTGACCATCGACAGCGCCACAGGCGGCAACTTCGAGCAGCTGACGCCTAATCCGACGCCAGCCGTAACGACGATCAACGACTCGATCGACACTACCACTGCCACGCTGACGGCTTCGCCGAGCGTCACTGAAGGCGGTGTCATTACTTACACCGTTACCTTGACCAACCCGGCTCAGACTCCGGTCACCGTGACCCTGTCCAACGGCCAGGTCATCACCGTTGAAGCAGGCAAGACCCAGGGCAGCATCGATTTCCAAACCCCGGCCAACGACGTCTACAACAACGGTTCCACCGTTAGCGTGACCATCGACAGCGCTACGGGCGGTAACTTCGAACAGCTGACCCCAAATCCAGCGGCTGCCGTTACTACGATTAATGACTCGATCGACACCACCACTGCTACGCTGACGGCTTCGCCAAGCGTGACCGAAGGTGGCGTGATCACTTACACCGTCACGCTGACCAACCCGGCTCAAACCCCAGTTACCGTGACCCTGTCCAATGGCCAGGTCATCACCGTTGAAGCAGGCAAGACCCAGGGCAGCATCGATTTCCAGACCCCGGCCAACGACGTCTACAACAACGGTTCCACCGTTAGCGTGACCATCGACAGCGCCACCGGCGGCAACTTCGAAGAACTGACCGCAAACCCCACGCCAGCCTCCACGGTCATCAACGACAGTATCGACACTGTCACCGTTAGCATCGTCAGTAACGGCAATGTGACCGAAGATCAGCAGCCGTCTTTCACGGTCAAAGTCAGTCAAGCCTTGGACCGTCCGCTCACTGTCACATTGTCGAATGGTGACAAAGTCACCATCGAGGCTGGAAAGACTGAGGTCGAGTACAAGCTCGCCGCACAAGGCGACGATGTCATCAAGGATCCAGGCTCCGTCACGCTAGGTGTGACCGACGCTAGCGTCCCGGGCGCCACGTTCGAGAACCTAGTCATCGGTGGCCCGGCAACAGTTGAAATTTCCGACACCATCAGCGAAGTCATCGCAACCCTTACGGCGGACAAGACGACTGTTACAGAGGGTGGCCAAGTTACCTACACCGTAACCCTGAGCAACGCTCAAGGCTTGCCTGTCACTCAACATGGAGCACTGACTTTCACGCTGACTGACGGGACGAAAGTCACCATTCCAGCCAATAGCGTCGCTGGCAGCACTACTATTGCCGTTGGCGATGATGTGTATATGGGTGGCCAGCCTGCTCTGGTGAACAAGCTAGAGTCGGTTTCGGGTGGAGATAACTTCGAGAAGTTGACGCTGGGCAATGAGGTTGTAACCACTACCGTAACTGACGAGCCAGGTTCGGGTACCCCGGGCACGGGTAACCAAGGCGATCTGGTGCTGGTCACTATTACCGCTGACCAGAACTCCGT
>NZ_JBICKP010000071.1:0-5642 GCF_043104335.1 Pseudomonas sp. WSY_20
GTAATGGCGAAAAGGTGATTAAGCGTCGCCATCGCCAATGGAGTATGCTCTCTTTCAATACCCACACTCAGCAATAAAACTTCAAACTTCAAACTTCAAAGCGTGGGCGCATACTGCAGGTTGGTATACATTGGCGAGGGTGGCGCACAGTCACCTTTCCGCCCTTACGGCGGCTCACTTTTTGTCTTGTCAAAAAGTAAGCAAAAACCGCCTGCTCCTATCATCCGGCCCCTACGCTGCGCTCCGGGGTTCCCTCGCTCCGGGCTTGCTCCCGGGAGGACCGCGCTGCAGGCCCCATCCTGGGGCCCAGCGCTTGACAGGCATCCATGCCTGTCACCTCCCTCCGCAAGCCCTGCGCTCGGCCTCCTGAAGTCGCGATCTGCGGCGCCTGAGCTACCGCGCGCTTAGAAGCAACAGCAACTGCAACTGCAACTGCAACTGCAACTGCAACTGCAACTGCAACTGCAACTGCAATATATAAATTCAATAGATGAGTTGACGCTTGCAAATCCTTTGAATACTAACAGTTCTATGTATGAGCGGCCTTGCGCCGCGATGGGCCGCGCAGCGGCCCCAGTCATTAGCGCACTGCCTCAACGCTTGGAGCCGCTGCACGTTTATCCTACAGAAGACATATACCGTGGCAAGTTTAGAATTCATCACCGCTACGGTTCCATAACCCGCTCAAGCTCCGCTGCCCGCTCTCGGGTCATGTCCATCAGGCAGGTCCCACCCTCCAGCTGCGCCATGGTGCCGCCGCTGGCCTTGCGGTGAAACTGGCAGTTGCCATCCCGATAGACCAGCCATTTGCGCTGCACATCACGCAGGCTCTTTTGCTGATCCGCCGCCAGTTTACCCATCAGCTGCTTGTAGACGCGGTTCAGGCGTTGATCCTGTACCTGCGTCTCAGCCTTGAGGCATTCACCCATGGCCAGGGTACTGGAGGCACCCTCCATACAGCGGGTATAGGCTGGAGAAGGTTCGGCGGCGATCGCCAGCGTCGTGCAGCACGCCAATGCCAGCCCCGCCAGGTAGTGCTTGATCATGCAAACTCTCCTTGAGTGTCAAAGCGTCTGAGGCTGCTCCGGCGGCATCAATACCCTGCTCGGCTCGAAGCGCAACGACGGCATCTGCGTGGCGGCATACAACGTCACCGCCAATGCCGCAATCAGGGTAACGTCCGCCCAATTCCACCCAGGCATATCAGCGGCCTGGCGCGCTTTCAAACAGTACCAGCCCTGACCAAGGCAAAATACCAGCATGGCTGCCATCCACACATAGAACCCTGCCGCCAAACCTGTCAGGTCGTGAAACTCATAACTCTGATTGTCCGGCAGGCGGTCGATACCCAAACTGGTTGCCGCCAGATACAGAGCACAAAGCCCTAGCAGCAGGGCCAAGCGGCGAAAGCGCCGATGCGCCAGAATGGCCAGGGCGAGCAACGGATTGGCGAACCACTGGTTCAGCCCGAAGGGTACCCCCCAAGGCCCGTACAGCAACATCTGCAGGGCGGGCATGTGGTGGCCATCGCTCATCGAGGCGCCATCGAAGCACAGAGCGACCAAGTACAGCAGGAGCGTGATACTGAGATAAAAAGCGGGCAAAGGACACCTGGGAGGACGGTACAGGGGATGACCATAACCCATGTCATCCCCCGCTTCCAAGCTGGGTGTTCGCAGTCTTTCAAGCCACCGGCGGTTCGAGCAGCAGCCCGTAGATGCCCGAGTCGGATAGCTCACCGCCTACGCACCAGCGCGCCCGCAGGGTGCCCTCCAACACAAACCCCTGGCGCTCCAACGTACGCGCCGAGCCTTGGTTGCGAGGGTCGATCTCGCCTTCCAGGCGGCGCATGTGCAGGGTGTTGGCGATGTAGTCGATAAAGCACGTCAATGCTTCATCCATATACCCCCTTCCCTGCACGGCGCTGGCCAGGCAATAGCCGATCTCACCTCGCCGGGAGGTGTCGTCGATGTTGAACAGTTGAACCATGCCAATCAGCTCGCCGTTGTCCCGGCGATACATGCCAAGCTTGAGTTGCTCTCCATTGGCATACGCCTCACGATCAGCTGCCAGTGCGCTCTGGGCTTCAGCCAGACTCTGCCAGGGCGCGTGGTGCCAGTACCGCATGACTTCCGGGTCGGCCATGATCGCCAACCACTTTGCCGCATCTGCGTGGCGCATGGGGCGCAGGTAAAGGCGCGGGCTATCGAGACACAGATCACTCGGGAAACTTCGGGGTGGGGTCACGCCGGCTCACCTGTCCATTACTGGGTAAGATGACAGTTTAGCGTCAAGCGCGGCGTTCAGGCATTGCAAAACGCCACGGCGGTGCAAAGTCGACAGTTAGGACGCTAATAAGCGAACCTCTACATGCCGACTTAGGCGACCTCAGCCCCATCATCGGGCCAATGGGGCTCATTGGCCCCAGGCGGAGTCAATGGCGGTAGACCGTAGGCAGCCCGGGCGGTATCACAGCGTGGGTTGTGTACGCCCCCTTCCCACGACGCCTCGAACTCGCGGCAGGTGCTGGAACGGTTGGCGTAGATGGCGCAGGCAACGCCTTGCCCCACCTCGCCCTGCAGGCTGGTACAACGGCAGGGCTTGGCGTCGGTGCCAATCATGGCCACCCGAGACGGACTCACCTGCACCACCAGATCGTCAGGCACCACACCGCCGGAGGACTGGCATTCACCCCAGAAGAAGGACACACGGAAATACCCGCAGCAAGCGCCGCAGTCAAGGCAAGGGTTATATTCGGACATGATTGCACGGAAGGAAGGTGGTTGAGATCGGGGCTGGCCCGAGCAGCCATTCTCGGGCCAAGCGGGGGTGATTGAATAGAGGGGCAGAAAAAAATAACTGCAGGCGATTGACTGTCACCAGACACCCTCTTCCCCCTCGGGTCAAGTTAGCGCAACGCTTTATAGGTATCCCCATCGCACTGCGTCAGGCCAAGACCTGCAGCTGGGCAATAGGGATCGCCGCGGACATGGCTGAAGGTCGTTTGCCGGGTGCCTTGATGTAACAGCCTGTCGTCACGGCTACCTTCGGTCACGACGGTGTAGGACTTGCGACGCATTGCTTGGTACTGGTCTTCACAGTCCGCCATTGCCTTGTGATAGCCCATCACTTGTTCCTCACTCAAGTCCAGGCACTTGGCCAATTCGACACCCCAGCGCCTGAGGCACACTTCGGCGTAGTGCCTGACCACCAAGCCCGGCTCGACCAGCACTTGGCCGCTGCCAGCACCGTCAACCGACGCGTTCCCCACCAGCGTCGCATGCCGACCCGGCATGGGAAACACGCCTATCCGCGTACCGGGCTGCACGTCTGGCACCACACAGGCGAACCCTTTGGAGCGTTCGTCACGGGAGTAGAACCCTACGTACTCACGCACATTGGCCGACAGCATCACGCGCTCTGGCTGCACATTGCCAATGCCTGGAACCGGGTCAATGGTAAAAATATTGACCGGGACATCGCACAGCTCCGGGTCCTTGGCCATGGCATTGGCCAGCATGTGGCAGCTGATGCCGCCGCGACTCCAGCCGACCAGGTTGACCTGTGTAGGCACAAGCGGCTTACGAAACAGATGAATGATGCGTTCCTGTAATGCCTGCGGCGTGGGTTGGCGATCACCGTAGTCATAGGTCCTCCAGAACCACGCAGCGGTCGACGCCACTTCCGGCACAGGGACGCCGGCATCTTTAAGCCGCCTATATTCGGCCTCGCTCAGTTTGGTGCGCTGCCAGCGGCTTTCGCCTTTGATGATCTGAAGCACATGGCTGACGTTTTCTTCCCAGCCGCGGCCAAACAACTGCCCTGTCCAGTTGTAATAACCGCCGGGATCGACGAAAAGGCTGTCGTCCTGAAGATTGCCGCTGCCCGGACCGTCGACAGCGACCCAGTGGGCAAACTCGCGGCCCTGGTCATGGCTGGCCAGGGTCGAAACCAGTTCGCCATTCCAGAAATTGGTGTTGGTGTCGTCGAAGCGATGGGAACCTGTCCCACAGAAATAGGCGGTAAAAACACTCATGTCACTGTCATCGTGCGAGAAATGAGTGCCGAAGGTAGTCAGTTAGCACGATAGGGGACATACGGAAGCCTGTCCTGCCGTCGGGCGCTGCGCACCTGCCGCCGGAAATTCCAACGGCAGGCCGTCAAAGGTTACTTGCGCGCCAGCCCGTCAGCCCGGAACATCTGACGGATACCGCGAATGGCCTGACGAATCCGATCCTGGTTCTCGATCAAGGCAAACCGCACATGGTCGTCACCATAGTCGCCAAAGCCGATACCTGGCGAAACACACACCTTGGCTTCGGCGAGGAGTTTCTTGGAAAACTCGAGCGAACCCAGGTGTGCATACTCAGGCGGGATCTTGGCCCAGACGTACATGGACGCCTTGGGGTTTTCGACCATCCAGCCCAACTCGTGCAAGCCCTTGACCAGCAAATTGCGACGCTGACGGTACTGCTCGGCAATATCCCGTACGCACTGCTGATCCCCTTCCAGCGCTGCGATGGCAGCCACCTGCAAAGGCGTGAATGTACCGTAATCGTGGTAACTCTTGATGCGCGCCAGGGCATTGACCAGTTCGGGGTTACCGACCATGAAGCCGATCCGCCAGCCGGCCATGTTGTAGCTCTTGGACAAGGTGAAGAACTCCACCGCAATGTCCTTGGCGCCAGGCACCTGCATGATAGACGGCGCTTTCCAGCCGTCGTACACGATGTCGGCATACGCCAGGTCGTGCACCACCAGCACGCCATATTGCTTGGCCAATGCCACCACGCGCTCGAAGAAGTCCAGCTCCACGCACTGGGCGGTCGGGTTGGACGGGAAGCCGAGAATCATCATCTTGGGCTTGGGGATGGACTCGCGAATGGCCCGCTCAAGCTCGTTGAAGAAGTCCACGCCCGGCACAAGCGGAACAGAACGCACCTGGGCTCCGGCGATCACAGCGCCGTAGATATGAATTGGGTAGCTGGGGTTGGGCACCAGTACCGTATCGCCTTGATCCAGGGTGGCCAGCATCAGGTGTGCCAGGCCCTCTTTCGAGCCAATGGTGACGATAGCCTCTTCTTCAGGGTCTATGTCGACCTCGTAGCGCTCCTTGTACCAGTTCGAGATGGCGCGACGCAGGCGTGGGATGCCGCGGGATGTGGAATAGCCATGGGTATCCTCGCGCTGAGCGACCTGCACCAGCTTCTCGACGATATGCGGCGGCGTGGCGCCATCGGGGTTACCCATGCTCAGGTCGATGATGTCCTCGCCACGGCGGCGGGCAGCCATCTTGAGCTCGGCAGTGATGTTGAAGACGTAGGGCGGGAGACGATCGATGCGCGCAAAGCGGCGCGGCAAACTTGGATTGGCCATGGTTTCCTCTGAAAACGTAAGCGCCCGGAACCGTCCGAGCGACGCTGGCCGCATGGGACGGCCTGATTCAGAAGATAATGCCGATAGAGACGGCTTGTAAAGGGTAATTTACTGTTTTTTTGGATTTATTCAGGTGCATTTTTTGCCAGCTGAACACGGATAACCGCATGCTGGTAAGCCAAAAACGAAAACTTGTGTACCGGGCACGTCACCTGACTTACCAGCGACAGGCCCCGCATAGGCAAAAAAAAAACCCGGCACACAGG
>NZ_JBICKP010000072.1:0-105720 GCF_043104335.1 Pseudomonas sp. WSY_20
GTGCCGCGATGGGCCGCATAGCGGCCCCAGCAATATGAGCTGCGAAGCTGAAATCCTGGGGGCTGCTTCGCAGGCATCGCGGCCGCTCCGGCAAGAACGCGCCTAAGATTGGATCGCCCAATTAACGCCCTTCGCCAAAACCCGACAAGTCCAGAGGCCGCAGCGCCCCCATCCAGATCGCATGATCGCGGTGGTCTGCCAGCTCATCCCCGGTAAGCGGGTGCAAAAAGACCACCAGCCCCCTGCGGTGCAACGCCAGCCAGGGCAGCACCACGCCAATGAGCTCAGGCTCGAACGCCAACTGACAGCTCCAGTCCGGATGCGGCCCAACAGGCCTGGTGTGCATACGCCCCATGGTGATCGGAAACAGCGCGGCTGCCTCCTCGCACAAGGCTCGCGCCTGCTCCAAGGTGGAGGCGTCGTAGTACACGTGGGCGTGATAACCCTTGATTCTCTGCACAGCTACTCCTGATGTGCGTCGATTCTGACAACATGCCACAAGCGGGCCCAGCATCTCAGAGGCAACGCTCGTGCTCAAGCCAATCCACGAAGCGTGCGATCAACGCCCCGCGACGCTTGCGCGGCGGCAATACGGCGTAATACCCACGTGCCGACCGCAAGGTGCCCTCCAACGGCCGGCACAGCAACCCTTGGTCGACCAGCCCATCCACCAGATGCCGCCAGCCGATCGCCATGCCCTGGCCCGCGATGGCGGCCTGGATCAACAACGTGTAGTTGTCGAACCGCAGCTGCCCCGCAGGCGGCGCGCTGGTCACCCCGAGCCCGCGAAAGACACCTGCCCAGTCGAACCACCGGCTCGCCTGCTCACCCTTGAGATGCAGCAGCGGCAAACGCTGCAAAGCCGCGGCAGACAAGGGTTTGCCATGGACAAGGCGAGGGCTGCATACCGGGAAAACCTCCTCATCGAACAGCCAACGGCTCTCGCCTTGATGAAAACGCCCATCGCCGAATAGCACCGCCACGTCAATGTCCGGGCGCAACATGCCTTGGCTTCGCTCACCCGTCACCAGGCTCACATCGACCTGTGGATACGCTTCATGAAAGCGCTGCAGACGGGGCATCAACCAGAACGCAGCGAATGCAAAATCCGTCGCCACCTGAAGTACTTCACGCTGATGGCGCCCGCTTGCGCGGGCCACGCCATCGTCCATGGTTTGCAACCCCTGGCTGGCGTACTCGAACAACACTTGGCCCGCCTCGGTCAGCTCGATGCCCCGGTAGATGCGGTCGAACAGCCGCGCGCCCAGTTGCGCCTCCAGGCGTTTTACCTGCTGACTGATTGCCGGTTGCGTGGTGCCCAGCTCCAAGGCAGCTGCCGTAAAGCTGCGCAAGCGTGCGGCCGCCTCGAACACGCGTAGGGTATCCAACGACAATCCAGCAAGGTGTTCAAACATAAGCCTGGCTAATCCCACGCATTGCCCTACGGGGGCTTTACCCATGTTATGCACCGCCGCATCGTGGTAGGCAAGCATTGCGCATAACCTTCAACGATGGGAGCTTGCATGAAACGCCCTAATATCCTGTTCATCATGGCCGATCAGATGGCAGCACCCTTGCTGCCCATCTACGCCGACTCACCCATACAGATGCCTCATCTCACTCGTCTGGCTGCACAGGCCGTGGTGTTCGATTCGGCTTACTGCAATAGCCCGCTGTGCGCCCCCTCGCGTTTCACCCTCGTCAGTGGTCAGCTCCCTAGCCGTATTGGGGCCTATGACAACGCGGCTGACTTCCCCGCCGACATCCCCACCTACGCCCACTATCTGCGCCGCCTGGGCTATCGCACGGCGCTGTCCGGCAAGATGCACTTCTGCGGGCCTGATCAACTGCACGGCTATGAGGAACGCCTGACCAGCGATATCTACCCGGCCGACTACGGCTGGGCCGTGAATTGGGATGAGCCTGACGTGCGACCAAGCTGGTACCACAACATGTCCTCGGTGCTGCAGGCCGGGCCATGCGTGCGTACGAACCAGCTGGATTTTGACGAGGAAGTGGTGTTCAAGGCGCGTCAGTATTTGTATGACCATGTCCGTGAAAACGACGGCCGCCCGTTCTGTCTGACAGTGTCCATGACCCACCCTCACGATCCCTACACCATCCCCAAACGCTACTGGGATCGCTACGACGGTGTGGATATCCCGTTGCCCAAGCACTCCGATAGCCAAGCCTCGCTCGATCCCCACTCCCAGCGATTGCTCAAGGTCTACGACCTTTGGGACAAACCGCTCCCTGTGGACAAAATCCGCGATGCCCGGCGGGCCTACTTCGGCGCTTGCAGCTACATCGACGACAATATCGGTCAATTGCTGCACACCCTTGAGGAATGCAACCTCGCCGACGACACCTTGATCGTGTTCTCGGGCGACCATGGCGACATGCTGGGTGAGCGCGGCCTCTGGTACAAAATGCATTGGTTCGAGATGTCAGCCCGTGTACCGCTCCTGATCCATGCCCCGCAACGCTTCTCGGCCGGCCGCGTCAGTGCGTCCGTCTCGACCTGCGACCTGCTGCCTACCCTGGTCGAGCTGGCAGGTGGGGCTGTGGATAAATCCCTTCACCTGGACGGCCGCTCACTGCTTGGCCACCTGCAAGGGCAGGGCGGTCACGATGAGGTGATTGGTGAATACATGGCTGAGGGTACCGTCGGCCCGCTCATGATGATCCGCCGCGGTTCCTACAAGTTCGTGTACAGCGAGGACGACCCCTGTCTACTCTATGACCTGAGCCGCGACCCGTACGAGCGGGAGAATCTGGCTACCAGCCCGGATCATCAGGCATTGCTGCAGGGGTTCGTCACCGAGGCGCGCCAGCGCTGGGACATACCCGGCCTGCGCGAGCAGGTGCTGGCCAGCCAGCGACGTCGCCGTCTGGTGGCCCAGGCACTGGCCATTGGCAAGTTGAGCAGCTGGGATCACCAACCTTGGGTGGACGCCAGTCAGCAGTACATGCGCAACCACATCGATCTTGACGACCTCGAGCGCAAGGCACGTTATCCACAGCCCGCCCCACTGGATTGAAAAGAGAGCCCGCCATGCATACGTTCGCAGCTACCTTGTTCGCGCTAGCCGTCAGCCTGAGTACGCTTAACGCCCAGGCCGCCGGTAACAACGCGCAATGCTCAACCGTCAAGCTGGCCGACCCCGGGTGGAGTGACATCGCCACCACCAACGCAGTGGCCCGGCTGTTGCTTGAACCCCTGGGGTACCAGGTGAAGGTGGAGAGCCTGGCGGTGCCGATCATCTATGGCGGGCTCAAGGATGGCCAAGTCGATGCCTTTCTTGGGAGCTGGATGCCTGCGCACCAAGGCTTCCATGACAAGTTCGTCGCCAACGGGGATGTGCAGCAGCTCTCGCGTAACCTGCAAGGAACCGAATTCACCCTGGCGGTGCCGGACTATGTGTGGAAAGGCGGGGTACGTGATTTCGCGGACTTGAACAAGCACGCCGATCAGTTTGGCAGGAAGCTGTACGGCATTGGCTCAGGCGCGCCGGCCAATCTTTCGCTGCAAGAGATCATCAAGGGTGATGCCTTCGGCCTGAGCAAATGGAAACTGGTGGAGTCCAGCGAGCAGGCCATGCTGGCCCAGGTGGATCGAGCGGTCAAGAAACAGCAGTACATAGCCTTCCTCGGCTGGACGCCGCACCCCATGAACGTGAAGCTGAACATGCATTACTTGACCGGTGGCGAGAAGTGGTTCGGTAGCAAAGGCGACGTGTTCACGCTGACACGTAAGGGTTATCCACAAGCCTGCCCGAACGCGGCAAAGTTGCTGAGCAACCTGAGCTTCACGCTGGACATGGAAAACACCATCATGGCCGAGGTTGTGGATAAGAAGATCAGCTTCGACGAGGCGGCCAGGGCCTGGGTGAAAGCGCACCCCGAGGCACTGGATGGCTGGCTGAGCGGCGTGACCACCAAAGCGGGTGCAGACGCCGTCGCGGCCGTGAAACAAACATTGTAAACAGCGAGTGGAGAGCGGATCTGTCTGCGGTTGATTCGTGAAACAGATCACCTCTCCAGAACAGACACATCCTGGGGATTTGACCACCCTATGCATCGCCTCATACGCCTGCTGCCCTTTCTAGCCTGGCTGCCGCGCCAGACGCCCCGCAGCTTGCGTCAGGACCTGCTGGTGGGTTTGAGCGGCGCCATCCTGGCGCTCCCGCAATCCATCGCCTATGCCCTGATCGCCGGCCTGCCAGCGGAATATGGGCTGTATGCAGCCATCGTCCCGGTGCTGATCGCCTGCCTGTGGGGGTCCTCCTGGCACCTGATCTGCGGACCGACGGCGGCCATTTCCATCGTGCTTTACGCCAGTGTCAGCCCGTTGGCAGTAGCAGGAAGCGATGACTACATCACCCTTGTGCTGCTGCTGACCTTTCTGGGCGGTGTCTTCCAGTTGCTGCTGGGGCTTCTGCGTTTCGGGGCCTTGGTCAATTTCGTCTCGCATTCGGTAGTGATCGGCTTCACCCTTGGGGCTGCCGTGGTCATCGCGCTGGGGCAGCTGCCCAACCTGCTCGGGCTGGATTTGCCCAGCCAGGCCACCGCCTTGAAGACGGCTCAGGACTTGGCCAGCCATGCCGGCGAAATGGATGTGCCGTCCTTGATACTGGGGGCGCTTACCGTTGCAGTGGGCATGGCGCTGAAACTATGGCGCCCCCGCTGGCCTAGCCTGTTGATCAGTCTGTTGGCCGTCAGCCTGCTGGCGTGGCTGCTGCCCGGCGTGTTCGAGCACGTGCCGCGTGTACCGGCGTTCGAGGGGCGCCTGCCACCTCTGAGTGCCGTGCCGCTGCTGGACATGGACCTGATACTGCGCCTGCTCCCCAGCGCCGTGGCCGTTGGCATGCTGGGGCTGGTGACCAGCTTGTCCATCGCCCGTTCGTTGTCTGCGCGCTCCGAGCAACTGATTGACGCCGACCGGGAAATACGAGCCCAAGGGCTCTCCAACATCGTCGGTGCGTTCTTTTCCGGCTACCTCTCGTCGGGCTCGTTCACCCGATCGGGCCTGAGCTATGACGCAGGCGCACGCTCGCCCATGGCCGGGGTGTTCTCGGCGCTGTGGGTAGCGGTGTTCGCCGTCGCCGGTGCCGGCCTGATCGCGCACCTGCCGATTCCGGCGATGGCTGGCAGCATTCTGTTGATTTGCTGGGGGCTGGTTGATCGCAAGGCCATCGGCGCATTACTGCGTGTGAGCCGTGCCGAGTTCGTGGTCATGGCGCTGACGGCAGCGGCCACCTTGCTCCTGGAATTGCAGACGGCCATCTATGCCGGTGTGCTGGTTTCCCTGTTCTTCTACCTCAAGCGCACCTCGCGTCCGCGCATCCACCAGAGCCGCGAAGGCGATGCGGACATCTTGCGTGTAGGCGGCTCGATCTTCTTCGGTGCCGCGCATTACCTGCAAGTACGCCTGCAGCGCTGCCAGGGCCCGCAGGTGGTCATGGATGCGCGGCAGGTAAACTTCATCGACTATTCAGGGGTGGACATGCTGCACCGCGAGGCGAGGCGGCTGCAGCGAACGGGCGGCAGCCTGACCTTGCGCGGCGCCAGGCCACAGGTGATCGAAGAGTTGCACAAGCTCGAAGGCCCGGCGCGTTGCCCAATCCGGTTCGAGGACTGAGCAGCCACATGAAGCGCCGCTCAGGCGCCCAGCTTGCTGTCAGCCCCGCGCCAGCTGGCGGCGCAGTTCAGCGAGAACCGGAGCAGTGTCCGGCCGCACACCGCGCCACACATAAAAAGCTTCGGCGGCTTGTTCGGCCAGCATCCCCAGACCGTCCAGCACCTTGGCAGCGCCATGTTCGGCGGCCCACTGGCAGAACGGCGTTGGCGCCTTGCCATACATCATGTCGTAACACACCGTGCGACCGGGTTCGATCAGGCTGCTGGCAATCGGTGGCAGCTCACCGGCCAGGCTGGCCGAGGTTGCATTGATGATCACGTCCACCGGCTCTTGCAACCAGGCGAACCCGCTGGCCACCACCGGCCCCAGTTCATCGAACGCCTCGGCCAGGCATTCAGCCTTCTCCACCGTGCGGTTGGCGATCACCAGTGACTGCGGGTTTTGCGCCAGCAGCGGCTCCAGCACCCCGCGCACGGCGCCGCCGGCACCGAGGACAAGGATGCGTTTACCTGCCAGTTCCACACCGGCATTGACGGTCAGGTCACGGACCAGCCCCGCACCGTCGGTGTTGTCCCCCTGCAAAGTACTGTCGGCCAGCTTGCTGAGCGTATTCACCGCGCCTGCGCGACGCGCGCGCGGGGTAAGGCTGTCGCACAGGCGATAGGCTTCTTCCTTGAATGGCACGGTGACGTTGGCACCGCTGCCTTGCTTGAAGAAGCCGCGCGCGCAGTCACTGAAGTCGTCCAGCGGCGCCAGCAGCGTGGCGTACTCCAGGTCCTGGCCGGTCTGTTCGGCGAACAGGCGATGAATCAGCGGCGACTTGCTGTGGCCGATCGGGTTGCCAAAAACGACGTACTGGTCCATGACGGCTCCTTGAATGGTTACAGGCTTACTGGCCAAGCCAGTCACGGTCTTGCAGGAAGTACTCGGTCAGCCGCGCCTCTTCGCTGCCTGGCGCGGGTTTCCAGTCATAGCCCCAGCGTACCTGTGGTGGCAGCGACATGAGGATGGACTCGGTGCGCCCGCCAGACTGCAGCCCGAATAGCGTGCCACGGTCGTAGACCAGGTTGAACTCGACGTAGCGGCCCCGGCGATACTCCTGGAACTCCCGTTGCTGTGGGGTATAGGGCGTACCCTTGCGGCGCTGCACGATGGGCAGGTACGCGTCGATATAGGCATCGCCGATGGCGCGGATGAAGGCGAAGCAGGTATCGAAGTCCCACTCGTTCAGGTCATCGAAGAACAGCCCACCGATGCCACGGGGCTCGCCCCGGTGCTTGAGGTGAAAATACCGGTCGCACCAGGCCTTGTAGCGTGGGTAAACATCGGCGCCAAAGGGCGCGCACGCCTGTTCAGCGATTCGATGCCAGTGCACGCAATCTTCCTCCACACCGTAATACGGCGTCAGGTCGAAGCCACCGCCGAACCACCAGACCGGCTCTTCGCCTTCCTTCTCGGCGATGAAAAACCGCACGTTGGCGTGGGAAGTAGGCACGTGGGGGCTATGCGGGTGGATCACCAGCGACACCCCGAGCGCCTGGAAACCGCGCCCAGCCAACTCCGGCCGATGGGCGCTGGCTGAAGGCGGCAACCCGGTGCCGAACACATGGGAGAAATTCACCCCGCCTTTCTCGATGACGGTGCCTTCGCCGATCACCCGCGTACGGCCCCCGCCACCCGCTTCGCGCACCCAGGCGTCCTCGACGAAGCGGGCGCCGCCGTCTTCGCGTTCCAGGGCTGAGCAGATGCGGTCTTGCAAGTCGAGCAGATAGGCTTTCACAGCCTCGGTGCGGCTAATCATCGGGTCACCAGGAGCGGGCAGGAAACAAGTGGCGCGTAGCATAACACCGCCTGCCAGCGTCCCGCAGTTGACGGCAGTCAAGCAAAGGCGTCCGATAGAGGCCCCTTTCCCGATCCCGAATCCAGGAGTACGAGATGGCCAAGCGTATCCAGTTCAGCCAGCACGGCGGCCCCGAAGTGCTGCAGTGGGTTGACTTCGAGCCCGCTGACCCTGGGCCTCAGCAAGTTCGCGTGCGCAACCACGCTGTGGGCCTGAACTTCATCGATACCTATTTCCGCAGCGGTTTGTACGCGCCGCCGTCCCTGCCTTCGGGCCTGGGTACCGAAGGGGCAGGGGTAGTCGAGGCCGTGGGCCCTGGCGTGTCCCGATTGAAGGTCGGCGACCGCGTGGCGTATGGCGGGGGCCCATTGGGCGCCTACGGCGAGGTGCACACGCTGCCTGAGGCCAACCTGGTCAAGCTGCCAGAGGCCATCAGCTTCGAACAGGCTGCCGCCGTCATGCTCAAGGGCCTGACCGTGCAGTACCTGCTCAAGCAGACCTACGCTGTGCAACCTGGCGATGTAATCCTGTTCCATGCGGCCGCAGGCGGTGTGGGTTCGCTGGCGTGCCAGTGGGCAAAGGCGCTGGGTGCCAAGCTCATCGGTACCGTGAGCTCTGCCGAAAAAGCCGAGCGGGCCAAGGCCTTGGGCGCCTGGGCCACCATCGACTACAGCCAGGAGGATGTCGCCAAACGGGTGCTGGAGCTGACCGACGGCAAGAAATGCCCAGTCGTGTATGACGGGGTGGGCGCCGACACCTGGCTGACGTCGCTCGATTGCCTGCAAGCGCGGGGGTTGATGGTGAGCTTCGGCAATGCCTCGGGTGCGGTGAGTGGGGTGAACCTGGGCATTCTGGCGCAGAAGGGCTCGCTGTACGTCACACGGCCGACCCTGGCGACTTATGCCAACAACGCCGAGAACACCCAGGCCATGGCTGATGACCTCTTCGCCATGATTGCCAGCGGCAAAGTGACGGTGGATATCCAGCAGCGCTACCCGCTCAGCGAAGCGGCCAAGGCCCAGAGCGAGCTGTCGGCGCGGCGGACTGTGGGGTCCACTGTTTTGTTGCCTTGATTGGCAGAAGGTCGCGTTATGGCGACCAGGTGCTTGCCTTGGTTTTTGTAGTGTTGCGCAGATCGAGCGCCACCCACGCGGCGCTCGATCTCACAGGCGCTAAAAATCTAAAGGCGAACACCTGTCAGCCCTCACACCTTCTTCTGCGACGGCGGAGTCGACTCGATGCCATCCAGGATGGCCTCGACTACGCCTTCTGCCATTTCAATCGCATGCAGGTTCGACCAGAACATGCCACGGCCTTCTTCTCGCATGTAATCCAGGGCTTTGTAGCCGGTTTCGTAGGTGCTACGCAGGTACAGGGCTACGTGGACCAGAGCGTCCTCGGCGGAAATGTTCGGGTTGACGGTGAAGAGTGGGTCATGGCCGGTCGCAGCGGCCGAATGGGTGGGCGGAAGTAGAAGAAAGGGGTGGATCAGGTACGATTTTTTTCATGGCTTGCTCCAGATGATGAAGCTGGCGCCAAGCCGTTACCACACGGTTAAGGCGGCAGCTGTACGCGAGGTGGTAAACCGGGCTGGAGCGCTCCCGGCAGGCATGACGCCTCCCGCGCACAGCTGCCATAGCTGTGACGCCCCAGGTACATCCGGGTTACCACACCCGATCGCCAAGGTATTTGGCGACAGCTGAAGCCTATGGGGAGAGGTTCCTACTGAAAAGGTGATGGAAGGGGACGCGGCTCGTAGGATATTTCCCAAACCGAATATCAAACAACCGCCTTGGCAAAAATCAGAAAAAACCAAGTGGTCATGAGGGGAGTGGCTCAGGCGCTCGGCCCAAGCCTTGTCGGCAGTATGGCCCGCAGGTGCATCAACCCGGCCGCACCACTTCACCGGTAGCCAGATTGCGAATCAAACTCGGGTTCTTCCGCCCGCCCAACGCCCCACCCAGCACCAGATCCAGTTTTCCGTGGAAGTACTGCTCCACCCGCAGCCGGGTCTTTGCCGCAGGGCGCCCGCCAGGGTTGCACGACGTGGAGATCAGCGGCCCGACCAACGCGCACAGCTCGCGCACCACGGGGTGGTCGCTGACGCGAAGCGCTACGGTGTCGTGCTGCCCGGTCACCCATTCAGGTAACAGATCCTGATGCGGCACCAGCCAGGTGTTGGGACCAGGCCAGGTGCTGGCCATCCGGTCGATCCAGTCTTCGGGGAAGTCTTCGAACAGGAAGTCGAACTGGCGGATGTTGTCAGCGACCAGGATCAACCCCTTATCCACAGGTCGCGACTTCAGTGCCAGCAGCCGATAGACCGCGTCCTCGTTCCACGGGTCGCAGCCCAGGCCCCAGACCGCCTCCGTCGGGTAGGCGATCACTGCGCCAGCCCGGATTTCACGTGCGGCTTGTTGCACACGAAAACTGCTCACCATTGATGTTTCTCCACTGGGAATGTTGCCTGGGCGCAGTTTACTCAGCCCGAGCGGGCAAACCAACGCCCCGCTTGATTGCTGACCCGGCCAGCAAGCTCCAGTTCGGTGAGCTGCGCCAGTACCTCTGCCAGCGGCTGCTCACTGCAATGGGCCAGGCTTTCGGTGCTCTGCGGTGCCGCATGCAGCAGCGCCAGCAGCGGGTGATCGAAGGTGTCTGCAGCTGCCGGAGGCAGGTTCTGCCAGCCTTGCAGGGTTTCGAGTATCTGCTCGACGCTTTCGACAAGCAGGGCGCCGTCGCGGATCAGCTGGTGACAGCCTTTGGCGCCGGGGTGATGAATGGAGCCGGGAATGGCATAGACCTCACGGCCCTGCTCGGCGGCGAGCCGGGCCGTGATCAACGAGCCACTGGCCAAGCTGGCCTCGACCACCAGCACACCCAACGAAAGACCGCTAATCATCCGGTAAATTGATTTTCCGAGGAAAATCCTCGACCGCATAGCGGTGAGTTCTTACATTTTTGGCTTATTCATTCTTGATGATATTTCAGGCTTTACAGTATCTATATTGTCATTTTGCAACGCCTCAAATTCTTTTAAAACAGTTTGTTCAACTAAAATTGCATCTTTATCACTGACGAACTTACTATCAATTATCGTATTAGCACTTTCTTCTAATTCTTGTCGATGAATCATCGTTTCAAGTGTTAATCCTTTTCTTGCACTATCAACCCAATGAAAAATAGTATCTTTAAATTTTGTATATGCGTTAATTAAAAAGCCAAGTCTTTTCTTTTCAACTTCGATTTCGAGATCTTTTTTATCCAGCTCTTTCACTCTCGATGCTATTTCAGCCTTTGCCAAATCCACCGAAGCCTGCGCCGTAGCAGCCTCTGTGATGAGTTTTAAGGCGTTTTCAGCTTCTTCTTTTGCTTTGTCATACGCATAGCGCTGTGCGCTCTTACGTGGCCCATTATTGCTACGCAATGGCTTATGTTGTGTATGGTCAATTTCGCAATGTTTCATCACTGATTGATTAAATTGCAATTTCAATTTTGCCAGAACATTTTTTCTATCTAAATCTGCAAGCCTTTCACCATCATAAATACGCGGAACTAACATATTTAAATGTGGGTTTTTCTGGTCATGTAAATTTATAAAGCAAGAATTTCCAAACTTTGAAATTTCGCCTTTTATATTTAACTCTTTATGTATTGTTCTAACTAAATCAATGCCGATTTTTTTCCATTGCTCTGGTGATGGTTTATGTGGTGGTGGTAGTATAAAATTAAAAGATTGAGCATATGACTCAACTTTTCTACCACCTTTTTTATTATTCGCATCGAACTCAATAACTTCTTTAATTGTGTTATTCAAAAATTTGTTATGGTCTTTATTGAATATTTCAACTATTTTAGTATTTTTGTGATTTTTGTGCTTTGAACTAATCAAATAACTTGTATATTCAGATAGCCCTTGTGATTTGTTTTTCACTCTTTCCGTTGTAACTGTCCAGTTTTTTATGCTCATTATTATTTACAATTTGTTGTAAATATATAATAGCATTTTTAAAACCCAAAATTGAAGTTGTTCAGCCGATAATAATGTGTTCAAGATAGGACAACCCTACGGGTTGACGCACTCCGTGCTTCCTACTTGCTGGGGATACCCCAGACCCAAAAGCAAAAGCAAAAGCAAAAGCAAAAGCAACGCCTTTCGGCGGTCTTGGCAGACGGCCAAGCAATTTTCGATACTAGACTTCGCTGTCGCTCAATCTACTATCGAAAACCGCTTCGAAAAAAAATGGGAGAAAGTTGTAAAAAATGGGAGAGCGCTCCCATTTATTTATACATAGTTTTGATGTTGCTGGTCTCCTTTCTACAAGCTATAAGCTTGTCTCTTTTTTCCTTGTCGAGTTTATGAGCCAATCCTTTGCAAAATATATTTGAATTTACAAACAAATGACCTTCAACTTTCACAAAAATATCTTTTTGCTCTAAAGATTTGTAAATTCTTGATACGTTGCTTTTGCTAATATTTAAATCCTCACCTACTTTCTTCTGAGACAGCCCAATTAAATTTCCAAATTCCATCCATTTCAAGACATATGCCATTACTTTAAATTCGTTTGGAGTTAAGTCGAGCGTAATGAGATTATCAACAAACGCCATTACAAACTCACCTCCCAGCGAAATTTTTGGCTTGTCGTTGTTCTGTATTTTTGTAGTAATAGATAGATTGATAGATTTTGATTCTGGATTATCCATTGCGCTTCTATGTGCCGCATTTTGAACCTGTGCAGCAAGTGATTCAGTCGCTGTATATCCATTTTCTTGAAGATCTAATAAATCTTCGAATAGTATTTCTTCATTCATAAATTTTCCTCTTTTAATATATATAACATTTATTTGGGAAAAAGTTATCAATAGTGGAATTATATTTTAATATTGGTTATCAATTTTGATAACCTGAGTTGTCAGATTGAGCAACTTGAGTTGTTTATTTTGACAACTATGGTTATCAAAATTGATAACTATTTTTGGCTGTATGTGTTGAATATAGTGGGTTTGAGAGGGGTGTAAGAATAAAGAAAAAAGACAGTAAGAGATAGTTAACAGCAAAAGCGGAAAATCAAAAGCTATTGTCTGCGACGCTGGCTCACCCCATTTTTCAAATGGGGTATGTGCTTTGATTCAGCCATCTGCTTTGCTCGTCTAAAAGGTGCTACGCACGGACGAGCAATTCACATTAGCCTTTAACTGTTAAATCGAACATGGTCTGCAAATCAACTAAATCAAATTCTACAAGAATATTTTTTAGAGGGAATTGTCTGACATTTAAAGATAGCCTTTCATCAACTTCATTATTTCTTCTTTTAATTTCAAACTTTGTTGTTCTGCTTTGCTTTTCATGACCAACATAGAACACTATATCATTTTCTTTAAAAAATCTATTCAGCTTTAATCTGCCAGACTCACTTTTGAATAGTTCAATGGCTGTTAGCTCATCTTGAATTTCAATTGTTTCTGTTGATTTTCTTTCTAAAGTCTCAATTCCGATTTTTAGTTCGTCATATTGTTTTTCAAGGTCTGATAATTTTCTTACGAAAATTTTTGGGACGTTAAAATCCAACTCTTCAATTTGTGCGTTTAGATTTTCAATTTTTAATCGACAATCATTAAGCTCTTTAATTTTTAGAGAAATATCAGCATTAGAGTCTTGTTCGACTTTCAAGATGCTTGAAATAGCACCATTAAAATTATTTGCTTTTTCTCCAAATCCGGTTTTTTGCCAGGATGAACTACTTCCTACTTTTTTGATTTTTTTTAGACTGTCTAAAAAACTACCTAATACATATTCAAATCTCACATTCTCAGCAGTGCAAATATGCTTTTGAACTCGTGCATTATCACATTTAAAGAAAGGGTAAATCTTATCTTTATAGCGACTGCCACGATGGTCGTAATACATTTTACTGCCACATTCTGCGCAGTAAATTTGATGCTTGAAGATGTTAAAATCTTGCTCTGTTCTATTGCCTGACCAATTTTTTGCTTTTCGATTTTTCATCGTATCTACTGCTTTGTAAAACAAAGCAGGTTCGATAAGTTTTGGATAGTAATTCTCGATATAGCCAGTCAAGACCTTTTTTGATTTTCCACGCTCGTCATATTCGACTCGGTGCATAGGCATACAGCCAATGACTGTTTTAGCTTTGAGCAATTTGTTTAATGTTCCATTATTCCATTTCTTTTTTGATGTTTCATTGATTTTGATGATCGATGTGTTAATCCCATATTCGAGTAAAAATCCAAATAGATTTTCAATCTCTTTTTGTTCTTCTTCGACAATCACAAACTTACCATCTACAACACGAAGACCGTAAGGAACTGCTTTTCCACTCCTTATAATTACTTCGCCATTTTGCGCTTTTTCCCTTCTTTTACGCCATGCAGAATTTAGCCTTTTAGATTTAGTTTCACTTTCTTCATTTGCACGTTGCGCAATTAGCGCAATCATTAATAGATTTTCAAAATCCCGAGCAGGGTCAGAATATGAGTAAATTTTTTCATCGCTTGTCGTGTAGATTTTTATTCCTTTCTTCAAAATACTTTGAAGAAGCTCTACACCGTCAATGACTCTTTGTCGAGTAATTCGGTCGATACTTTCTACGACCAAAAAATCATCTTTTTTGATTTTTCTGTTATTGATACGCTCTAAAATCTCTTTGAAATTGCCAGAGCGAGCGTTATCGCCACGAAAGGCGCTTTTACCCCTGTCATAAATCACTTCCTCAATTTCCACGTCTGTGGTTGCTGTGAAGCGTTCCAGAGCGTTGTATTGACGTGCTTCGCTATCGCCACTTTCTTGCGTTATGCGTGAGTAGCGCACGTATGCATAAGCTTTTGCCACGACGATGATCCTCAAAAAAACCTCGGAGAATCATATCACCAGATCATGATGCGGTTGCGCCGGGGAAAATTACCGGGCAGCGGCCCGGCGTCGAGCGGATACTCCGACACCAGTGCACTGCCGTTGTCGATCATCGCATGGGCCAACGGCTTGTGCCGCTGTGGATAAAGTTTTTCAAGCCCTGTGCCCAGTACGCCTATCGTGGCCCCGCCAGCCTGCAGCGCAGCACGGTGAGCGGCACCATCGATGCCTACCGCCAGGCCACTGGTGACGACGAAGCCCGCCTGGGCAAGGTACCTGGCAAATGCGCCAGCCGTGTCCACCGCCGGCGGCGTCGCGCGGCGGCTGCCCACGATCGCCAGCTGTGGGCGGCTGAGCAGCGAAACGTTCCCCGCCACGAACAGCAGCGGCGGGGCATCGTCGATTTCGGCGAGCAGCGCGGGGTAGTCTGGGCTGTCCCACATCAGCAATTGCTGGCCCGGACGCTCTAGCCAGCGCATTGCAGCACTGGCCGCATCCCGTACTTGAGGGCTGCGCCTTGCATCGATACTGGCATGGGGGATGCCCAGTGCGCGCCAGGCAGCACCGGGGGCACTGAGCGCCGATGAGGCACTGCCGAAGGCCTCGATCAGGGTAGAAAAGCGGCGCAAGCCGGTCTCGGGAAGGCAATGCAGGCGCAACCGCGCCTCCAGTTCTGCAGGCGGGCAAGTAGATAAAGAGCAATCAGACATCGGCAATCATCCTTGATGCGAAACGGTTGATTCAGGCTGCGCAACCTGTGGATAACTCTGTGAGTAACACTTTGAAAAGCTGTCCATTGGCTGGGGGCTATCACGCCAATAGTCACCCTAGACGAGGTTGCCAGGTGCCGAAGTCCGCGTTTCCCTTTATTATGTGTGTTCAGTTTTCAACCAAACGCACAGTGACTGCCTGACCTTATGGCCATTTTGAACATTCTCGAATTCCCGGACCCGCGCCTGCGCACCATCGCCAAACCGGTGACGGCGTTCGATGACGCCCTGCGCCAGCTGATCGACGACATGTTTGAAACCATGTACGAAGCCCCTGGCATTGGCCTGGCTGCGACCCAGGTCAACGTGCACCAGCAAGTCGTGGTGATGGACCTCAGCGAAGACCGCAGCGAACCTCGCGTCTTCATCAACCCGTCGGTCGAGGAACTGACCGATGACATGGGCCAGTACCAGGAAGGTTGCCTGTCGGTGCCAGGCTTCTACGAGAACGTCGATCGGCCCCTGCGCGTGAGGGTCAAGGCCCAGGATCGTGACGGCACACCGTTCGAGCTGGAATGCGAAGGCCTGCTGGCGGTGTGCGTGCAGCACGAGTTCGATCACCTCAATGGCAAGCTGTTCGTCGACTACCTGTCACAGCTCAAGCGGGATCGAATCAAGAAGAAGCTGGAAAAACAGCACCGCCAGCAAGCCTGATTCCCACCTTCCAGAAGGCTTGCTCCGGCAAGCCTTTTTTCTTTTTGCAGCGAGAACACCATGCGCATCGTCTTTGCAGGCACTCCCGAGTTTGCCGCCGAACACCTCAAGGCCCTGCTCGACAGCCCGTACGAAGTCGTGGCCGTCTACACCCAGCCCGATCGCCCTGCAGGCCGCGGTCAGAAGCTGATGCCCAGCGCGGTCAAGGCGCTGGCCGTGGCCCATGACATCCCGGTG
This sequence comes from Pseudomonas sp. WSY_20, assembly GCF_043104335.1. Classification (NCBI taxonomy): domain Bacteria; kingdom Pseudomonadati; phylum Pseudomonadota; class Gammaproteobacteria; order Pseudomonadales; family Pseudomonadaceae; genus Pseudomonas; species Pseudomonas sp. WSY_20. Next base: position 16,014 of record NZ_JBICKP010000072.1, read on the forward strand.
ATGCAGCCACCAAGCCTGCGCAATGCCGAGGCCCAGGCACAATTGGCAGCCTTGGCACCCGACCTGATGGTCGTGGTTGCCTACGGCCTGATCCTGCCCCAGGCGGTACTGGACATCCCGCGCCTTGGCTGCATCAACAGCCACGCGTCCTTGCTGCCACGCTGGCGCGGGGCGGCCCCGATTCAGCGGGCAGTGCAGGCGGGCGATGCCGAAAGCGGCGTGACCGTCATGCGCATGGAAGCGGGCCTGGACACCGGCCCCATGCTGCTCAAGGTCGTCACCCCGATCAACGTCACTGATACCGGCGGCAGCCTGCATGATCGCCTGGCGCAAATGGGGCCGGCGGCCGTCATCCAGGCCATCGCCGGGCTGGCCGATGGCACCTTGCACGGCGAGACGCAGGACGACGCCCTGGCTACCTATGCGCACAAGCTGAACAAGGACGAAGCGCGTCTGGACTGGTCCCTGCCAGCTGAACAGCTGGAGCGCCTGATTCGGGCATTCAACCCTTGGCCGATTTGCCACAGCACGCTCGACGGGGAAACCGTGAAGGTGCTGGGTGCGTGCTTGGCCACAGGGCAGGGCGCACCCGGTGAAATCCTGGCGGCAAGCAAAGACGGCCTGGTGGTTGCTTGCGGCGAGCAGGCGCTCAGCCTGACCCGTCTGCAATTGCCGGGTGGCAAAGCGCTAGCCTTCGCTGACCTGTTCAACAGCCGCAAAGAGAAATTCACGCCAGGCAAGGTGCTCGGCCAATGAACCCACGCCTGGCCGCCGCCCGTGCCCTTGCCGCTGTGCTCAGCGGCAAGGCCTCTCTCAACAGCTCCCTGCCCGCGCAACTGGACAAGGTCGAGGACCGCGACCGCGGGCTGACCCAAGACCTGGCCTTTGGTACCGCCCGTTGGCAGCCACGCCTGGACCTGCTGGCAGCGCAGCTGTTGCAAAAGCCCTTCAAGGCCGCCGATGCCGATGTGCAGGCGTTGTTGCTGATTGGCTTGTACCAGTTGTTCTATACCCGCATCCCGGTTCATGCCGCCATTGGTGAAACCGTGGGTTGCGCCGACAGGCTGAAAAAACCCTGGGCCAAGGGGCTGCTGAACGCGGTGCTGCGACGTGCACAGCGCGACGGCGAAGCCATGCTGGCCGACATGGAGCGCGACCCGGTAGTGCGCACCGCCCATCCACGCTGGCTGCAAAAGGCGCTCAAGGCCTTCTGGCCGGACCAGTGGGAAGCCATCTGCGCCGCCAACAATGCGCACCCGCCGATGATCCTGCGCGTCAACCGCCGCCATCACAGCCGCGACGGCTACCTGAAGCTGCTCGCCGATGCAGGCGTCCAGGCCCAGGCCTGCGCGTATAGCCGTGACGGTATCGTGCTGGCCGAGCCGCGGGATGTTCGCGGCCTGCCAGGCTTTGCCGAGGGCTGGATCAGCGTCCAGGACGAAGCCGCGCAACTGGCCGCCGACCTGCTAGAGCTGGCGCCCGGTCAACGCGTGCTCGACGCATGCTGCGCCCCGGGAGGCAAGACCTGCCATGTGCTGGAGGCCGAAGCCGGGCTCTCTCACGTGGTGGCCATCGACCTTGAAGCCAAGCGCCTGGTGCGCGTGCGCGAAAACCTCGACCGCCTGAGGCTCGACGCCGAGCTGATCGCCTGCGATGCCCGCGACACGGCCAGTTGGTGGGATGGCAAACCGTTCCAGCGCATCCTGCTGGACGCTCCTTGCTCGGCCACTGGCGTCATCCGTCGTCATCCAGACATCAAGCTCACTCGCCAGGCCGAAGACATCGCGCCGCTGGCGGCCTTACAGGGCGAGTTGCTCGATGCCCTGTGGCCAACACTGGAGGTGGGCGGCATGCTGCTGTACGCCACCTGCTCCAGCCTACCGACCGAAAATACCGAGGTGATCGGCGCCTTCCTGGCGCGCACGCCAGGCGCACGCGAGCTGGACCTGGCCACCGAAGCGGGCCTGCGCCAGACGCATGGGCGCCAGTTGTTGGCCCAGGAAGGCGGCCACGACGGTTTCTACTATGCCAAGCTGATCAAGATTGCCGCCTCGCGCGGTTGAGCACACTGGGGAGTAGCGGATGAAGATCATCATCCTGGGCGCCGGCCAGGTGGGCGGAACGCTTGCAGAGCACCTGGCCAGCGAGGCCAACGACATCACCGTGGTCGACACCGATGGCGACCGCCTGCGCGACCTGGGTGATCGCCTGGATATCCGCACTGTGCAGGGGCGTGGGTCGCTGCCTACGGTGTTGCGACAGGCAGGCGCCGAGGACGCCGACATGCTGGTTGCCGTGACCAACAGCGACGAGACCAACATGGTCGCGTGCCAGGTGGCCTACTCGCTGTTCCACACACCGACAAAAATCGCCCGGGTGCGCGAGTCGGCCTACCTGACCCGCGAAGAACTGTTCGACAACGACCACATCCCGGTCGATGTGCTGATCAGCCCAGAACAGGTCGTCACCCACTACATCAAGCGCCTGATCGAACAGCCCGGTTCGTTGCAGGTTATCGACTTCGCCCAGGGCAAGGCGCAGTTGGTGGCCGTGAAGGCGTACTACGGCGGCCCGCTGGTCGGCCAGCAGCTGCGCCAGATACGCGCGCACATGCCCCATGTGGAAACCCGGGTGGCGGCGATCTTCCGCCGTGACCGCTCGATCACACCGCGCGGTGACACGGTGATCGAGGCCGATGACGAGGTGTTCTTCATCGCCGCCAAAAAGGATATCCGGGCGGTCATGGGTGAGCTGCGCCGCATCGATGAAACCAACAAGCGTGTCGTCATCGCTGGCGGCGGGCAGATAGGCGAGCGCCTGGCCGAAGCCATCGAAAGCCGCTACCAGGTAAAAATCATCGAGATGAACCCGGCACGCTGCCGCTACCTGTCCGATACGTTGGACAGTACCGTGGTGCTGCAGGGCAGCGCATCGGACAAGGACCTGATGCTGGAAGAAAACATCGCCGACACCGATATCTTCCTGGCTCTGACCAACGATGACGAAGCCAACATCATGTCGTCCCTGCTGGCCAAGCGCCTGGGTGCACGCAAGGTCATGACGATCATCAACAACCCGGCCTATGTAGACCTGGTGCAGGGGGGTGAAATCGACATTGCCATCAGCCCGCAATTGGCCACCATCGGCACTTTGCTGGCGCATGTGCGCCGTGGCGATATCGTGAGCGTGCATTCGCTGCGTCGTGGTGCAGCCGAAGCCATCGAGGCGGTGGCCCACGGTGATGCGAAGTCGAGCAAGGTGGTGGGCAAGACAATCGAGGACATAACCCTGCCCCCAGGCACGACCATCGGTGCCATCATTCGCCACGACAGTGTGCTCATCGCGCACGACACGACAGTCATCGAATCAGGTGACCACGTGATCCTATTCGTTGTGGACAAGAAACACATTCGGGATGTGGAAAAGCTGTTCCACGTCGGCTTGAGTTTCTTCTAGGAGGCGGGACATGCGCCAATCGTTGGAAAACATGCTGGCCAAGGGTGTGGATAACCCATTGCTGCGCTTTGGCTTGGGCAAGGCTTGGCTCGACGAAGGCAATGGCGCGCAGGCTGCAGTGCACCTGGCTCGCTGTGTCGAGCAGGACCCCAAGTACTCGGCAGCCTGGAAGTTGTTAGGCAAGGCCTACCAGTTGCTGGCGGACCTGCCAGCGGCGCGCAAGGCCTGGGAAGACGGCATCGCGTCGGCGCAGGCCCATGGTGACAAGCAGGCCGAGAAAGAGATGACGGTGTTTCTCAAGAAACTCGACAAACGCTGAGCTCGCTAGCGCCGACGCATCGGCTGCCAGACAGCCGCTGCCGACGATGCGCGCCTCAATACCAGCGCGCCTCACCTGCCGGACGCTTCTTGAAGCGCTTCATGCTCCACATGTACTGGCTGGGATACTCGCGCACATACCGCTCGACCACCTTGCTCATCGCGGCCGCCGACTCGTGCACGTCGGTGCTATACATCGCCTCCGGCGCGGCTTCCAGAAACACCTTGAAGCCTGAGCCATCAGGCAGACGCAGGGCATGCAGGAAAACCCCGACTGCCTTGCCGCCAGCCAGCATGTTCGGCACGAACTTGCTGGTCAGCGCCTCAGTGCCCAGGAAGGGAACGAATACACCCGCCGATTCGGCCGGCTCGGGGTCGGCCGGGATGCCGACCTGGCCACCGCGCCGAACTTCCTTGATCACACTGAGGATGCCTTCCTTGGTCGAAGGTGCCACGCGGTTGCCCATCTGCACACGCTGCTCGCGCAGCAGGTCGTCCACCGCCTTGAGCTTGGGTGGGCGGTAGAAAATGATCGGCTTGCATTGGTTGCAATAGAAGTGGTTCAGCACTTCCCAGTTGCCCAAATGACTGGTGATACCCACAACCCCCTTTCCTGACGCCAGGGCCTGCTCCAGCACCTCCAGCCCATGCACCTCCTTGACCAGTTCCAGCGAACGGTGTGGGGGCCAGATCCAGGCGCAGGCGCTTTCGACGAAGGATTTGCCAATATCCCGCAGTGCCTGGCCGACCAGCTGCTCGCGGGCAACCGGGTCCATCTCGGGGAAGCATTTGGCCAGGTTGATGCGCACCACGTTGCGCGAGCCATTGGGTATTTTCCACATCAGCCAGCCGATGCCGGCCCCGACGCGTTGCACCGCACCCCAGGGCAACTTGGCGAACAGTCGCAGCACCCCGACCATCAGGGCGCCCTTGAACTTTTCCACAGGCGAGTTCCTTATTTCAGCAAGACGGGCATTGTAACCCTTCAGTGGGACAAGGCGGCGTAGCGATCACAGTCGGTGGTGTGGTCCATGACCATGCCGGTTGCCTGCATGAAGGCATAGCAGATGGTCGGGCCGACGAAGGTGAAGCCGGCCTTGCGCAACGCCTTGCTCATGGCTTGGGCTTCTTCGGTCACGGCCGGGACTTCGCTGCGCGTGTTGAAATGATTGATCTTCGGGGCGCCGCCGACGAACGACCATAGCCACTCGGCGGGGTTATCCACAGCCAGCCAGGCCTGGGCATTGCGCCTGGCAGCCTTGAGCTTGAGCCGATTGCGGATAATGCCGGCATCCTGCATCAACGCCTCGATGCGCTCGTCGCTCATCACCGCGAGTTTCGCAGGATCGAAGCCCTCCAGCACTTCACGGTAGCGCTCGCGCTTGCGCAGCACGGTGATCCAGGAAAGCCCTGCCTGGAACCCTTCGAGCAAAAGCATCTCGAACAGCAACGCCGGGTCACGCTGGGGCGTTCCCCATTCCTGGTCATGGTAGGCCTGGTACAACGGATCGTCGGTACACCAAAAGCAGCGTGGCATAAGGCTCCAATGAGTAGAGGGCGAGGCGAATCAGGTTATACTCCCGCTCTTTACATCCGCATCCCCAGATACAGGTGAATTTCGTGAGCCAGCCTACGCCAGCCGTGCGTACCTTCCAAGACCTGATCCTCGCCCTGCAGAACTACTGGGCCGAGCAAGGTTGTGTGGTGCTTCAGCCCTACGATATGGAAGTAGGCGCCGGCACTTTCCACACCGCTACCTTCCTGCGCGCAGTGGGTCCAGAAACCTGGAACGCCGCCTACGTGCAGCCAAGCCGTCGCCCTGCCGACGGGCGGTATGGCGAAAACCCCAACCGCCTGCAGCATTACTATCAATTCCAGGTGGTGCTCAAGCCCAACCCGGCCAACTTCCAGGAGCTGTACCTCGGCTCGCTGAAGGCCATCGGTCTGGACCCGTTGGTGCACGACATTCGCTTCGTCGAAGACAACTGGGAATCGCCAACCCTCGGCGCTTGGGGCCTGGGCTGGGAAATCTGGCTCAATGGCATGGAGGTGACCCAGTTCACCTACTTCCAGCAGGTCGGTGGTATCGAATGCTACCCGGTGACCGGTGAAATCACCTATGGCCTGGAGCGCCTGGCTATGTATATCCAGGGCGTGGACTCGGTCTACGACCTAGTATGGGCCGATGGTCCGTTCGGCAAGGTCAGCTACGGCGACGTGTTCCACCAGAACGAAGTGGAGCAGTCGACCTACAACTTCGAGCACGCCAACGTCGAGAAATTGTTCGAGCTGTTCGACTTCTACGAAAGCGAAGCCAACCGCCTGATCAAGCTGGAGCTGCCGTTGCCGACCTATGAAATGGTCCTCAAGGCATCCCATACGTTCAACCTGCTCGATGCCCGTCGCGCCATCTCGGTGACCGAGCGCCAGCGTTACATCCTGCGGGTGCGAACCCTGGCCCGCGACGTGGCGCAAAGCTACCTGCAGGCCCGTGCGCGCATGGGCTTCCCGATGGCGACCCCCGAACTGCGTGACGAAGTGTTGGCTAAGCTGGAGGCTGCACAATGAGTGCTCAAGATTTCCTGGTAGAACTGGGCACCGAAGAGCTGCCACCCAAGGCCCTTGCGACCCTGGGCGACGCGTTCCTGGCCGGTATCGAAAAAGGCCTGCAAGCTGCTGGCCTGAACTACACCGGCAAATCGGTCTACGCCGCGCCGCGTCGCCTGGCGGTGCTGATCCGTCAACTCGATGTGCAGCAGCCTGACCGCAGCATCAACATCGATGGCCCGCCCCTGCAAGCGGCCTTCAACGCAGAAGGCGAGCCGACCCAGGCTGCACTGGGCTTTGCCAAGAAGTGCGGTGTGGAGCTGGCCGACATCGACCGTAGCGGCCCCAAGCTGCGCTTCTCCCAGCACATCCCCGGCAAGGCGACCGCAGGCCTGCTGCCGACTATCGTCGAAGACTCGCTCAACGACCTGCCTATTCCCAAGCGCATGCGCTGGGCGGCAAGCCGTGAAGAGTTCGTGCGTCCGACCCAATGGCTGGTGATGCTGCTGGGCGATCAGGTGGTCGACTGCACCCTGTTGTCCCAGAAAGCCGGCCGCCAATCGCGCGGGCACCGCTTCCACCATCCGGAAAACGTCACCATCAGCGCCCCGGCCAACTATGTCGAAGACATGCGCAAGGCCTACGTGCTGGCCGATTTCAGTGAGCGTCGCGACCTGATCGCCAAACGCACCGCCGAGCTGGCCATGCAGCAGGAAGGCACCGCTATCGTGCCGCCCGCGTTGCTGGACGAGGTGACCGCGCTGGTCGAGTGGCCGGTACCGCTGGTGTGCTCGTTCGAAGAGCGTTTCCTGGAGGTGCCGCAAGAAGCCTTGATCACCACCATGCAGGACAACCAGAAGTACTTCTGCCTGCTCGACAGCGAAGGCAAGCTGCTGCCGCGCTTCATCACCGTGGCCAACGTCGAGAGCCGCGACCCCAAGCAGATCGTGCAGGGTAATGAAAAGGTCGTGCGTCCGCGCCTGACCGACGCCGAGTTCTTCTTCAAGCAGGACAAGAAGCAACCGCTGGAAATCTTCAACGAGCGCTTGAAGAATGTGGTATTCCAGGCCCAGCTGGGTACGGTCTATGACAAGGCCGAGCGAGTATCGAAACTGGCAGCGTTCATTGCGCCCTTGATTGGCGGCGATGCTCAACGGGCCGCGCGTGCCGGCTTGCTGTCCAAGTGCGACCTGGCCACGGAAATGGTCGGTGAGTTCCCAGAGATGCAGGGCGTAGCCGGCTACTACTACGCGCTCAACGACGATGAACCGCAGGATGTGGCGCTGGCGCTGAACGAGCAGTACATGCCACGCGGTGCTGGTGCAGAACTGCCTCAGACCTTGACCGGTGCTGCCGTCGCCATCGCCGACAAGCTCGATACCCTGGTGGGTATCTTCGGCATCGGCATGCTGCCAACCGGCAGCAAGGACCCGTACGCCCTGCGCCGCGCCGCACTGGGCGTGCTGCGTATCCTGATCGAGAAGCAGCTGGACCTGGACCTGACCGGTGCCGTGCAGTTCGCGGTCAAGCAATACGGGGCCAAGGTCAAGGCTGCCGGGCTGGCTGACCAGGTGCTGGAGTTCATCTTCGACAGGCTGCGTGCTCGATACGAAGACGAAGGCATCGACGTCGCCACCTACCTTTCGGTTCGCGCGCTTCAGCCGGGTTCTGCACTGGACTTCGATCAGCGCGTTCAGGCTGTCCAGGCCTTCCGCAAGCTGCCCGAAGCCGAGGCACTGGCCGCCGTCAACAAGCGCGTGTCGAACCTGTTGAGCAAGGCAGAAGGCGCCATCGCCGAACAGGTCGAGCCCAAGTACTTCGACAACGCCAACGAGTTCTCGCTGTACTCGGCCATCCAGCAAGCCGATCAGGCTGTGCAACCGATGGCTGCTGCACGCCAGTACAGCGAGTCGCTGGCGCGCCTTGCCGCACTGCGTGATCCGGTCGATGCCTTCTTCGAGGCCGTGATGGTCAATGCCGAGGACGCCAAGGTACGTGCCAACCGATATGCCCTGCTCAGCCGTCTGCGTGGGCTGTTCCTGGGCGTGGCCGACATTTCGCTGCTGGGGTAAGCCTTGAAACTGCTGATTCTCGATCGTGACGGGGTCATCAACCAGGACTCCGACGCCTATATCAAGTCGCTGGATGAATGGGTGCCCATCCCTGGCGCCATCGAGGCGATCGCGCAGTTGAGCAAAGCGGGCTGGACGGTGGCCGTGGCCACCAACCAGTCCGGTATCGCCCGTGGTTATTACCCAATCGCGACGCTCGAGGCCATGCATGCGCGCTTGCGCATGCTGGTGGCCGAGCAGGGCGGTGAGGTGGGGCATATCGTGTATTGCCCGCATGGCCCCGATGAAGGCTGCGACTGCCGCAAGCCCAAGCCGGGCCTGTTGCAGGCCATCGCCGAGCATTACCAGGCAAACCTTGAGGGCGTCTGGTTCGTGGGCGATAGCCAAAGTGACCTACAGGCTGCGCTGGCCGTCGATGCACAACCTGTTCTGGTAAAGACAGGCAAAGGCGAACGCACCCTTGAGAAGGGCGTTCCGGCCTCAACCCTGATCTACGACGATCTGGCTGCCATCGCCAGAGCACTTATCTAAACGGTGCGCCTTTGGGCGCACTTTTCTAAAAGCGGGCAAGTCCCGCAATGGTACGAACCACTATGTCGATCCTGCAGGCGATCAGAGTCTTTCTTTTTTACCTGCTGCTGGGTACCAGTTCGCTGCTCTGGTGCTCGCTGAGCTTCTTCGTTGCGCCATTTCTGTCGTTCCCCAAGCGCTACAGATTCATCAATGTGTACTGGTGCCGCTGCGCTATTTTCCTGGCACGCGTCATCGTAGGCATCGATTACAAGATTACCGGCGCTGAAAACGTGCCAGCCGAGCCTTGCGTGATCTTGTCGAATCACCAGAGCACCTGGGAGACGTTTTTCCTGTCCCAGTATTTCTCGCCGCTCAGCCAAGTGCTCAAGCGTGAACTGCTGTATGTGCCTTTCTTTGGCTGGGCCATGGCCATGCTGCGCCCCATTGCCATCGACCGCGACAACCCCAAGGAAGCCTTGCGCCAGGTGGCCAAGAAGGGCGATGAACTGCTCAAGCAGAAAACCTGGGTCCTGATTTTCCCGGAGGGCACACGCGTACCTTTTGGCACGGTGGGCAAGTTCTCTCGAGGCGGAACGGCGCTGGCGGTAAACGCTGGGCTACCGGTATTACCCATTGCCCACAATGCCGGCAAGTATTGGCCGAAGAATGGCTGGGGCAAGCACGCTGGCACCATCGAAGTGGTGATCGGCGAACCCATGTACGCCAACGGCACAGGCCCTCGCGCCATCGCCGAACTCAATGACCGCGCCCAAGCCTGGAACGAAGCCACCCAACGGGGCCTGGGCTCTCTTGCGCAGGTCGAAGAAAGCACGCAGGCCCAGGCCTGAGCCGCTTGTGGATAACGTGTGAGCAAATTATGGATTAGCTGTTGCGAAAATTAGCTAAGCCTATGAATTTGCTGCATATTTGTTCTTTATTGATTTTTTGGAAAAACGTGCATAAGTTTTTTCACGGCATAAAAAAACCGGCTTTTAGAGCCGGTTTTTTTATGGCTGCGGTTTAGCGAATCACACCTTGTCGATGTCCACATCCTTGGTCTCTTTGAGACAGAAGATGCCCACTACCAGGCTGATGCCTGTGACCAGTACCGGATACCACAACCCGTAGAAAATATCCCCGGTGTAGACCACCAAGGCGAACGATACCGTGGGCAGGAAACCGCCGAACCAGCCATTGCCGATGTGATAGGGCAAGGACATGGAGGTGTACCGGATACGCGTAGGGAACAGCTCGACCATCACGGCAGCCAGCGGTCCATAGGTCATGGTGGCGATCAGGATCATGGCCACAATCAACACCACCACCATCACGCTGTTGACTTGGGCCGGATCAGCCTTGGCGGGGTACCCTGCCTGCTCGACCGCCGCACGCATGGCCGCTTCGTCATAGCCATTGATGGTTTTGTCGCCGATGCTCACGACCACGTCGCTGCCATCTACGCTTACCGAGTTGTAGGGTAAACCCTGCTTGACCAGGAAGGTCTTTACCTTGTCGCAAGGGCTATCGAAGCGGGCTTTGCCCACAGGGTCGAACTGGAAGGTGCAACCTTTCGGGTCAGCGGTGACGACGATGGGTGCCTGGCGGCTGGCGGTGTTGATCTGCGGGTTGGCGTAGAAGCTAAGGGCCTTGAACAAGGGGAAGTAGAGCACCGTGGCCAACAGCAGGCCCAGCATCAATATCGGTTTGCGCCCAATCCGATCGGACAGCCATCCAAAGAACACGAAAAACGGCGCCCCGATCACCACGCTGATGATCAGCAGGGTGTTGGCCTGGGCCGGGTCCATCTTCAACATCTGGGTCATGAAAAACAGCACGTAGAACTGTGCCGTATAGAAGGTGACAGCCTGACCCGCATTGATACTGAACAGCGCCGTGAGCACGACCTTCAGGTTTGGCCAGGACGTAAACGACTCACGGATTGGCGATTTGCTGATCTTGCCCTGTGCCTTCATTTTCACGAAGGCCGGGGACTCGTGCATGCTCATCCGGATCCAGGTCGAGATCCCCAACAGCACGATGGACAGCAGAAACGGCAGCCGCCAGCCCCAGGTTTCGAACTGATCGCCACTCACGTAACGGCTGCCCAGTACCACCAGCAATGACAGCAACAGACCCAAGGTGGCGGTGGACTGAATGAACCCAGTATGGAACCCCCGCTTGCCAGGTGGTGCATGTTCGGCCACGTAGGTGGCTGCACCGCCGTACTCACCGCCCAGCGCCAGGCCTTGCAGCATGCGCAGCACGACCAGGATGATCGGCGCTGCGATGCCGATGCTGGCATAGGTGGGCAAAAGGCCAACGGCGAACGTGGACAGTCCCATCAGTACGATGGTGATGAGAAAGGTGTACTTGCGCCCGATCATGTCCCCCAGGCGGCCGAACACCAGCGCGCCAAACGGTCGCACCAGAAAGCCCGCGGCAAACGCCATCAGTGCAAAGATGAACGCGGTGGTGTCGTTGACGCCCGCGAAAAACTGCTTGCTGATCACGGCAGCCAGGGCGCCGTAGAGGAAAAAGTCGTACCACTCGAAAACCGTACCGAGCGATGACGCGAAGATGATCTTGCGTTCTTCACGACGACTGGGGCGGCTGGCGGCCGCATCCTGCTCTTGGATGTAATCCGACATCGTTGCTGTCCTCGGCCCGCAGGCCACAGTGATTATTCTTGTTGTTCCACTGCCGACAGCGTCCGACTACGCGCTGTCGTATTGCACACCCGGTCAGGGTGTTGGTACTGCATCCTGGTTGAGGAAGGTCGTAGTGGCTGCTCCTTTCAAAATAAGCTGCGCCGCCTTCTCGGCGATCATCAGGGTAGGTGAACAGGTATTGCCCGACGTGATCTGGGGCATGATCGATGCGTCTGCCACGCGAAGGCCTGGGATGCCATGAACACGAAGCTGGTCATCGACCACATCCATAGGGCCATTGCCCATGCGGCAGGTCCCTACGGGATGGAAGATCGTCGTGCCTATCTTGCCCGCCGCTTCGTGCAGCTGTTCTTCGGTCTGCAGGGCAGGCCCTGGCAGATATTCCTTGGGCGCAAAGGCGGCAAGGGCAGGGGCCTGCACAATGCGCCGGGTGAGACGAATGGCGTCGGCGGCGACGCGCAGGTCCTGGGGGTCGCTGAGGTAATTGGGGTCGATCAAGGGCGCGCTGTGCATGTCTGCACTGCGAATATCGATACGTCCACGGCTCAGTGGCCGCAAATTGCACACCGAAGCCGTGAAGGCTGGAAACTGATGCAACGGCTCGCCAAAACGCTCCAGTGACAGAGGCTGCACGTGGTACTGCAAGTTCGCAGTGGCCTGGTCGGGGCTTGAACGCACGAATGCGCCCAGCTGGCTCGGGGCCATGGCCAGCGGACCGCTGCGATCGTACAGGTAGCGCAGGCCCATGCCCATCTTCCCCCACAGGCTATTGGCCATCTGGTTGAGGGTACGTGCGTTGCCGATCTGGTAGATCAGCCGTAGTTGCAAGTGATCCTGCAGGTTGCTACCCACACCCGGTACGGCATGGCGCACCCCGATACCCAAGCCCTCCAGCAACTGCTGTGGACCAATGCCCGAGCGTTGCAGGATGCCGGGCGAGCCTACTGCACCTGCACACAGCACAATCTCTCGTCGCGCCGAGAACTCGTGCCAGCTGCCCTGCCAATAGGCTTTAACTGCGCGAGCACGCGTGTTGCTGAGCAGCACCTGGTCCACCTGCACATCGGTCAGGACACTCAGGTTAGGGCGGTGTTTGATGGGGCGCAAAAAGGCTTTGGATGCGTTCCAGCGAACACCGCTGCGCTGGTTGACCTGAAAATATCCACAGCCTTCGTTGTCACCAGTATTGAAGTCATCGACCTTGGTAACACCCGTCTGCTCGGCTGCATCGCGGAAAGCGTCGAGGATCGGCCAGCTGTAGCGTTGGCGCTCTACACGCCATTCACCGTTGCCACCATGGTGTTCGCTGGCACCGCCATGGTGGCTTTCGCTTTGCTTGAACAGCGGCAACACGTCTTTCCAGGCCCAGCCCCGGTTGCCTAGGCTAGCCCAGTGATCGTAGTCAGCTGCCTGGCCACGCATGTAAATCATGCCATTGATCGAAGAGCACCCGCCCAGGACCTTGCCACGGGGATAACCCAGCGATCGACCTTGCAGCCCAGGCTGGGCCTCGGTCTTGAAGCACCAGTCCGTGCGCGGGTTACCGATGCAGTACAGGTAGCCCACTGGCACGTGAATCCAAGGGTAGTTATCCCGCCCACCGGCTTCGAGCAGCAGCACCCGGCATGACGGGTCGGCAGACAACCGGTTTGCCAGCAAGCAGCCAGCGGGGCCGGCACCCACGATCACATAATCGTAGGCAGAATCAACTGATGACATAGCGGACCTCAGGGCCTGTTTTTGTTCTTGTCCCCAACCAGCTTAGTGAGTAATTTCGCGGAAGAAACACGCGATTTCGCGCACCCGTTGTGCGTTTAAGCACAGCGATACCTCGTGGAGCGTCGGCACCTAACACCTGGGTGTTCGATACAGATATGCAAGGACCAGCATGTTCGATTGGAATGATTTGCGGTTTTTCCTGGAGCTGCAACGCAGCGGGCGCTTGTTGACGGCCGCCAAGCGTCTGGAGACGACCCACAGCACCGTTGCGCGTCACATCGAGCGTATCGAGCAGAGCCTGGGCACTGCGTTGTTCGTTCAGCATGCGCAGGGGTATGAGCTGACGCCGTCTGGTCAGGCACTGCTCAAACATGCCGAAGCCATGGAGAACACCGCCTTGCTGGCGCAGGAGGAAATCACCCAGGCCATCACGCCGCTGGGCAAGATCCGCCTCGGCGTCACGGAGGGGATCGGCATCATGTTCTTCACGCCACGGATGAATGAGCTGTTCGAGCGCTACCCTGGCCTGGAAGTGGAGTTGGTTGCGGTGCCGCGTTTCGTCAGCATCCTCAACCGTGAAGCGGAAATCAGCATTCACCTGGAAAGGCCAAGTGCAGACTTGCTGATCACCCGCAAGCTGACCGACTACCGGCTGGCCCTCTATGCCAGCGCAGCGTACCTGGAGCGCGCCGCGCCATTGCGCAACCGCGAAGACCTGGCGCGCCACAGTTGGATCGGCTACGTGGACGACTTGCTGTTCAGTCAGGAGCTGCTGTTTCTCAACAGCTTCTGCCGATCGCCGAACGTGGTATTTCGCAGTACCAGCGTGATTGCCCAGCAAGCGGCGGCGCGTGCTGGGCTGGGTATCGCCGTGCTACCCAACTACATGGCGCGGCACGACCCAACGCTGGTTAGGGTGCTGCCGGGGGAAACCATCCAGCGCAGTTATTGGATCTGCACCCGGCGCGAACTGCATAAATCCGTGCGCCTGCGCGTGGTATGGGATTACCTGCTGAACCTGTGTGCCGCCGAGCAGGATGCGCTGCTAGCCCCCTAGCGCTCTGCTGATCAACAACGCCGCTGCGGCCCAGCCTGCGATGGCGAACAGTTGTTGCAGGCGGGGGCCCTCCAGCCTTGCCGCCAGTGGCCGGGCTACCAGCAGGCCCAGTACCGCACCTAGCGCAAATGGCGCACCCACCTGCCAGCGCATGCTCCCTGCAAGGGTGGCGGTAGCGACACTGCCCAAGGCGACCAGCGCGATGACTGCCAGGGAGGTAGAGACGATGCTGACCATACGCAAGTTGGTGTAGCGCCGCAGGGCAGGGACGATGACAAAGCCGCCGCCCACCCCCAGCAGGCCTGACAGCAACCCCGACAGCGCCCCGGTGCCGGCAAGCGCCCGAGCGCACGGAAGCGTCCAGCGTAACCGGCCCTGCAGAGGGTTGAGTACACAGGGCTCGATGAAGCGATGTGCACCTGAGTCTGCGCCATTCAATTGCTGACGGGCCTTCAACCAGGTGCGCATGCACGCGTAGATCAGGATGCCAGCAAATATCAGTTGCAGCGGTGCGTTGGGCAAGCGGTGCGCGAGCATCAGCCCCAGGGGCGTGAACACGATGCCCACTGCTGCGATGAACAGGGCCGCACGGTAGCGCACCACGCCCTGGCGCAAGCCCAAGCCGGCACCCACCGCGGCCGACAGCCCCACAGCCAGCAAACCGATCGGGGCGGCCTGCGCCATCGAAAGTCCCAGGCCGAACACCAGCAACGGAACCGCAAGGATGCCGCCACCGGCACCGGTCAGTGCCAAGACCGCGCCGATGATCGTGCCTAGGCCTGTACTGAGCCACGCCTGATCGATCACTGGGCTGCCTCGGTCGTGCTTGCTACCGGCTTGGCCAGCCATTCACGGCCCTTGAGCATGCCTTGCCAGTACAAGGGTGGTAGCAGGCGAGCTTTGAGCAGCCAGGCCAGCCGTGTGGGTTTGCGGCCGTCAAGGAGCCATTGGGGAAAGCTCGGCTTGAGCGCGCCACCATAGCCAAACTCGGCCAGCACGATCTTGCCGCGCTCGACCGTCAGTGGGCAGGACCCGTAGCCATCATAGTGCGCCAGGCCCGTGCGTCGGCCCAGGGCCACCAATACATTGTTGGCCACCACCGGCGCTTGCTTGCGTGCAGCGGCTGCCGTCTTCGCGTTGCTGGCATTGATCACGTCCCCAAGGGCGTGCACATGGGCGAATGTACGATGGCGCAGGGTCGCGGGATCCACATCCACCCAGCCAGCGCCATCGGCGAGGCAGCTGTGACGAATGAAGTCGGGGGCGACCTGCGGCGGTACCACATGCAGCATGTCGAACGGCTCGGTGCGAAGGTGCTGAGTGCCATCCGCAAACGTATGGGCGAACACAGCCTGCTGCTTCGGTCCATCCACCGCGATCAGACGATGGCCGAAGTTGAGGTCTACCGAGTACTTGTCGATATACGCCATCAAGGCAGGCACATAGGCCGGCACCCCGAACAAGGCATTGCCGGCATTGAAAAAGCTGGCTCGCACAGTGCCCAGTCGGCCCTGGCGCAGCCAGTGGTCGCACGAAAGGTACAGCGCTTTTTGCGGTGCGCCAGCGCATTTGATGGGCATGGGCGGCTGGCAGAACACGGCGCGGCCTTGCCTGAGGCCTTGCACCAACTCCCAGGTATAGGGCGCCAGGTCATAGCGGTAATTGGACGTGACGCCATGCTCGCCCAGGGTATCGGCCAGCCCATCGATGGCCGTCCAATCCAGCTTCAATCCGGGGCAGACCACCAGCTGTTCATAGGTGAAAGCCCTGCCATCTGCCAGCAGGACCTTGCGACAATGTGCATCGAACCCTTGCACCTGTGACTTGATCCAGCGCACCGCGCGAGGGATGACGGACGACATCGGCCGAGCCGTGCTCGGGGCATCGAAGACCCCAGCACCGACCATGGTCCAGCCGGGTTGGTAGTAATGGACCTCGGCGGGGTCTATCAGGGCAATGTCCAGCGAGCGGTCGCGCTTGAGGAGGCTGGACGCCGTCGCAATGCCAGCAGCACCGGCGCCTATGATGATGATCTGGTGATGAAAGGCTGGGACGGAAGAGGGCACGGCGGGCATGGTTGATCCTGACTGTCTGGTTATGGGATGTGCCTGACTACAGCGAATTGAGGGGAATCTTCAGGTAGCGCACCCCATTGGCTTCAGGCGCTGGGAACTGGCCGCTGCGCATGTTCACCTGGACGGCGGGCAGGATCAGGACAGGCATGTCCAGCGTTCGATCACGCGCTTGGCGCATGGCAACGAAGCTGTCTTCGTCGATACCCTGGTGGATGTGAATGTTCTGAGTGCGCTGCTCGGCCACGGTGGTCATGTACCGCAGCTCGCGCCCTTCGGGCAGGTAGTCGTGGCACATGAACAGCCGGGTGCCATCTCCAAGGGCCAGGAGGCGGTGGATCGACCGATACAGGGTCCGAGCATCGGCGCCAGGGAAGTCGCATCGCGCAGTACCGTAGTCCGGCATGAACAGCGTGTCGCCGACGAAGACTGCCGACTCGCCTTCATGCTCGATGAAGTAGCTCATGCAGGCAGGCGTATGCCCAGGGGTATGCAGGGCTTGAGCCTGCAGATTGCCTATCTGGAAAATGTCTCCATCGTCGAACAGGACGTCGAACTGGCTGCCATCACGGGCGAAGCCAGGTTCAGCGTTGAACAAACTGCCGAAGACTTTCTGGACCTGGGTGATGCAAGCGCCGATTGCAATGCGGCCTCCCAGCTTGTCTTTGAGGTAGGCAGCAGCGGACAGGTGATCTGCATGCACATGGGTTTCCAATATCCACTGCACCTGGGCGCCAAGCGCTTTCACGCGTTCGATCAGGCAATCTGCAGAGGCTGTGGTCACGCGCCCAGCCTTCGGGTCGTAATCCAGAACGCTGTCGATCAAGGCGCAAGCACGCGTTTCGCCATCCATGACCAGGTAGCTGATGGTTGAGGTGGCGCTGTCGAAGAACGCTTCCACGTGAAGGTTATTGCCAATGATCATTCAAGTCTCCCATTCGGCTCCCCCTCGTTGGCTGCATTTTTCCAGAGGGCGCCATACCTATCCCCATCAAGATGCATGCCACCTCACTGATGCTCGCCTGGAGCCCAGAATTGGCGGAGTGACAGGCAAATGGCAGCTTCGTTGGCAGTGAACAGTGGCAGTCAGGTGTCAGTCGATGGCAGCAGCTGGCAGTCCTTGCTACCCTCGAACTCGTTATCCGACTGGTGCCGTCATGTCCGAACCTCACCCTTCCGTGCTTGCCTTGGTGTCTTTCCTGGAGCACGACGTACTGCCCGCCATCGTGCTGGACACCGACTACAACATTCTGGCCGCCAACGCCGCTTATCGACGTCAGTTCGGCCAGGACCAGCAGGCGCCGCTTGGGCAGAAATGTCACAAGGTCTCACACCATTACCACGTTCCCTGCGACCAGGCCGGCGAGGACTGCCCGATGCGCAAGGCCTGGTCCAGCAAGGTGCCCGAGCGTGTGCTGCATGTGCATCACACCCCACGCGGGCCGGAACATGTGGATGTCGAACTTCGGCCGATCCTGGATGAGCAGGGCAGGGTGATTGCTTTCGTCGAACGGCTCACCCGTATCGTCATCGCATCTGCCCAGCCTCAGGAACAGGGCCTAGTGGGCCAGGCACCTGCATTCAAGGCGGCATTGGCCAGCTTGCAACGCGCGGCGCCGGCTGACATCCCTGTCTTGCTCCAGGGTGAGTCCGGCACCGGCAAGGAACTGTTCGCGCGCGCATTGCACATGGGCAGCCCCAGAGCCGATGGGCCCTTGGTCGTGGTCGATTGCACCAGCCTGACGGAGGCGCTTTTCGAAAGCGAACTGTTCGGTTATGAGAAGGGCGCATTCACCGGTGCGCACCAGCGCAAGACCGGCCTGGCGGAAGCTGCCCATGGCGGTACGCTGTTCCTGGACGAGATAGGTGAGGTGCCCTTGGCCATGCAGGTCAAGCTGTTGCGCTTGATCGAAACCGGCAGCTTCCGGCCTGTAGGTAGCCTGCGCACCGTGCATTCGGACTTCAGACTGGTGTCGGCAACCCATAAACCCTTGAGGCAGATGGTGGCCGACGGCACATTCAGGGAGGACCTGTACTATCGGATCAGTGGTTTTCCCATCCGCATGCCTGCACTGCGCGAGCGTAGCGAGGATTTGCCTCTGCTGATCCAAAGCCTGCTGAAAAGAATCGCAGGGCCCAGCGCGCCCACGCTCGGTGATGCAGCACTCGATCAACTGATGATGTATCCGTTTCCGGGGAACATCCGCGAGCTACGCAACATCCTGGAGCGGGCACGTCTGTTTGCCGATGAAGGCGTCATTGAGCCGGAACACTTGCCCGAAGACGTGGTGTCGCTCCCTGCCGAAGTGCGCGCCAACGCAAGTCGCCCGGCAGATCTCATACAGGTGCTCAGTCATTTCAAGGGGTCGCGCAGTGAGCTGGCCAAGTACTTGGGGATCAGCGAACGTACGTTGTATCGGCGCTTGAAAGCGGCGGGCATTGCCGACGTACATTGACGCCCTGCACGCAAGCCGAACCCGGGGCATTGCTCGCCCTCGTCGCACGTCGCTCTTGCAGAATCATGCAAGCGATTGGCAGAAATCGCATAACCCGTATTACCTCATGCCTCCTAATCTTGGGTTCACCCGCTGCCATCAAGGTGGCTTTTCCAAGCTGAAGCAGGAGCGACATATGGACGGTATTCAAGGCAAAGTCGTCGTCATCACCGGGGCCAGCAGCGGTATCGGTGAAGCAACAGCCCGCTTGCTCGCAGGCAAAGGCGCCAGCGTAGTGCTGGGTGCCCGTCGCATTGATCGCCTACATGCGGTCGCCAACGAGCTTCGCTTGGCGGGAGGTACAGCCGATGTACAGGCGCTGGATGTCACGCGCTTGGACAGCATGCAGTCCTTCGTTGATTTCGCCATGTCGCTGCACGGTCGCATTGACGTCCTCATCAATAACGCTGGGGTCATGCCGCTTTCAAAACTCGAAGCACTCAAGGTCCAAGAGTGGGACCGGATGATTGACGTGAACATTCGAGGCGTGCTGCATGGCATCGCCGCGGCGCTTCCAGTAATGCAGCGACAGCGTGCAGGGCAGATCATCAATATCGCATCCATTGGCGCCTATACGGTTAGCCCAACCGCTGCGGTGTACTGCGCCACCAAATATGCAGTACGTGCGATTTCTGAAGGTCTGCGTCAGGAAGTAGGGGGCGACATTCGGGTGACGCTGATCGCGCCAGGCGTCACCGAGTCGGAGCTGGCCGATAGCATTTCAGATGCAGGCGGCCGAGCGGAGATGCAGGCGTTTCGCAAGGTCGCAATACCTGCTTCAGCCATCGCTCAAGCGATAGCGTATGCGGTTGCGCAACCGGCAGAGGTGGATGTCAGTGAACTGATCGTGCGACCCACGGCAAGTCCGTTCTGAGCTTTACCCTTGAGCCGATGGGGGTGAGCTTGCCTACCCAAAGATCGGGAAATAAAAAGCCCGCTGGCGCGGGCTTGATGATGACCGGTTAAACTCGAATTTCGAAGCTACCCGGTCATGTGACGGTCGAGGCTAATCAGAAGTCCAGGTTGGAAACCGACAGTGCATTGCTTTCGATGAAGTCACGGCGCGGTTCAACGGCATCACCCATCAGGGTGTTGAAGATCTGGTCAGCCGCGATTGCATCTTCAATCGTGACCTTCAGCATCCGGCGCACTGTTGGGTCCATGGTGGTTTCCCACAGCTGATCCGGGTTCATCTCGCCCAACCCTTTATAGCGCTGGATGGTATGGCGCTTGGTGGTCTCGTTCATCAACCAGTCCAGGCCCTCCTTGAACTCGACGATGGCTTTGCGACGCTCGCCACGCTGCACATAAGCGCCTTCGCCCAACAGGCTGGACAGCTCGGCACCTACGTTGACTACGGTGCGGTAGTCGTTGCTGCCGAAGAAGTCACGGTTGAACGTGATGTAACTGGCAAGCCCGTGGGAGGTAATTTCCACCTCAGGCAGCCATACGTTACGTTCCTTGTCTTCACGCAGGCTGGCCTTGTAGACCAGGCCCGATTTCTGGGTCGAATTCAGGCGCTCATGCAACTGGTTCTTCCAGGCTTCCATCACGGCATGATCACCCAGCTGCTCGAGGGTGACTTCAGGCAGATAGATAAAGTGCTCGGTTAGCTCCTGCGGGTACAAGCGCGACAGACGCTTGAGGGTCTTCATCACACCGCGGAACTCGTTGACCAGGGCTTCCAGTTGCACGCCGGATACCGGTGGCGCAGACTCGTCCAGGTGCAGGCTGGCGTCTTCCAGGGCCGATTGGGTCATGTACTCTTCCATGGCCTCATCGTCCTTGATGTACTGCTCTTGCTTGCCGCGCTTGACCTTGTACAGCGGTGGCTGGGCGATGTAGATGTAACCGCGCTCGACCAGCTCCGGCAATTGGCGGAAGAAGAAGGTCAGCAGCAACGTACGAATGTGCGAACCGTCAACGTCAGCATCGGTCATGATGATGATGTTGTGATACCGCAGTTTTTCGATGTTGTACTCTTCCCGACCAATGCCGCAGCCCAGCGCAGTGATCAATGTCCCCACTTCCTGGGACGAGATCATCTTGTCGAACCGAGCTTTCTCCACGTTCAGGATCTTGCCTTTGAGCGGCAGGATGGCCTGGGTCCGACGGTTACGCCCCTGCTTCGCAGAGCCGCCTGCGGAGTCACCCTCGACCAGGTAGAGTTCAGACAGGGCAGGGTCCTTCTCCTGGCAGTCAGCCAGCTTGCCTGGCAAGCCCGCGATATCCAGTGCACCCTTACGGCGGGTCATCTCACGCGCTTTGCGGGCAGCTTCACGAGCGCGCGCAGCATCGATCATCTTCCCGACGACAGCCTTGGCTTCGTTCGGGTTTTCCAGCAGGAAATCGGAGAAGTACTTGTTCATCTCCTGCTCGACAGCGGTTTTCACTTCCGACGAAACCAGCTTGTCTTTAGTCTGCGAGCTGAACTTGGGATCGGGCACCTTGACCGAAATGATCGCAGTCAGGCCTTCACGGGCGTCGTCCCCGGTGGTCGAAACCTTGTTCTTCTTTGCCAGGCCTTCTTGCTCGATGTAACTGTTCAGGCTGCGGGTTAACGAAGAACGGAAGCCTACCAAGTGCGTACCGCCATCACGCTGCGGGATGTTGTTGGTAAAGCACAGCAGGTTCTCGTTGAAGCTGTCGTTCCACTGGAGAGCAACTTCTACGCCCACACCGTCTTCACGCTGCACGCTGAAGTGGAACACCTGGGCGTTTACCGGCGTCTTATTGGTATTCAAGTACTCGACGAACGCCCGCAGGCCGCCTTCGTATTTGAAGAACTCTTCCTTACCACTGCGCTCGTCTTTCAGCAGAATGCCAACGCCCGAGTTCAGGAAAGACAGTTCACGAATGCGCTTGGCCAGGATGTCCCAGCTGAAGTGAATATTCTTGAATGTCTCAGCGGACGGCTTGAAGTGAATATGAGTACCGGTCGTCTCGCTCTCGCCAACGATCGCCATCGGCGCCTGAGGCACACCATGGACATACGTCTGCTCCCAGATCTTGCCGCTGCGACGTACCGTCAGTATCAGTTGCTCGGACAATGCGTTGACGACCGAAACACCTACCCCGTGCAATCCACCGGATACCTTGTAGGAGTTGTCATCGAACTTACCGCCTGCGTGCAGCACCGTCATGATGACTTCTGCTGCCGACACGCCTTCTTCTTTATGCACATCGACCGGAATGCCACGGCCGTTGTCACGCACGCTGATGGATTCATCAGGGTGGATAATTACTGTGATGTCGTCGCAATGGCCGGCCAGGGCTTCGTCGATGGAGTTGTCGACCACCTCGAATACCATGTGGTGCAGGCCGCTACCATCATCGGTGTCGCCAATGTACATGCCGGGACGCTTGCGCACGGCATCCAAACCTTTTAGCACCTTGATGCTGGAGGAGTCGTACGTCTGATTTTCGCTCATGCCTTCACTCCCGATGGTCGTGGGTCTGGGTGATACGGCCCTGTTCCACGTGGAACAAAGCAACCGGCGTTTCCGTCTGCCAGCCTTCCCTCAATAATTCATGATCTACACAGGTGATGAATACCTGGCAGCGTAATTCTTCAAGCAAGCGACACAGTGCACGACGATGTTGCTCATCGAGCTCCGATGGCAAATCGTCCACGAGATAAATGCAGTGGCCGCGTCGCGCTTGGCCAACCAAATGACCTTGAGCTATCCGCAATGCGCATACCACCAGCTTTTGTTGGCCACGGGACAGGATGTCTGCTGCGTTGTTTGCAGCTAATCGAAGTCGCAAATCTGCCCGTTGCGGACCCGCCTGCGTGTGTCCCATCTGTTGGTCACGGAGAATAGAAGCAGCCAACACATCCTGCAGTTCACGGTCTTTGTCCCAGCCTCGGTAATAGCTCAAGGTCAGACCGTCGAGTTCAAGCAACTCGCTCAGGGTCTTTTCGAATACAGGCTTCAGGGCCTTGATATATTCGCGGCGGTACTCATCTATTTCAGCGCTGGCCAAGCACAACTCTCGGTCCCAAGCGGCTTGCGAAGCTGGGTCAAGTGTACCATGCCGCAACCATGAGTTCCGCTGCCGGAGGGCCTTCTGCAGGCGCTGCCACGCAGGCATGAAACGGGGTTCCACGTGGAACACACCCCAATCCAGGAACTGCCGCCTGATTTTTGGGGCACCTTCCAGTAGCCGAAAGCTATCTGGGTTGATGAGCTGCAATGGAAGCAATTCAGCAAGTTGTGCCGCGCTACGCGCATTCTGCCCATCGATCCTGATGGTGAAATCACCCTGACGTTCGCGAGACACCCCGAGGTTGCAGGTACCTCCTTCGGCGAGGAGCACCTCTCCGAATACCGTACAAGACGCTTGCTCATACTGGATCACCGGGTTCAAGCGCGTACTGCGAAAGGATCGAGCCAGGCCGAGCAAATGTACGGCTTCGAGAAGACTTGTCTTGCCGCTCCCGTTATCGCCGTAGAACACGTTGATACGCGGGGAGGGGGAGAACGTCACCGGGTGCATATTTCGCACCCCGGTGACGATGATACGCCTAAGTGACATTGGGCCTGCTTTGCTTACAGCCGCATCGGCATGACAACGTACGAAGAGTCGTCATTGCCTGCCTCCTGCAGCAATGCACTGCTATTGGAGTCTGACAAAATCAGGCGTACCTGCTCAGTAGTCATCACGCCCAGCACATCCAGCAGATAACTAACGTTGAAACCAATCTCAAGCGAGCTGCCGTCGTAATCGACGCTGATTTCTTCCTCAGCCTCTTCCTGCTCGGGGTTATTGGCTTGGATCTTCAACTGGCCGGCAGCAAGCAACAAACGAATCCCGCGGTACTTTTCGTTGGACAGGATAGCGGTGCGGCTGAATGCCTCGCGCAAAGCTTGGCGATCGCCGATTACCAGTTTGTCACCACCCTTGGGCAGCACGCGCTCGTAGTCGGGGAATTTCCCGTCGACGAGCTTGGAAGTGAATGTGAATTCACCTGTCGTTGCGCGGATATGGTGCTGGCCAAGCACGATGCTAACCATGCCTTCAGGCTCGGTCAGCAAGCGAGCAAGCTCAAGAATACCTTTGCGCGGCACGATTACCTGGTGGCGGTCGTCCTGTTCGATCGGTGCACTCATCGAGCACAAGGCCAGGCGATGACCATCCGTGGAAACGGCGCGCAGGGTATTTCGCGAAACCTCCAGCAGCATACCGTTAAGGTAGTAACGGACGTCTTGCTGGGCCATGGCGAAGCTGGTGCGCTCGATCAATCGACGCAGTTTGCTCTGCTCCAGATTGCACGTGAGCGAGCCAGGGCCTTCTTCAACGGTCGGGAAATCATTGGCAGGCAATGTCGACAGTGTGAAGCGGCTACGCCCGGCCTTGACCAGGAGTTTCTGCTCATCGAGCTTGATGTCGATCAGCACGTCGCTGGGCAGGCTTTTGCAAATGTCCATCAACTTGCGGGCTGGGACAGTGATCTCGCCAGGCTCGGCAGGTTCTTCCAGTTGCACACGGCCAACCAGTTCAACCTCAAGGTCGGTACCGGTCAGCGACAGTTGCTGGCCTTGTACGACCAGCAAAACATTGGAAAGCACCGGCAACGTCTGCCGGCGCTCGACGACACCTGCCACCAGTTGCAGAGGTTTGAGCAAGGCTTCGCGTTGAATGGTGAAATGCATGGTCTTGTCCCTTGCCTTCATATGGCTGCGCTGACGCCCCTCAGGTCGTCAGCGTGCGCAGCAGGTTCTTGTAGTCCTCGCGGATATCCGCGTCGGATTCTTTCAGTTCATTGATCTTGCGGCAGGCATGCAACACAGTCGTATGGTCGCGCCCACCAAACATGTCGCCGATTTCTGGCAAGCTGTGGTTGGTCAGCTCCTTGGAGAGCGCCATCGCCACCTGGCGTGGACGTGCCACCGAACGGGACCGGCGTTTGGACAACAGATCAGAGATCTTGATCTTGTAGTACTCGGCCACCGTACGCTGGATGTTATCCACACTCACCAGCTTGTCTTGCAATGCCAGAAGGTCCTTCAGGGATTCGCGGATCAATTCGATGGTGATGTCGCGCCCCATGAAGTGCGAATGAGCAATCACTCGCTTCAGGGCGCCCTCGAGCTCACGCACGTTCGACCGAATACGCTGAGCGATGAAGAAGGCGGCATCGTGCGGCAGCTCCACCTTGGCCTGATCGGCCTTTTTCATCAGGATCGCGACGCGCGTTTCCAGTTCCGGCGGCTCTACGGCCACCGTGAGGCCCCAGCCAAAGCGCGATTTAAGGCGTTCCTCGAGCCCTTCGATTTCCTTGGGATACCGATCGGAGGTGAGAATCACCTGCTGGCCACCTTCAAGCAATGCGTTGAAGGTGTGGAAAAACTCTTCCTGTGAACGCTCCTTGCGCGCGAAAAACTGAATGTCATCAATGAGCAACGCATCGACCGAGCGGTAGAAGCGCTTGAACTCGTTGATCGCATTGAGCTGAAGTGCCTTGACCATATCGGCGACGAAGCGCTCGGAATGCAGGTACACCACCTTGGCATTCGGGTTTTTTCTAAGCAGGTGGTTACCCACGGCATGCATGAGGTGGGTTTTACCCAGGCCCACACCGCCATAAAGGAACAATGGGTTGTAACCGTGCTTGGGGTTGTCGGCAACTTGCCAGGCGGCAGCACGGGCCAGCTGGTTCGACTTGCCTTCCACAAAGGTGTCGAACGTGAATGTGCGGTTCAGGTAGCTGGTGTGCTTGAGGGCACCCTCTACCTGTACCGTGCGCTGCTCCGTCCTACCCGTGGGGGCCTGAGCAGGTTCGGCCATGGCATCGAAGCTATCCCTAGAAGAAGGCTCGACCACATCGTTGGCGTTTGCAGGCGCGGGGTCAAGTGTCGCCGCTGGAGCAGGCTCGGACGGCGTGACGGCGGGGACCTTGGGCGTCGTTTGAACCAGGGAGGCTGCAACAGCCGCGCTTACCGGGGCATTAGGTGCTGCACGGGGCGCAGAGCTGCGCCGGCTGCCAATAAGCAGCGACAACGCGGGGGCTATGCCCGTGCCTTTTTCTCCCAAAAGCTCAAGCAAACGCCCCAGGTACTTTTCATTGACCCAATCGAGAACGAAACGGTTAGGCGCATAGACGCGCAACTCGTCGCCTTCGGCTTCGACCTGTAACGGACGGATCCAGGTGTTGAATTGCTGGGCAGGCAGTTCATCGCGCAGAAGCTCCACGCACTGCTGCCAAAGTTCCACTGACACGGATATCCCCTGAGCTTGAAAGCCACGAAGGCTGAAACAAACGGCCATTGTACCGGGCACGCGCTCAGTTATCCACATGCAGACACGTCGGCATTCATGGCAAACCAGCCACTAAATGACCGAAAAACCACTTATACACTGTGCATAAGCCTTGTGCATAACTAGGCCTAAGGTCTATGCACAACCCCATGAATCGACCTGTGCATAACCTACCTGTGTATAAAATCCATACTTATGCACAGCTTAAATTCAAGCCTGCAACAGCTGTAGCACGGCTTTCAAACAGGGTTTAAAAATGCTGTACATCTCTGAATTCAAGGCCTGCAGAAGGTTATCCACAGAAAGTTATCCACTTAAGAGTATTAAGATCTTTAAAGAAGCTTTTTATATGTCTTTCTTATTTTTCATGTTGAGCGGTGTTGTCTTGCCGAGCTTCATATAGGTGTCCGTGCCGCTAGCCCAGGCCTACGCCCGTTCATCCCACACCTAAAGGAAAGGTTGGTTGGAAATTGACCTATGGGCTTGCTTTCTCTAGAATCGCCGGTCTCTTAAAAGGGGGCCATCCCGGCCCGTCGTCGACAAACCCAGGTAACACGCCATGAAACGTACTTTCCAACCAAGCACCATCAAGCGCGCGCGCACTCACGGTTTCCGTGCCCGTATGGCTACCAAGAACGGCCGCGCTGTTCTGTCGCGTCGTCGTGCCAAAGGCCGTAAGCGTCTGGCCATTTGATTTTTCGGCACAGGTGGTGAGTCAGGACTTCAGTCGGGAAAAGCGACTGCTTACACCCCGGCATTTCAAAGCGGTCTTCGACTCCCCAACCGGCAAGGTTCCAGGGAAAAACCTGCTGATCCTTGCTCGCGAGAACGGTCTGGATCACCCGCGCCTAGGCCTGGTGATTGGCAAGAAAAGCGTCAAGCTCGCCGTTCAACGCAACCGCCTCAAGCGCTTGATGCGCGATTCCTTTCGTCTGAACCAGCATTCACTTGCCGGGTTGGATATCGTGATCGTCGCGCGTAAGGGATTGGGTGAGATAGAAAACCCGGAATTGCACCAACACTTCGGCAAACTCTGGAAACGCCTGGCGCGCAGCCGACCGGCACCAGCAGTCTCCGCCGATTGCGCAGGGGTAAGCAGCCAAGATGCGTAAACTGGCACTCGTTCCGATCCAGTTTTACCGTTATGCCATTAGTCCTCTGATGGCCAGCCACTGCCGTTTCTACCCCAGTTGCTCTTGTTACGCCTACGAAGCCATCGAAAACCACGGTCTCTGGCGTGGTGGATGGCTAGCCGTTCGTCGCCTGGGGCGTTGTCATCCGTGGAACGACGGCGGTTTCGACCCCGTTCCACCCGCTCCTTCCTCCCGAACTTCTTCGATAGCCGAGTAATCATGGATATTAAACGCACGATCCTGATCGTCGCCCTGGCAATCGTGTCCTACGTCATGGTCCTTAAATGGAACCAGGACTACGGCCAGGCTGCCCTGCCGACTCAGAATACTGCTGCCAGCACGAACAACCCTGGTTTGCCCGATGGCGTACCTGCCGGCAATGCCGGTGCTGGTGCCAGCGCCGATGTGCCAAGCGCCACTGCTGAAACCCGCACTGCCGATCTGGCACCCGTGGCTGTCAGCAAGGATCTGATCCGGGTCAAGACCGATGTGCTGGACTTGGCTATCGATCCGGTAGGTGGTGACGTCGTCCAACTGAACCTGCCGCTGTATCCACGCCGTCAGGACCATCCGGATATCCCGTTCCAGCTGTTCGACAACGGTGCAGAGCGCGTCTATCTCGCGCAAAGCGGGTTGACCGGTGCCAACGGTCCAGATGCCCGTTCGACCGGTCGCCCCCTCTACGCTGCTGATCAGAAGCGTTATCAGTTGGCCGATGGTCAGGACCAGTTGGTGGTAGACCTGAAGTTCAGCGACAACGGGGTCAACTACATCAAGCGCTTCAGCTTCAAGCGCGGCGAGTATGACCTGAACGTCAGCTACCTGATCGACAACCAGAGCAGCCAGGCCTGGAGCGGCAACATGTTCGCCCAGCTCAAGCGCGATGCCAGTTCCGATCCGTCGTCGAGCACTGCCACCGGCACCGCGACCTACTTGGGTGCGGCCCTGTGGACACCTTCGGAGCCCTACAAAAAGGTCTCGATGAAGGACATCGACAAAGGTAGTTTGAAAGAAAATGTGTCCGGCGGTTGGGTAGCATGGCTTCAGCACTACTTCGTGACCGCATGGATCCCGGCCAAGTCTGACAACAATGCGGTGCAAACCCGCAAGGACAGCCAGGGCAACTACATCATCGGCTACACCGGCCCGGCTATCAGCGTACCTGCGGGCGGCAAGGCCGAAACCAGCGCCATGTTGTATGCCGGTCCCAAGATCCAGTCCAAGCTCAAGGAGTTGTCCCCAGGCCTGGAGCTGACCGTCGACTACGGTTTCCTGTGGTTCATCGCACAGCCGATCTTCTGGCTCCTGCAACATATCCACAGCCTGCTGGGTAACTGGGGCTGGTCGATCATCGTGCTGACCATGCTCATCAAGGGCCTGTTCTTCCCGCTGTCCGCTGCCAGCTACCGTTCCATGGCACGTATGCGTGCTGTTTCGCCCAAGCTCGCAGCGCTCAAGGAACGCTTCGGCGATGATCGCCAGAAGATGTCCCAGGCGATGATGGAGCTGTACAAGAAAGAGAAAATCAACCCGCTGGGCGGTTGCTTGCCAATCCTGGTCCAGATGCCAGTATTCCTGGCCCTCTACTGGGTACTGCTGGAAAGCGTCGAGATGCGTCAGGCACCTTGGATGCTGTGGATTACCGACCTGTCGATCAAGGATCCGTTCTTCATCCTGCCGATCATCATGGGCGCTACCATGTTCATTCAGCAGCGCCTGAACCCAACCCCGCCGGATCCGATGCAGGCCAAGGTGATGAAAATGATGCCGATCATCTTCACCTTCTTCTTCCTGTGGTTCCCAGCCGGTCTGGTGCTGTACTGGGTTGTGAACAACTGCCTGTCCATCACGCAGCAGTGGTACATCACGCGCAGCATCGAGGCCGCCAACAAGAAAGCGGCTGCCTGACGGGCTGCTACGCTAGCTTGTGAATAAAACGCCCCCTCGTGGGGCGTTTTTGCTATCTGTCGTATTTGTCGTAGAGGCTCCCCAGCATGAATACTGTGCGTGAAACCATTGCCGCCATCGCAACTGCCCAAGGCCGCGGCGGCGTAGGCATCGTGAGGTTGTCAGGACCACTGGCTGCCCAGGCGGGCCAGTGGATAACCGGCCGCAGCCTGCAACCGCGTCATGCTCATTACGGCCCATTCCGCGACGAGGAGGGGGTGGTACTGGATGAAGGTATCGCGCTGTTCTTTCCGGGGCCCAACTCATTCACCGGTGAAGATGTACTTGAGTTGCAAGGCCATGGCGGCCCCGTGGTCCTGGATATGCTGCTACAGCGCTGTGTACAACTGGGGTGTCGCCTGGCCAGGCCAGGGGAGTTCAGCGAGCGGGCATTTCTCAATGACAAGCTTGACCTGGCTCAAGCCGAGGCCATCGCCGACTTGATCGAAGCCAGCTCCAGCCAGGCAGCGCGAAACGCACTGCGATCGCTGCAGGGCGAATTTTCCAGACATGTCCACAGCCTCACCGAAGCGTTGATTGCGCTGCGCATCTACGTGGAGGCCGCCATTGATTTTCCCGAGGAAGAAATCGATTTCCTGGCCGATGGCCACGTGCTGTCGATGCTCGATGCCGTGAGGGATCATTTATCCACAGTGCTGCGTGAGGCGGGCCAAGGGGCTTTGCTGCGTGATGGCATGACAGTGGTCATCGCTGGGCGACCCAATGCAGGCAAGTCGAGTCTGCTCAACCAGCTAGCGGGACGTGAAGCGGCGATCGTAACGGACATTGCCGGCACGACTCGGGACACCCTGCGCGAACATATCCACATCGACGGCATGCCGCTTCACGTGGTGGACACAGCTGGGCTACGTTCAACAGATGATCATGTGGAAAAGATCGGTGTCGAGCGAGCGCTACAAGCGATAGGCGAGGCAGACCGGATATTGCTGGTTGTGGACTCCACAGCCCCTGAAGCCGACGATCCCTTTGCTTTATGGCCCGAGTTTCTGGACCAGCGTCCGGATCCAGCACGGGTAACCCTGATACGCAATAAAGCGGATCTGAGTGGGGAGCCTGTAGCGCTGCACCAGGGTGAAGATGGACAAGCCACCATCACGCTGAGCGCCAAAGGAGAGGGTGGGGGGCTGCAGCTGTTGCGCGACCATCTCAAGGCCTGCATGGGCTATGAACAAACCGCCGAGAGTGGTTTCAGCGCCCGTCGACGGCACCTGGATGCGTTGCGCCAGGCCAGTGAGCACCTTGAGCACGGTCGTGCGCAGCTGACCCTCGCAGGTGCAGGTGAACTACTGGCAGAGGACTTGCGTCAGGCGCAGCAGGTGCTTGGGGAAATCACCGGGGCCTTCAGTTCCGACGACTTGTTGGGGCGGATTTTCTCGAGTTTCTGCATCGGCAAGTAACAAACAACCTGGTCCCGGACCAGCCAACCGCCCTTTAGGGGCGGTTTTTTTTGGCTTGAAATAAGCCTCCAGCGAAGGGACAGCCAGGAACGGTAGCCGCTAAGCCCTGTGGAAAACCCTATCTGAGCTCCGTTGATAAGCGCTAATTTTTCTTGAGGATAAATCGCCCTGTGGGTAACCCTGCATTTCATCCACAGGCTATTCCCTGTTATCCAAAAGGCTCAGCGGGGTTAAAGCACAGGGTTCAGGATCTCTGTACAACACGCGTTTCCTGGTCTTGAAGACCTTATCCACAGATATCGCTGTGCATAAGAATAAACATAAAAACAAAGCTTTTATAAATCTATCTTCGTTGATTTCTGTTGTGTGCCATTCATCCACAGCCTGATCAAAATTTGCTCAGACGGTTTCAATGAGGGGGGTGATGTCCCTATACTTGTCGGCTTACCTTTTCTATTTGCACAACAGGCACGAGGTGCGTGGTGGATTTCCCTTCCCGTTTTGAAGTGATCGTCATCGGCGGCGGCCATGCCGGTACCGAGGCTGCGCTTGCGTCTGCACGCATGGGTGTCAAAACCCTGCTGCTGACCCACAACGTGGAAACCCTCGGGCACATGAGTTGCAACCCTGCCATTGGTGGCATCGGCAAAAGCCATCTGGTCAAGGAAATCGATGCCCTGGGCGGCGCCATGGCGCTGGCCACCGACAAGAGTGGCATTCAGTTTCGCGTGTTGAATAACCGCAAGGGCCCAGCCGTTCGCGCCACGCGTGCACAGGCTGACCGCGCCATCTACAAGGCGGTTGTGCGTGAGATTTTGGAAAACCAGCCCAACCTGTGGATATTTCAGCAGTCCTGTGACGACCTGATCGTTGAACAGGATGAAGTCAAAGGCGTGGTCACCCAGATGGGGCTGCGGTTCTTTGCAAACTCGGTCGTGCTCACCACCGGCACCTTCCTGGGCGGCCTGATCCATATTGGTATGCAGAACCACTCGGGAGGACGCGCAGGGGATCCGCCCTCCATCGCGTTGGCGCATCGCATGCGTGAATTGCCGCTACGCGTCGGCCGCCTGAAGACAGGTACGCCGCCTCGTATCGACGGTCGCTCCGTGGATTTCTCGGTCATGACCGAGCAGCCCGGCGATACGCCTATCCCCGTGATGTCGTTCATGGGCAATGCGGGCATGCATCCGCGCCAGGTGAGCTGCTATATCACTCACACCAACGCCCGGACACATGACATCATCGCTTCGAACCTTGACCGTTCGCCCATGTACTCGGGGGTCATCGAAGGGGTAGGGCCACGTTACTGCCCGTCGATCGAAGACAAGATCCACCGCTTTGCGGACAAGGAAAGCCACCAGGTATTCATCGAGCCTGAAGGCCTGACCACTCACGAGCTCTACCCCAACGGTATTTCCACTTCGCTGCCCTTCGATGTGCAGCTGGAGTTGGTGCGCTCGATCCGGGGCATGGAAAACGCGCATATCGTCCGCCCAGGCTACGCCATCGAATATGACTACTTCGATCCGCGCGACTTGAAGTACAGCCTGGAAACCAAAGTCATTGGTGGTCTCTTCTTCGCTGGCCAGATCAACGGCACCACCGGTTACGAAGAAGCCGGTGCGCAAGGCCTGTTGGCCGGGACCAACGCCGCACTGCGCGCTCAGGGCCGCGAGGCCTGGTGTCCGCGGCGCGATGAAGCCTACATCGGCGTGCTGGTCGACGACTTGATCACCTTGGGCACTCAAGAACCGTATCGCATGTTCACATCCCGGGCCGAATACCGGTTGATCCTGCGGGAGGACAACGCCGACCTGCGTCTCACAGAAAAAGGGCGAGCGCTGGGGTTGATCGACGACGAGCGCTGGGCCGCCTTCTGCACCAAGCGCGACGGTATCGAAAAAGAAGAGCAGCGGCTGAAATCGACCTGGATAAGGCCCAACACCGAGCAAGGCCAAGCCGTTGTGGACAAGTTCGGTACGCCATTGAGCCACGAGTACAGCCTGCTGAACCTGCTGGCACGACCCGAAATCGACTATGCAGGGTTAATGGCGGCTACCGGCGGTGAGTTGATCGATCCACAGGTCGCCGAGCAGGTCGAGATTCGCACCAAATACGCGGGTTACATCGACCGTCAGCAGGACGAAATCGCGCGGCTGCGCGCCAGTGAGGACACGCGCCTGCCTGTGGATATCGAGTACGCCACGATTTCGGGGCTGTCCAAAGAGATTCAGGGCAAGCTCAGCCAGACCCGTCCCGAAACCCTGGGGCAGGCCTCGCGCATTCCAGGCGTGACGCCGGCGGCCATTTCCCTGTTGCTCATCCACCTGAAAAAACGCGGTGCAGGCCGCGAGCTGGAGCAAAGCGTTTGAGTTCCCTGGTTACCTCCCAACATGCCGAAGAGTTGTCCACAGGTGCCCGCCAGTTGGCTGTGCCCCTGAGCCCTGAACACCATGAAAAACTGCTGGGCTACCTGGCCCTGTTGATCAAGTGGAACAAGGCCTACAACCTCACCGCCGTCCGGGATCCGGATGAAATGGTTTCGCGTCACCTGCTCGACAGCCTCAGCGTGATGCCGTTTATCCACAGCGAGCGCAGTAACTGGCTGGATGTCGGCAGCGGCGGAGGCATGCCAGGTGTGCCCATGGCTATCCTGTATCCCCACAAGCGGATCACCGTACTGGATGCCAATGGCAAGAAGACGCGCTTTCTGACCCAGGTGAAAATGGAGCTCAAGCTGGACAACCTTACGGTTATCCACAGCAGGGTCGAGGGGTACACGCCGGCCCAGCCGTTCGACGGCATCATCTCCCGCGCTTTCAGCAGCATGGAGAATTTCACCAACTGGACCCGCCACCTGGGCGACACCGGGACGCAGTGGCTTGCAATGAAGGGGCTGCATCCTGCCGATGAACTGGTAGCATTGCCCGCAGACTTCACAGTGGAAAGCGAGCAGGCCCTGACCGTTCCGGGTTGCCAGGGCCAACGTCATCTGCTGATACTGCGCCGCAAGGCTTGATTGGGAACAGACGCATCAATGGCTAAGGTATTCGCAATCGCGAACCAGAAAGGTGGTGTGGGCAAGACCACCACCTGTATCAATCTCGCTGCCTCGCTGGTGGCGACCAAGCGTCGTGTGCTGCTGATCGACCTCGATCCGCAGGGCAATGCCACCATGGGCAGCGGCGTGGACAAGCACGAGCTCGAGCACTCTGTGTACGACCTGCTGATCGGAGAGTGTGACCTGGCCCAGGCCATGCACTATTCCGAGCATGGTGGGTTCCAGCTGTTGCCGGCCAACCGTGACCTGACCGCTGCCGAAGTCGTGCTGCTGGAGATGCAGGTCAAGGAAAGCCGCCTGCGTAATGCGCTGGCGCCCATTCGTGATAACTACGATTTCATCCTCATCGACTGCCCGCCTTCATTGTCGATGCTGACGCTCAATGCCTTGGTGGCTTCCGATGGCGTGATCATCCCCATGCAGTGCGAGTATTACGCGCTGGAAGGGCTGAGCGACCTTGTGGACAACATCAAGCGGATCGCTGCCAAGTTGAACCCCGCGCTCAAGATCGAGGGGTTGCTGCGAACCATGTATGATCCGCGGCTGAGCCTGAACAACGATGTATCGGCGCAGCTCAAGGAGCATTTCGGTTCGCAGTTGTACGATACCGTCATTCCGCGAAACATCCGCCTGGCCGAAGCACCCAGCTTCGGTATGCCGGCATTGGCCTACGACAAGCAATCGCGCGGCGCACAGGCCTACCTTGCCCTGGCCGGAGAACTGGTTCGTCGTCAACGCCGCCAGTCCCGCACTGCACAAGCAACTTAAGGAATCCGCATGGCCGTCAAGAAACGGGGTCTCGGACGTGGGTTGGATGCGCTGCTCAGCGGTCCATCCGTGAGCGCGCTCGAAGAGCAGGCTGTAAAGATCGACCTCAAGGAGCTTCAGCACCTGCCCGTCGAGTTGATTCAACGGGGCAAGTACCAGCCACGTCGCGACATGGACCCGCAGGCGCTCGAAGAACTGGCTCACTCGATCCGCAGCCACGGCGTGATGCAACCGATCGTGGTGCGCCCGGTTGGCGATGAGCGCTATGAGATCATCGCCGGTGAGCGGCGCTGGCGCGCGACTCAACAAGCCGGTCTGGACACCATTCCGGCCATGGTCCGCGAGGTCCCTGACGAAGCGGCCATTGCCATGGCCCTGATCGAAAACATCCAGCGCGAGGACTTGAACCCTCTGGAAGAAGCGCTGGCCCTGCAGCGGTTGCAGCAGGAGTTCGAGCTGACCCAGCAGCAAGTGGCCGATGCCGTGGGCAAGTCGCGGGTGACCGTGGCCAACCTGCTGCGGTTGATCACGTTGCCTGAAGCGATCAAAACGATGCTCGCCCATGGTGACCTGGAGATGGGTCACGCACGGGCTTTGCTAGGCCTGGAAGAGAATCGCCAGGAGGAAGGGGCGCGTCATGTTGTCGCACGTGGGCTGACCGTACGTCAGACCGAGGCGCTGGTGCGCCAATGGCTGAGCGACAAACCTGATCCGGTAGAACCCGGCAAACCTGATCCGGACATTGCACGCCTGGAACAGCGGCTTGCAGAGCGTTTAGGCTCGGCTGTACAGATTCGCCACGGCGCTAAAGGCAAGGGCCAACTGGTGATTCGCTATAACTCGCTCGATGAGTTGCAGGGCGTACTCACACACATTCGCTGAAACAATTCCTGTTGTAGCGCGCAATCGGAAATCACTACGAATAGTTGAATAGGGGTTAATCCACCCCTATACTCTGCGCGCATTTTGTCGGCACAAATTATGCCAAGTCATCGCTGACTGGCAGGCCGATTCACGGGGAGCAGTTGTGATGGAAATCCGCACGCCAAACCGGTTGCCTTTCCATCGCTGGGCGGTTTTTCCGGTATTGCTGACGCAATTCGTCGTGCTGCTGCTGGCAACCTTGGTGTTGTGGCAGTTGGCTGGGACGGTCAGCGGATATTCAGGGCTCTGCGGAGGCCTGATTGCCTGGCTGCCCAATGTTTATTTCGCCTGGAAGGCTTTTCGCTTTAGCGGAGCTCGGGCGGCGCAGGCCATCGTCAAGTCGTTCTACGCTGGCGAGGCAGGCAAGATGATTTTGACGGCAGTGCTCTTCGCACTGACCTTCGCAGGAGTGAAGCCACTGGCGCCGCTGGCAGTATTCGGCGTCTTCGTGTTGACCCTTTTGGTCAGCTGGTTCGCGCCCCTGCTGATGAATAAAAGACTTTCGAGACCTTAGGGCGTTTGAGGCAACCATGGCAGCAGAAACCGCTTCGGGCTATATCCAGCACCACTTGCAGAACCTGACTTACGGTCAACTACCAGACGGCAGCTGGGGCTTCGCCCATTCGGCTGCAGAAGCCAAGGCTATGGGCTTCTGGGCATTCCACGTGGATACCCTGGGTTGGTCCGTCGCACTGGGTCTGATCTTCCTGTTCATCTTCCGCATGGCGGCCAAGAAGGCGACTTCTGGCCAACCGAGCGGCCTGCAGAACTTCGTCGAAGTGCTGGTGGACTTCGTCAATGGCAGCGTGAAGGACTCCTTCCACGGCCGTAGCCCGGTGATCGCGCCGCTGGCGTTGACCATCTTCGTCTGGGTATTCCTGATGAACGCCATCGACCTGGTACCGGTCGACTGGATTCCTCAGCTGGCCATCCTGATCTCGGGTGATCCGCACATTCCGTTCCGCGCCGTGTCGACCACCGACCCGAACGCGACCCTGGCCATGGCCTTCTGCGTGTTTGCGCTGATCATCTTCTACAGCATCAAGGTCAAGGGCCTGGGTGGCTTCATCGGTGAGCTGACCCTGCACCCGTTCGGCAGCAAGAATATCTTCCTGCAGATCCTGCTGATCCCGGTCAACTTCCTGCTGGAATTCGTGACCCTGATCGCCAAGCCGATCTCGCTGGCACTGCGTCTGTTCGGCAACATGTACGCCGGCGAGCTGGTGTTCATCCTGATTGCCGTGATGTTCGGCGCCGGCATCCTGTGGCTCAGCGGCCTGGGTATCGTGCTGCAATGGGCGTGGGCTGTGTTCCACATCCTGATCATCACCCTGCAAGCCTTCATCTTCATGATGCTTACCATCGTCTACTTGTCGATGGCTCACGAAGATAACCATTAAGACCGCCTGGCGTGTCTGATAGCCTTCCCCGCTCGTTTGGGGGGAGGGCTTAAAAAGTCCGCAAGGGCATGCTGTACCAAACGATTCGTTTTACCGCTTCAAACTAAAAAACCTAACCAATACGACGTAAAAGTCGGGAGGAAAGATGGAAACTGTAGTTGGTCTGACCGCTATCGCTGTTGCTCTGCTGATCG
The DNA here is from genome assembly GCF_043104335.1 of Pseudomonas sp. WSY_20. NCBI lineage: Bacteria > Pseudomonadati > Pseudomonadota > Gammaproteobacteria > Pseudomonadales > Pseudomonadaceae > Pseudomonas > Pseudomonas sp. WSY_20. Next base: position 53,043 of record NZ_JBICKP010000072.1, read on the forward strand.
GCCTGGGTGCTCTGGGTACCGCCATTGGTTTCGGCCTGCTGGGCGGCAAATTCCTGGAAGGCGCTGCTCGTCAGCCTGAGATGGTTCCGATGCTGCAGGTCAAAATGTTCATCGTTGCCGGTCTGCTCGACGCCGTCACCATGATCGGTGTTGGTATCGCTCTGTTCTTCACCTTCGCGAATCCCTTCGTTGGTCAAATCGCCGGCTAATCACTCGTTTCGACGAGTTGATGGGTGTGATGGACAAAGACCGAGCGAGGTGTTGGCGTGAACATTAATGCAACCCTGATTGGCCAATCCGTTGCTTTTCTGATTTTTGTACTCTTCTGCATGAAGTACGTATGGCCTCCGGTCATCACTGCTCTGCAAGAGCGTCAAAAGAAGATTGCAGACGGCTTGGACGCTGCCAACCGCGCAGCTCGCGACCTGGAGCTGGCCCAAGAGAAAGTGGGTCAGCAACTGCGTGAAGCAAAGGCACAGGCAGCTGAAATCATTGAGCAAAGCAAGAAACGCGCTGCTCAGCTAGTAGACGAAGCCCGTGAACAGGCTCGTGTCGAAGCTGACCGTGTGAAGGCTCAGGCTCAGGCCGAGATCGAACAGGAACTGAACAGCGTCAAAGACGCCCTGCGTGCCCAAGTGGGTGCCCTGGCTGTTGGCGGTGCTGAAAAGATCCTTGGCGCCACAATCGATCAAAACGCGCATGCAGAGCTGGTTAACAAACTGGCCGCTGAAATTTAAGCGAGGGCGATCATGGCAGAACTGACCACGTTGGCCCGACCTTACGCTAAGGCTGCCTTTGAGCATGCCCAGGCCCATCAGCAACTGGCCAATTGGTCAGCCATGCTCGGCCTGGCTGCTGCAGTGTCCGAAGATGACACCATGCAGCGCCTGCTCAAGGCCCCGCGACTGACAAGCGCAGAAAAGGCCGCCGCATTCATTGACGTTTGCGGTGACAAGTTCGATGCATCGGCACAGAATTTCATTCATGTTGCCGCGGAAAACGACCGTCTCCTGCTTCTGCCGGAGATTGCCGCTCTGTTCGACCTGTACAAGGCAGAACAAGAGAAATCCGTGGACGTGGAAGTCACCAGTGCTTTTGCGTTGAACCAAGAACAGCAAGACAAACTCGCCAAGGTTCTCAGTGCACGGCTCAGCCGGGAAGTGCGCCTGCACGCGTCGGAGGATGCCAGCCTGATCGGCGGCGTCGTCATCCGCGCCGGCGACCTGGTAATCGATGGCTCTGTTCGCGGCAAAATCGCGAAACTGGCCGAAGCATTGAAATCTTGAGTTTGAAGGGGCAGCAGAGCAATGCAGCAACTCAATCCTTCCGAAATTAGTGAAATCATCAAGGGCCGCATCGAGAAGCTCGATGTCGGCTCCCAAGCCCGTAACGAAGGTACCGTCGTAAGCGTTTCCGACGGTATCGTACGGATCCACGGTCTGGCCGACGCTATGTACGGCGAAATGATCGAGTTCCCGGGCGGCGTATACGGTATGGCACTGAACCTGGAGCAAGACTCCGTAGGTGCGGTGGTACTGGGTGCGTACACCTCCCTCGCCGAGGGCATGAGCGCCAAGTGCACCGGTCGCATCCTGGAAGTTCCGGTTGGTAAGGAACTGCTGGGTCGCGTCGTGGACGCACTGGGTAACCCAATTGACGGCAAAGGTCCGCTGAACAACACCGAGACCGACGCGGTCGAGAAAGTTGCTCCAGGCGTGATCTGGCGTAAGTCGGTAGACCAGCCTGTACAGACTGGCTACAAGTCGGTCGACGCCATGATCCCGGTTGGCCGTGGCCAGCGTGAGCTGATCATCGGTGACCGTCAGATCGGTAAGACTGCCATGGCGGTCGATGCGATCATCAACCAGAAAAATAGCGGTATCTTCTGCGTATACGTGGCCGTCGGCCAGAAGCAGTCGACCATCGCCAACGTCGTGCGCAAGCTCGAAGAAGCCGGTGCCCTGGCCAACACCATCGTTGTTGCCGCCAGCGCCTCGGAATCGGCTGCACTGCAGTTCCTGGCGCCGTACTCCGGCTGCACCATGGGCGAGTACTTCCGTGACCGCGGTGAAGATGCCCTGATCGTCTACGATGATCTGTCCAAGCAGGCTGTTGCCTACCGTCAGATCTCCCTGCTGCTGCGTCGTCCACCAGGACGTGAAGCGTACCCAGGCGACGTGTTCTATCTCCACTCCCGTCTGCTGGAGCGTGCATCGCGCGTTTCGGAAGAATACGTCGAGAAGTTCACCAACGGCGCAGTCACTGGCAAGACCGGTTCCCTGACCGCTCTGCCGATCATCGAAACCCAGGCTGGCGACGTTTCGGCGTTCGTTCCGACCAACGTGATTTCCATCACCGACGGTCAGATCTTCCTGGAATCGGCCATGTTTAACTCGGGCATCCGCCCTGCAGTGAACGCCGGTGTTTCGGTATCGCGTGTAGGTGGTGCCGCTCAGACCAAGATCATCAAGAAGCTGTCCGGTGGTATTCGTACCGCACTGGCTCAGTACCGTGAACTGGCGGCATTCGCCCAGTTCGCGTCCGATCTGGACGAAGCGACCCGCAAGCAGCTGGAGCATGGTCAGCGCGTTACCGAGCTGATGAAGCAGAAGCAGTACGCGCCGATGTCCATCGCGGACATGGCCCTGTCGCTGTACGCCGCTGAGCGTGGCTTCCTGACCGACGTAGAAGTCTCCAAGGTCGGCAGCTTCGAGCAAGCACTGATCGCCTTCTTCCACCGTGATCACGCCGAACTGATGGCGAAGATCAACGTGAAGGGTGACTTCAACGACGAAATCGATGCAGGCATGAAAGCCGGTATCGAGAAGTTCAAGGCCACCCAGACCTGGTAAGCCGCAGCGGGGGCCCAGGCCCCCGCTTGCTAACCTGATAGGTGATACATGGCAGGCGCAAAAGAGATTCGCAGTAAGATTGCGAGCATCAAAAGCACGCAAAAAATTACCAGCGCCATGGAAAAAGTGGCGGTCAGCAAAATGCGCAAGGCACAACAGCGCATGGCTGCTAGCCGTCCTTATGCGGAGCGTATCCGCCAGGTGATCGGTCATCTGGCCAACGCCAACCCGGAATACCGCCACCCGTTCATGATCGAGCGCCCTGTGAAGCGCGCCGGTTATATCGTGGTGAGCAGTGACCGTGGTCTGTGCGGTGGCTTGAATACCAACCTGTTCAAGGCCTTGGTCAAGGACATGAACGAAAACCGCGAACAGGGCGTGGAAATCGACCTGTGCGTGATCGGCAGCAAGGGTGCGACTTTCTTCCGTATCTTTGGCGGCAACGTAGTAGCCGCGATCAGCCACCTGGGCGAAGAGCCATCGATCAATGACTTGATCGGCTCCGTCAAGGTCATGCTGGACGCCTACCTCGATGGCCGTATCGATCGCCTCTCGGTGGTTTCGAACAAGTTCATCAACACCATGACCCAAAAGCCGACGGTCGAGCAGTTGGTACCGTTGGTGGCAACCCCGGATCAGGATCTCAAGCATCACTGGGACTACCTGTACGAACCCGACGCAAAAGAGCTGCTGGACGGCTTGATGGTGCGTTACGTGGAGTCGCAGGTGTACCAGGCGGTGGTCGAGAACAATGCTGCTGAACAAGCAGCCCGGATGATCGCCATGAAGAACGCCACAGACAACGCCGGTGACCTGATCAGCGAACTCCAGCTGATCTACAACAAGGCGCGTCAGGCTGCGATCACCCAGGAGATCTCGGAAATCGTCGGCGGCGCTGCCGCGGTTTAACGGTTCAAAAATTCAGAGGATCCAGCTATGAGTAGCGGACGTATCGTTCAAATCATCGGCGCCGTCATCGACGTGGAATTCCCACGTGACGTCGTGCCGAGTGTTTACAACGCGCTGAAAGTACAAGGCGCGGAAACCACCCTGGAAGTTCAGCAGCAGCTGGGCGACGGCGTGGTTCGTACCATTGCGATGGGCTCGACCGAAGGTCTGAAGCGCGGTCTGGACGTCGTCGATACCGGCGCGGCCATCTCCGTTCCTGTCGGTAAGGCTACCCTGGGCCGCATCATGGACGTCCTGGGTAACCCAATCGACGAAGCCGGTCCGATCGGTGAAGAAGAGCGTCGTGGTATCCACCAGAAGGCGCCTTCGTTCGCGGACCAGGCAGGCGGCAACGATCTGCTGGAAACCGGCATCAAGGTTATCGACCTGGTTTGCCCGTTCGCCAAGGGTGGTAAAGTTGGTCTGTTCGGTGGTGCCGGTGTCGGCAAGACCGTGAACATGATGGAACTGATCCGTAACATCGCCATCGAGCACAGCGGTTATTCCGTGTTCGCCGGTGTGGGTGAGCGTACTCGTGAGGGTAACGACTTCTACCACGAGATGAAGGACTCCAACGTTCTCGACAAAGTAGCGCTGGTCTACGGTCAGATGAACGAGCCACCAGGAAACCGTCTGCGCGTTGCGCTGACTGGCCTGACCATGGCTGAGAAATTCCGTGACGAAGGTAACGACGTTCTGCTGTTCGTCGACAACATCTATCGTTACACCCTGGCCGGTACCGAAGTGTCCGCACTGCTGGGCCGTATGCCTTCGGCAGTAGGTTACCAGCCGACCCTGGCCGAAGAGATGGGCGTTCTGCAAGAGCGTATCACTTCGACCAAGGAAGGTTCGATCACCTCCATCCAGGCCGTTTACGTGCCTGCGGATGACTTGACCGACCCGTCGCCAGCGACCACCTTCGCCCACTTGGACGCCACCGTCGTTCTGTCCCGTGACATCGCCTCCCTGGGTATCTACCCAGCGGTTGACCCACTGGACTCGACTTCGCGCCAGCTGGACCCGAACGTGATCGGTACCGAGCACTACGAAACTGCCCGTCAGGTTCAGTATGTTCTGCAGCGCTACAAAGAGCTGAAGGACATCATCGCGATCCTGGGTATGGACGAGCTGTCCGAGACCGACAAGCAACTGGTAGCGCGCGCTCGTAAGATTCAGCGCTTCCTGTCGCAGCCGTTCTTCGTGGCCGAGGTCTTCACCGGTTCGCCAGGCAAGTACGTTTCCCTGAAAGACACCATCGCTGGCTTCAGCGGCATCCTCAAAGGTGACTACGACCACCTGCCAGAACAAGCGTTCTACATGGTCGGCAGCATCGACGAAGCGATCGAGAAAGCCAAGAAACTGTAATCCCGGCGCCCCGCAAGGGGCGCTAATCAGGTTGAGGCAAGCAGATGGCTATGACAGTCCATTGCGATATCGTCAGCGCGGAAGGAGAAATCTTCTCCGGTCTGGTCGAGATGGTAGTAGCGCACGGCAACTTGGGCGATCTGGGTATCGCACCAGGCCACGCCCCGCTGATCACCAATCTCAAGCCGGGTCCGATCACGCTGACCAAGCAGGGTGGCACTCAAGAGGTGTACTACATCTCCGGTGGCTTCCTCGAAGTGCAGCCGAACATGGTGAAGGTTCTTGCCGACACCGTGCAACGTGCTGCCGACCTGGACGAAGCTCAGGCTCAGGAAGCCCTCAAGGCTGCCGAGAACGCGCTGAACACCAAAGGCTCGGACTTCGACTACGGCGCTGCTGCCGCACGTCTGGCCGAGGCTGCGGCTCAGCTGCGTACTGTCCAGCAAATGCGCAGAGGCAAGTGATCGGCTGCGGCCATCATTTGTGTAGCGATTGAGTAAAAGGGTAGCCTCGGCTACCCTTTTTCTTTTTTCGATTTTCCCCTTTCGGTCAAGCAACTGACCGCCCAGGATTGGTAGCCAGTCATGTCCCTCGATATCGTTATTCTTGCCGCCGGCCAAGGCACCCGCATGCGCTCGTCGCTGCCCAAGGTATTGCACCCGGTAGCGGGCAACTCCATGCTCGGTCATGTTATCCACAGCGCTCGCCAGCTTCAGCCGCAGGGCATCCACGTGGTGATAGGCCATGGGGCAGAGTTGGTGCAAGCGAGACTGGCAGGTGACGACCTCAACTTTGTCATGCAGGACAAGCAACTGGGTACGGGGCATGCCTTGGCGCAAGCTTTGCCAGCACTGTCCGCGGACACCGTGCTGGTGCTGTACGGCGACGTGCCGCTCATCGAAGTGCCGACCTTGCAGCGCTTGTTGGCCAAAGCCAGCGAGCAGCAACTGGGTTTGCTCACGGTTACGCTCGAGGATCCGACGGGCTATGGCCGCATTGTGCGTGATGCGCATGGGCAGGTAACGGCAATCGTCGAGCACAAGGACGCTAACGAGGCACAGAAGTCCATTCGCGAAGGCAACACCGGCATCCTGGCGCTTCCTGGCGCTCGCCTGGCAGATTGGATGGGCCGCTTGTCGAACAACAATGCCCAGGGCGAGTACTACCTGACTGATGTGATCGCCATGGCAGTCGCTGATGGCCTGTTGGTCGCCACCGAGCAACCTGACGATCCCATGGAAGTGCAGGGTGCCAATGACCGCCGTCAGCTTGCCGAACTGGAGCGTCACTACCAGTTGCGTGAGGCCCGCCGCCTGATGGCGCAGGGTGTGACCTTGCGTGACCCTGCGCGTTTCGATGTCCGGGGCGAAGTGACGGTCGGCCGGGATGTGCTGATCGACATCAACGTCATTTTGGAAGGCAAGGTTGTCATCGAAGACGACGTGCAGATTGGCCCTAACTGTGTGATCAAGGATTGCACGCTGCGCAAAGGTGCCGTGATCAAGGCCAACAGTCACCTAGAGGGTGCCGTCATGGGCGAGGGGAGTGATGCAGGTCCATTTGCACGCTTGCGTCCGGGGACCGTACTCGATGCAAAGGCCCATGTGGGTAACTTCGTCGAGCTGAAGAATGCCCATCTTGGTGAAGGCGCCAAAGCTGGGCATCTGTCGTATTTGGGTGATGCCGAAATCGGCGCCCGCACTAATATTGGTGCGGGCACCATCACCTGTAATTACGATGGGGCCAACAAGTTCAAGACGGTCATGGGCGAAGACGTCTTCATCGGCTCCAACAGCGCCCTCGTCGCGCCTGTGGAAATCAAGGCCGGGGCCACGACTGCTGCGGGCTCGACGATTACTCAGTGTGTAGAAGCAGGTGAATTGGCGGTTGCACGCTCTCGCCAGCGCAACGTTTCGGGGTGGAAGCGTCCAGAGAAGATCAAGAAGCCCTGATTATCCACAGCTATTTCGAGGCCGGCCTTGTGCATAACAAGCCGGCCTTTTTATTTCCCAGGCATTAGCTGGCTAACGCTGGCCATACGGCTGGGTATGGTTATCCACAGCGAGACGACGGGGTTGACGGATCCGCGCATTTAGGTTTTGATTGCGATCATTATCTTTCGAAACGAAACTTAAAGCACCGATGTCGAAACGAAACACGCCACAACGCCGCCATAACATACTGGCCCTGCTCGCGGAGCAGGGCGAGGTCAGCGTGGATGCGCTGGCGAGACGGTTTGACACGTCCGAGGTCACTATCCGCAAGGACCTGGCGGCACTGGAAAGCAATGGTTTGTTGCTGCGCCGCTACGGCGGGGCTGTAACCATGCCGCAGGAGTTGCTGGCGGAGCCGGCGCAACCCGTGTCGGCCTACAAGCGTGCCATTGCACGTGCCGCTGTGAACCTCATCCGCGAACACGCCCGGATCATCATCGACAGCGGCAGTACCACCGCCGCCATGATCCCTGAACTCGGTCGCCAGCCGGGCCTGGTGGTCATGACCAATTCGCTCAATGTTGCCCGGGCCATCAGCGAACTCGAGCACGAGCCGGTGCTGCTGATGACAGGTGGCACCTGGGATCCGCATTCCGAGTCCTTTCAAGGCCAGGTGGCCGAACAGGTTCTGCGCTCGTATGACTTCGACCAGTTGTTCATCGGGGCCGATGGCATCGACCTGGAACGCGGTACCACCACATTCAACGAATTGCTGGGTCTGAGCCGCGTCATGGCCGAGGTCGCCCGTGAGGTGATCGTGATGGTTGAGTCGGACAAGGTCGGCCGCAAGATTCCCAACCTCGAACTGCCGTGGGGCAGGGTGCACACCCTGATCTCGGACGAACGCCTGTGCGAACAGGCACGCGCACAAATTAAAGCACGCGGCGTCAATCTGATCTGCGCCGCTATCAGTCAGGAGTAACCAAGCATGTGTGGAATTGTAGGTGCTGTGGCCGAACGCAACATTACCGCCATCCTTATCGAGGGCCTGAAGCGTCTTGAATACCGTGGGTATGACAGCGCAGGCCTGGCGGTGCTGACGCCCGAGGGCGAATTGCAACGCCGTCGCCGCATCGGCAAGGTCAGCGAGCTTGAAGCAGCCGTCGCGCTCGAGCCAATCGCAGGACGGCTCGGCATCGCGCATACGCGCTGGGCAACCCATGGCGCGCCTACCGAAACCAATGCCCACCCGCATTTCTCAGGCCATGACGTGGCCGTTGTGCACAACGGCATCATCGAGAACCACGAGGAACTGCGCGAGGAACTGAAGGGATTGGGCTATGCCTTCGTGTCCCAGACCGATACCGAAGTGATCGTCCACCTGATCGACCATCTCCTCAAGGGCATTCCCGACCTGGCAGACGCCTTGAAGGCTGCGGTCAAGCGCCTGCACGGTGCCTATGGCCTGGCATTGATCAGCAAAAGCCAGCCTGACCGCCTGGTCGCTGCGCGTAGCGGCAGCCCGTTGGTGATTGGCCTGGGCCTCGGTGAAAATTTCCTTGCCTCTGACCAACTGGCCCTGCGGCAGGTCACCGATCGCTTCATGTATCTCGAAGAGGGCGATATCGCCGAGATCCGTCGCGACCACGTCGCCGTCTGGGACCACGATGGCCATCCTGTGCAGCGTGAAACCGTGCAGTACCACGAAGGCGCCGAGGCCGCTGACAAGGGCCAGTACCGTCACTTCATGCTTAAGGAAATCCACGAGCAGCCGCGGGTGGTGCAACGCACATTGGAAGGTCGCTTGGGCCATGACCATGTCCTGGTACAGGCATTCGGTCCGCAGGCAGCCGAGCTGTTTGGCAAAGTGCGCAATGTGCAGATCGTAGCCTGTGGTACCAGCTATCACGCCGGCATGGTTGCACGTTACTGGCTGGAAAGCCTGGCTGGGATCCCTTGCCAGGTAGAGGTGGCGAGCGAGTTCCGTTACCGCAAGGTGGTCGTGCAGCCCGATACGCTGTTCGTTTCCATCTCCCAGTCGGGCGAGACCGCCGATACCCTGGCAGCGCTGCGCAACGCCAAGGAGCTGGGCTTCCTTGGCAGCCTGGCGATCTGCAACGTGGGCATCAGCTCGCTGGTTCGGGAATCCGACCTGACATTGCTGACCCTGGCCGGCCCGGAAATCGGCGTCGCTTCGACCAAGGCCTTCACCACCCAGCTGGTGTCGTTGATGCTTCTGACCTTGGCCTTGGGCCAGGTGCGCGGCACCCTGGAGAAGGGCGTCGAAGCTGAACTGGTCGAGGAACTGCGCCGCCTGCCAACACGTTTGGGTGAAGCATTGGCCATGGACGCAACCGTCGAGAAAGTCGCCGAGTTGTTCGCTGACAAGCATCACACCTTGTTCCTGGGCCGCGGCGCTCAATACCCGGTGGCTATGGAAGGTGCGCTCAAGCTTAAGGAAATCTCCTATATCCACGCCGAAGCCTACCCCGCGGGCGAGCTCAAACATGGCCCGCTGGCGCTTGTGGATAACGACATGCCGGTGGTGACCGTTGCGCCGAACAACGAACTGCTGGAGAAGCTCAAGTCCAACCTGCAGGAGGTGCGTGCACGCGGCGGTGAGCTGGTGGTCTTCGCTGACGAGCAAGCCGGGCTGAGCAACGGCGAAGGGACCCATGTGATTCCGGTCCCGCATATCGCGGATGCGCTGGCGCCGATTCTGTATACCATTCCTTTGCAGTTGCTCTCGTACTATGTCGCCGTGCTCAAGGGGACTGATGTTGACCAGCCGCGGAATTTGGCGAAGTCGGTGACGGTGGAGTGAGGGCAGCTTTTCGACAGTGCCAGCTGTTTTTGAATAATAAAGGTTGTCACAAAACAATAAAGGTTGTCACAACGTAATAAAGGTTGTCACAAGGCAGGCTCTGACCGCACATCGGGCCGGAGCCAGGCCTTGGAGATTCGGGTGACAATCCTCTACCCAACGCTGTGACTGTTGTCCTGGCTTAGCCCGCTCTCTGGGGTGTCCCCTGTGCACGACACCTGTCCTCGTCCCGGTCGAGCGGGTCGCCCAATTTTGAGCGACTCGAACAATGGCATCCATGCCCATAGCTCCGGTCAAGGCTGCACATCGCAAGCTGATGACCCAGGCAAAAATAGATAAGAAAATTCAATCGGGTCGTGGGTGTGGAGTCAGAGATTCCTATAAGCCATGGATCAAAGTGTGGGAGATCAAATCAAAGGGTGTCTCTCATATGATCGCGGGAGTTAAAATTCACCGCACACACCACCTGCTGTCCAATGCAGAGCGAGATTACTTAACTGTACTTGAGCACGATGCCTCGATCATCGATATCCGAGAGCAGTATCCTCTGCTGACACAGGCTGAGACCCAAGCAATTGCCTCAAGTATTAACTGTCGCCACCCTGTATATCCTGGCACGCAAATACCTGTCGTTATGACGACGGACTTTCTCGTTACCTTCTTAGATTCCTCTGGCGAAACAAGGCTAGCTGCTCGATCAGTGAAATACCGAAAAGAGTTTGAGCAAGCTGATCTTCAGGCGCGTAATCGAATAGCAGAAAAGCTAGCCATCGAAGAAAAATACTGGGCAATGAGGGGGGTGGACTGGAAGCTGGTCCTGCATGAAAACCTCTCAAAGATAAAATTAGCGAACCTCAAGATTCTCAGGACATACGCCAGTATTCATCCCTCGTTACCGACGGAGAAGAACATCGGCAATTTGCTTGGATACATTGAGGAGGCAAAGACGGATCAAATACCGTTAAAAATTCTTTTGGATAAAGCGTCTCGTGACCTTTACATTGAATATATGGGGGTAAAGCGCCTCTTCCATCACCTGCTATGGAACGGTCGTTTAGAGTCAGATCTTACCTCGAAAATAATAAGCATGTCGCAGCCGTTGCACGTATGGCCGAATCAAAGGTCAGCGGCTTTGTCTCTGCCAAACGAGGTTTCCCATCATGCTTGATCTTAAAATCAACAGCATTGTCACTCCTGGCGAAGAACCTAGCCTACTAAAAAAAGCGGTTCGGATTTTAGGCATAGATGATGCTTCTGTAATTGTGATTGAGCTGAGTACGAATCCCAGCAAGCCGTGGCAGATCGAGCGGTCCGTTTTGATTGACGATATTGACGCAGGGCGCGCAATCTTAAGTCGAGAAATGGTGCCCTTACATCTGCTCAGAAGTGATGATGAAATTAGTGAAAATGAAAAATCGAGCCGAAATCGTAACTGGAGCCTTATAAGAGGGTTAGTAGAAGATCGCTCCGCCTTGGAAATTCTTGGACCGGGTTTTGGAAAGCTGGTTGCTAGGCATGCCCTAGAGGCAGGAGTAGAGCGTAAACAGATATACCGGCTTCTATACCGCTACTGGAGCATGGGGCAGACACCTAACGCGTTTCTATGGAACACTAGTGCTTGCGGTGGTCGGGGAAAGAAAAAGGATCGATCCTCAGGCATTATCCCCGGTAGGCCGCGTAAGTATCGTGGTGTCGTTGTCAATGATGGTGGTGCTATCACGCTCGAACCGCGCCATCTCTCTCATATCCGTTTGGCTTACGGGCGGGTTGCTAGCGGCAAATGCGGCACCCTGAAAGATGCACATAAGTGGATGTTAAACAAATTTTATAGAGAGACTCTGCCAGACGGCTCGAAAGGGAATATTGTACGCGGCAGTTACCCGACTACTACCCAGCTCAGATATCACGGTAAGCTTTTTTTCGATGATCTTTATAAACTTAAGGTGCGTGGCGGTTCTGTTCGATACAACAAAGATCATCGTGCTATCGTTGGCGCAGCTTCCCAAGGCCTGATGGGTGCGACCCATCGATATGAGATAGATTCCACCATCGCTGATGTATATTTAGTGCATCGCGTTAACAGGCTATGGCTCATAGGACGCCCCATACTTTATGTGGTCGTCGATACCTTTACTAGAATGATTGTAGGGATTCACGTGGGCCTTGAGGGTCCCAGTTGGAATGGGGCTCGACACGCGATATACAATGCTTGCACCCCAAAGGTCGATTTTTGCAAGCGATACAATGTTGAAATAGATGAGGCTGACTGGCCGTGCTCGCACTTGCCAGTCGAAATTGTTGCTGACCGGGCCGAACTTCTAAGTGAGGCTGGGGCAACGCTGTCGCAAAGCTTGGGACTAGCGGTGCAAATTTTGCCCCCCTTTAGGCCTGATTGGAAAGGGATCATCGAAAGCCGCTTCCGTCTGATCAATGAACACCTGGACTTGAAATTTGTTCCAGGCGGAGTAGATGCTCGTAAAATGGAGCGTGGTGATAGGGACTACCAACTCGATGCGATTTTGGATATCGACGAGTTCACAGAAATGGTTATTGTAGGGGTCTTGGCGCACAATAAGAGCCTACGCATACCACACCTATTAAGTCGCGAGATGATTGCCGACGGTATAGAAGCGACGCCTATAGCAGTTTGGAATTGGTCTAAAGCTAATAGTCCTATCAATTCTAAAGTGGTTTCTCCGGCTGAGTTGAAAATTGCTTTACTGCCCTCTCAAGAGTGTCGTATCAGTCGAGGCGGTATTGTTTTCCAAGGCGTCCAATATACATGTCAAACAGCCTTGCGTGAGGAGTGGTTGGAGCGCTCACACAATCTGCGGACGAAGTATGTTCGAGTATTCTACGATCCTAACTCTATTGAAAATTGTTGGATCAAGTCCGAAGCAGGTTTTGAGGCTTTAACTATTGTACCGCAGCAACGGCAGAAATATGGTGGACTCCGTATGGAGGAGGTTCTTGATATGGTCCATGTCTTGAACCAAGTATCGCCGGATGCCCGTTATGACAGTGACAATACTGCGGCGCTGGTAAGGGGGCGGCAAGAGGAAATCCTTGACCGGGCCAAAGCCAAACGTGCCGCACAGGGTGACCCGAAATCGAATGCAGATTTCAAGCGGGACAAACGTGCCAAGCGTGCGACCGAAGCTCAGACCGAGCGCGATTCCCATACCGCTGATCTGAATCAGCTACGCGTTGTGGATCACACGCCCCTTGCGGGAGAAAATTCTAGGCCAGTCACCGGCAGGCCCAGTTCCACAAGAAGCGCGGCGTTTCTGAAACTGGTAGTCAGCGAGGGTAGCGAGACAGAGACATGAACGATTTGACCTTCTCCCCCGCAGAATATATTCCTACAGGCATGCCTCAATATGATGGCAACCCGCTGATTGAATGCTTGCCTAGAATTCTCTCGGATGTTGATGTGGTGAGGCGTGTTGGGAACCTTCCGCCGAAGCCCGACGAGGCCGAACGAGCGTTGCCACCGAAGCTTCGCGGCCATGGGATCAACCGGCTCAAAGATGTTGTGGTTCCATTCGAAATCCACTTGCGCCTCGAAGACCTATTCAGCCAGCTGATCCGCTACGGCTATTCGGGCCGCAATCCGCTGTTGGCCTCATCTGTTAGGCATCGATTGCCTTCCTCAGCAGATGCCAAGCGCCATGGATTCATGTCCACCGCTGAGACGATGACCCTGATTGGCTTGAGTGGTATGGGCAAGACCACAGCGCTTAATTCCATAGCAAGGCTTTATCCGCAGGTGATCAGTCACAGCAGATATAAAGACGCGATTCTCATCGAAACCCAGGTTGTGTGGCTAAAGATTGAGTGCCCTCACGATGGCTCGTTGCGCGGTTTTTGCGCAGCATTCTTCTCTGCACTGGACGCTGCGTTAGGTGTCGAAAAATACTCTCGCAGGGGCGGTGCCGCCAACAGCATCAGCGTAATGCTCCAGCACATCAGTCAGCTGTGCAAAACCTTTTTTATCGGTGCTTTGATAATTGATGAAATGCAGCATCTTTGCTCGTCGCGAGGGGGGCAGGATCGGGAAAAGTTACTGAATTTCTTCGTAACTTTATCCAATGATGCGGGCGTTCCGCTTGTCTATGTAGGGACCAACGCAATGCTTCCGCTTTTTTCTGGTGTGTTGCGTAATGCCCGAAGAGCGGCGGGGATGGGACCAATCGCCTTTGACCGTTTCAGCGAAGACGATCCGTTTTGGCATCACTTGGTGTCCCAACTCTGGGCCTATGACTGGACGGAATCTTGCGCTCCCCTGACGAGTGACCTCCTGTCCAAGATCTATGATCTCACCCAGGGCAATACAGATTTCCTAGCGAAACTGCTTATGCTTGCGCAGCGTCATGTTATTTGGGAAGGAATCGACGCCATTACGCCAGCCGTGCTTCAGCAGGTGTATGACAATCAAATGAGGCTTTTGCACAAGCCCATCGAGGCCCTTCGAAGCGGTGATCCTCTTCAGATTGCTGATTTCGAGGACATGATGCCTACAAAAGACCAAATCGCTCAGATGATGAGCTACGACTTGGCTCGCCGGGCGGACCGGGCTCATCTTTCGCTACTTACACAGACCGCAATAGCACCTTCACCTCTAGCAAAGGAAAAATCGGTGCCGAAGGCTCCGAGTCGTACGGTCGTACCGGTTGCTGACGGCGCGTTAACTAACGTGCATTTTTCGAAGGACGAAGACCTTCAGGCTCAGCTCGAACAGCGCGGCTGGGTGGATAGGGATTCTTCCTGGTAATTTGACGCAGGGGAGCTCAGGGCAGTGGCTAACCTTCTGTTCTTCCCCCAGCCGTTTCCGGATGAGTCGCTCTATAGCCTGGCCGTGCGCTATCACAAGCTAGCAGCGAATCAGGGATACCGAGCGACCAGCCAAGAGCTGTTCGGTAGCTACTCGCGTACCTGCGGTTCCATCCTGCCGTGCTGCTTAGAGGCTCTGTCTGAACGTCTCAGAGGCGCCTTCTCTGTAGGAGAGCTGATCGAGCGCTTCACGCTTTTACCGCTTTTTCTGCCTTTTTTGGACGACGAGAAGGGCCGCGATGCTGCCGTTCTAATGGGAGGTAATCGAGGTACAGGCCTCAAGATGGCCTTGGGCATTACAGCATCGCGTTTCCTCCAACACGCCTCGTTTAGGTATTGCGAGAGCTGCGTCAGAGAGGACATTCTGGAGTGCGGCTCAGCTTATTGGCATCGTATTCACCAAGCATCGGGCACTTGCATTTGTCCACGCCACAGCGAAGTACTACAGGCGATTAGATTCCCCGGATGGTCAGATTGGCGTTGTATGTTGCTTCCGGGGGAATCTGCTGGAACGCCGGTTATGGACTGTGGTGACCACAGCGGGGCCGTTGCCATTGCCCACATGCAGCTGTGGGGGCTAGACCATCCCAATGAGATGAAAACGATTCTGGCTGGAAATTTGCTCAGGAACCGTTTGGACGAGATGGGTTTTATCAGGTCTGGACGAATTAGAGAGCAGATGCTGAGAGATTTTTTAACCAGGCGACTTCGGTGCAGTCCTAGCGCCGCCGAATTCGAAGAAATGGTTCGATCCGCTGAGTGGGTCTTTCAGATATTGCGGCGACAAGGTCGAACCGTGCAGCCTTTCAAGTTCTATTTTCTCTGCTGGCTCCTTGATCTAGAGCTGGAGCACCTGAAGACCTACCGTCTAGAGGACGTTAATCGCGCTGGTATTGTGGTCCGGCCTGATGAACCGAATAACCTCATCCCTGACGATGACCTTCACGCCCGGCGAATAGCGTTTGCGAAGAGTACGAATCTCAAATGTCATGACAAGCCGGGCTATCAGTGGTTGTACCGCCACGACAGGGAATGGTTGGCCCGTTATGTTGCTGGGAACCCCTACCACAGAGACCGAAGAATTTTGATCGATTGGCAATCCAGGGACTCGGCCCTTGCGTTGGAGCTCGCTAAAGCGAAGACGATGATTCTTTCTGTAGACGGAAAGCCTCAGCAGGTCACCCGCGCTGCTCTATGTAGGCGTGTCCTAAACGCTCATGCTTTCCTCAAGATGCCGGACCACTTTCCGATGAGCACTAGGTTGATGGCGGGTTTACTTGAGTCTACTCATGACCATCAGCTACGTAAAATCCGGTGGGCAATTCGAGAATACTCGCTGACTGAAAACTGTGCGATGAGTGTTTTATACCGTTATGCAGGAATAAGAATATCTCGCGTATCCGAAGATGAAGTCTTTACGCAGATACGTGACGATATGGATTAGTTTTCATGGCTTCGTGCAAAAGTTTATTGAATATGACTGTTTTCTTCTCCCGCAGCACGTCTTGCTCATCCTTATTATTTAGCAAGTTGAAATAATTTTCAGCGGTGTGGCATCCAAGAAACACATAGATAGGATATTTGTCGCTGGTAGAGATACTGACATGGGTGAGTCTCGAAGTTATGCCCATTTCTTCGTTGATCAGTTTGGAAATATTCAGCTGGGTTTTTTCGAATGCGCTAGTTCGATTTATCATGAGGCTTGCATATGCGACAAAGTCTGCCATTCCATCCTTGATCATAGGGCCGCTATAGTCCAAAAGGTCTGCGACAAATTTGGCATACATATGACGGTTTGATCCGAATTCTCGCTTTTGACGTTTTGACCATGTGTTAAGCTTGCTGCACTTGGCTAGGTGATTAATCTCGTGCTTTTTCATTGGTATTGAGCAGGTCGGACATGTCTCGATTAGAGCGCAGGCATGAGTACTGCACACCTGTACGGAACCCAATACGTGCCTGCGATGAATATAGGGGCTTCCGCAATTATCCAAGTCTTCGCGAACACAATCTGGACAAACCTTTTCCCAAGTTTTCGGTGTGACGATTGCGGTCGCTCGATGACGCCCGAGGGCAGCTATCATAGGATACAAAGTGTGATCGCTTAAGGCTAGGTCCGAAATCTTGTGCTCGTCTAGCAGCTTTGGGTAATAGAATTCTTGATGCGGCCGCCACTCTGTTTGCAACTTCCCCAAAGTCTTATTAATTCCGAACCCAATACGAGGTTTCGCTTTTATATAGAAATCTTCAGTTTTCAACGATTTAATGCCTAGGAGCTCATTGCCGCGCTTAAGCGCAGATGCGATATATTCTCCAGGTAATGGTGTGAAAATTTTCATGCAATGATGTTCTGGAAGACGAGTGGTATGGCATTTTAGTTAGAAGACACCGGTACTGCATACACATTAGTGATCGTTTTGGGCTAAGGTGTGAAGGTTAAAGGGCGTCGGGCGTGCTTGGGAATCAAATTCGATCTAGTCTGACAGCCAACGCACAAGAGGAGGTCGATGCAATGAATCCTACAAGCACGCCCCCACCTGTTGAATCGCAGGCTTTTGCACCAACGTTCCACTTGGTTCATACCGACCTTGATGAGTTGAGCCAGCTGGAGCTCCTGCGTCTTGTCCAAACAGGATTTTTTTTCAGCGACGTGAAATGCATGGTCGAGTCCTCAAGCCTATTCAAGGCTCGTAACCTCGTCAGGCGAATCACAGGAATATCGACCAGAAGCGTTCACCGTCTGAGCCATTCCGTTCAGGCCCATCGCCTGGATGCCCAGCAGAGCGCGGTGGCGTTTCAATATGCGAAAGGACTGGAGCTTGCGTCGAAGGTATTTGGCTCTCAGATGCTCGCGGAGCAGTGGCTTTGTCGGCCGTGCGGCCGTTTGATGGGGTTTGTACCCTTCGAGATGCTCGACACGTCGCTCGGATTCAGCGTGGTAGCGGACTATCTTGAGCGTCTTCGCCTGGGTGTCTATCAGTAGTGTGCCTGAGGGGAATTGGTATGCCGTGTAGACGCAACGCTACCTCCATCTGCAAGCCGGACTTACAACCTTGTAATCCCCGTATCACTCAATTGACAGCGACAAAATCCTAATCTTCAGTCACGTCTATTGGAGTGATTGAAATGAAAGTCATCAAAAGCATCGCGGCCATCCTGGCCATAGTGGCCTCCTCAACCGCGCTCGCCGAAGGAGGATCCGACCGTCTATACGGGAAGATGATTCAGGCCAATGAGCAAGCTATGCGAGCTTATGCGGCCGTCAATGATATGAAGCCACCGGAGGTGATCCATTATCGCTACGGGATGCGGCTCGACGTGGCGAGAGTAATCAGCATGACATCGACCAAGGCGAGCTGTGACGTGATGCCAGCACAGATGAACTACGAGGATTCCAATGGAGACCTGAAAATCCTTGAGTACCGGACCGCTGGTATCGGTTGCCGGGGCCAGAACTGAGCACTGATCGAGCGGGCAGGACTTACGCTGATAAAAAGCCGGGTTGAAGCGTCAATTCCGGCGATTGATCGCCTGGTTACCGGCTTTCATGACTGGTGGAGTACGATGAGAATTGGTAGCTCAGGCAGGACAGCCCAATGACTCAATCAGCGCGCACCACGGTCAAGTGCCTTGATCCCGGCGACGGCTCCGGCGATGTGATTGTGGAACTACCCGACGACATTCTGAGCGAGCTCGGGGTCACGACGGGCGACAGACTCTCCATCGAGCTTATCAACGGCGATATCGTACTCAAGCCAGTCCGCGAGCGCCGTGAATCTGATTAGCTACGCTTTGCAGGCCCTCTGTGTCGTCGTGTTGAGCTGATGAAACTTTCTAGCGGGGATTTATGGGACGGCAGTCAGCCTACTGCCGTCCTTCTGGTCGGTGGGTTATTTGGCTGGATAGTTGGCGACTACTTGGTCCTCGCCGCTTTTGGTCAAACCAATAACCTGGTAGGCATGGCTTACACCATCAACCTCCATGCCTGGGGATCCAGCTGGCATTCCTGGCACGGCGATCCCTACCAGATCGTTCCGCTCCTTGAGTTCTCGAATCTGCTCAGCTGGCACGTGACCTTCAACAAACTTTCCGTCAATCACGGCTGTGTGGCAGGAGGCTAACCGTGGCGCTACGCCCAGCTTCTGTTTCACTGCGCTCATGTCCGTCTCAACATGGTCGGTCACTTTGAAACCATTGGCTTCCAGGTGCGCGATCCACTTCTTGCAGCAACCGCAGTTCGCATCTCGGTGAACGTCGATGGACAATGACTCTGCGGCGTAGGCCGCCGAGGCCACCAGCAGCCCAGCGATTGCGGCTAGCCGAACGAGTATCCGGTTAGTTGGCATGAGTGTGCTCCTTACCGTCTTTGTGAACATGCGTCTTTGTCGACGATTTCGGGTGGGCGTCCGAATGGGCTTCGGCCGCATTGTGGTCACCGTGATGATCTGCCGCTTGGGCGGCGCCTGCGGGTGCAGCTCCATGGTCGTGAGCTGTCTGAGCATGGTCGTCATCTGCCGCTTCGTCGTGATCGCCACGCTCGGCATGACCGCTCCCGCCGTGCTGGCCCTCATGATTATGCATATCGCTTTCACCGCCGCCGTGCTGATGGCCGCCGCTCGTGGCCACCAACGCCTTGTACTGCTCAGAATTCATTTGGGGCAGTTGGTCAAGGAACGCGACTATTCCCCAGATGTACTCATCACCCATGCTCTTGCCCCAGGCGGGCATGCCGGTGGCTTTGATGCCGTGCTTGATCGTCCAGAATGCGGCAGCCGGATCGTCTCCGACACCCACCTTGGTGAGGTCAGGTGGCGACGGGTATAGCGCTTGGCTGAGTTCTGTCTTTCCAACGCCAGGGGCGAGGTGGCACCCAATGCACATGGCGTTGTAGTTGCCTGCGCCTGCCTTGATCAACGCAGCGTTCTTCAGGTCAGGCACTTCAATGTCTCGCGCTCGAACCTCAATCGACCGGTCGCGAGCCATGGCGAGAAACGAATGGACAGCCGGGAAGTGAGGATCATCGGCGCCGACATTCACCAAGCCGAAATACGCGGTGCCCAATACCGCAGCACTTCCGACAGCACCGGCCACAAGCAGCGTTGTAATTGTTCTTTTCATGTTGGAATTCTCAGAACCACATCCTGATACCGGCAACGAAGCGTGCCTCATCAACATCTCCACCCTCGTCTCGGATGAAGTCAGCGGTGTTGCCGTAGGAGCGGCTCCAGGTAACGCCTATGTACGGGGCAAACTGGCGGACGATTTCATACCGTAGACGCAGCCCGACTTCGGTATTGGCCAGACCCGATCCAACACCGCGCTCAGGATCGTTCTTGCCATAGAAGTTCGCCTCAGCCGTGGGCTGCAAAATCAAGCGATTGGTCAGCAGGATGTCGTATTCGCCTTCAAGACGCGCAGCAGTCTGGCCGTTTTCGCCGATGAACGCCGTAGCTTCGGCCTCGAAGTCATACAAGGCCATGCCCTGAATACCAAAGGCTGCCCAGGTCTGCGGTGATTCCGGTTTGAAATCCTGACGGACCCCGGCGACCACGTCCCACCAAGGACTGACCGAGCGCCCGTATAGCAGTTGCAGCTCAGCATCTTCGGTTACCCCGTTGGTGCGCTCGCCTTCCGACCGAACCCAGAGTCGATTGATGTCGCTACCTACCCAGCCAGATGCATCCCAAGCCAGGGTGCTGCCCTCATCGGCGTCCTGGTATTCGAGCTGGTCCAACAGAAAGAAGCTGTTGATTCCGCTGTCGTGCACCTGGTGGCCACCCAAAGGCGGAAAGGCTGCCTCGCGGTCGGCATCAGTGAGCACTGGAATCGGCGTGCGGCTCGTTGTGGTCGGAGAAGTCGCTGAACCAGGATTCATCTGGGAATGGTCCATGCCCTTCATCGAACCGTGATCCATGCCCTTCATGTTTCCATGGCCCATTTTGCTGTGGTCCATCTTGCTATGGTCCACCGGGCTGGATTTGCTCTGGCTTTGAGCATGCCCCATCTGGCTGTGATCAACAGGGGCAGGCTGTTTCTGCTGTTTGCTCATCCCCATCTTGCTGTGATCCATCGCCGGCATCGATTCGGACGGAGCAGCATCCATTTGCATGGAACCGTGCCCCATTTTCGAATGATCCATGCCCGAGTGATCCATTTCTTCAGCGGCGAAGCTGGGCGTTACGCCCAGCATGCCGATTGAAACAGTCAGGGCCAGCAGCGAAGGCCGCCCAAGGCTATTGACCATCTTTCCCTGCCTTAGCTTTGTCGCTGCCATGCGATTCCATCATTTTGTCGTGGTCCATGCCTTCCATCGAGCCATGGTCCATCCCCTTCATCGAGCCATGGTCCATCCCCTTCATCGAGCCGTGGTCCATACCTTCCATGGACCCATGGTCCATGCCTTCATGGTTCATGCCCTGGCCCTGCTTGTCCTGCGAACCTTTGGCTTTACCGGCCTCGGTGGATTTCTGGGAATGCTGATCGTGGTTGTCGCTAGACCACGACGACGGGGCATAAACAGCCAACATGCCGACCATCGCAGCAGAGAGGAAAAAGGCGCTTCGTTTCATTGGTTTGCTCATCTCAAATCTCCAGTTCATTCGTCCACACGGACTTCTCGGAACATGCCCATTTCCATGTGGAACAGTAGGTGACAGTGATAGGCCCAACGTCCCAAGGCATCTGCGGTGACGCGATAGCTTCGTTTTGAGCCAGGTGGCATGTCGATGGTGTGCTTGCGAACCATGAAGTTGCCGTTCTCGTCCTCCAGATCACTCCACATACCGTGGAGATGGATGGGGTGAGTCATCATGGTGTCGTTGACCAAGGTGATGCGAAGACGCTCGCCATATTTCAACCGCAGCGGTTCAGCGTCGGAGAATTTGATACCGTCGAACGACCATGCGAACTTCTCCATTTGGCCGGTAAGGTGCAGTTCGATTGTGCGTCCAGGCTCTCGACCATCGGGATCGATGAAGGTGCTCCGCAAATCGGCGTAGGTCAGCACTCGGCGCCCGTTGTTGCGCAGGCCAATTCCCGGATCGTTCAGCTTCGGGGTCGGCGACATGGTCTGCATATCGACCAACGGGTTGTTGGTCTCGGAAGTCGGATGGCTCTGCATTGCACCGCTCATGCCGGCCATGCCCTCATGACCCATCCCAGCCATCTTGCTGTGATCCATGCCGGCCATGTTGCCGTGGTCCATTCCAGCCATCTTGCTGTGGTCCATGCCGGCCGTGCTGCCATGGTCCATTCCAGCCATCTTGCTGTGGTCCATGCCGGCCATGTTGCCATGGTCCATTCCAGCCATCTTGCTGTGGTCCATGCCGGCCATGTTGCCGTGATCCATTCCAGCCATCTTGCTGTGGTCCATGCCGGCCATGCTGCCATGGTCCATCCCAGCCATCTTGCTGTGATCCATGCCGGCCATGTTCCCTTGGTCCATGCCAGCCATGCCGCCGTGATCCATTCCGCCCATGCTGCCGTGGTCCATGCCCATATCGCTCATGGCGATGATCGGGCGTGGATCTACCTCCGGTACGGGCGCTTGCAAGTCTTCACGAACTGCCAGGGTGCCTCGGGAGTACCCGGTACGGTCCATGGATTGCGCGAAGATCGTATAGGCCTGCTCGTTTTCAGGTTCGACGATGACATCGTAGGTTTCGGCAACGGCGATCCGGAACTCATCGACCGATACGGGTTTGACGTACTGGCCGTCAGCAGCCACAACCGTCATCTTGAGCCCAGGAATCCGGACATCGAAATAGGTCATGGCCGAGCCGTTGATAAAGCGCAGGCGGATCTTCTCGCCGGGCTTGAAGAGTCCCGTCCAGTTGCCGTTCGGAGCCTGGCCGTTCATGAGGTAGGTGTAGGTATACCCGCTCACGTCAGCGAGGTCGGTGGGGCTCATCTTCATTTCAGCCCACATCTTCCGATCCGCTACAGCGGCCGACCAGCCTTTCTCGCTCACATCGTCAACGAAGTCGCTTACAGTGCGCTTGTGGAAGTTGTAGTAGTCAGATTGCTTCTTGAGTTTGGAGAGCACCCGCGCCGGGTCTTCATCCGTCCAATCGCTGAGCATGACGACGTAATCACGGTCGTACACAAACGGCTCCGGATCCTTGGCATCGATCACCAACGCCCCATAGACCCCGGACTGTTCCTGGAGGCCTGAGTGGCTGTGATACCAGTAAGTGCCGTTCTGGTGGACCTTGAACTTGTATTCGTACATGCCATCGGGAGCGATGCCGTGGAAGCTCAAGCCCGGCACACCGTCCATGTTGGCGGGCAGGATGATGCCGTGCCAGTGAATGGAGGTGTCCTGTTTCAGCCGGTTGCGTACGCGCAGCGTCACGGTGTCGCCTTCGCGCCATCGCAGGATCGGCCCTGGCACGGAGCCGTTGATGGCCATGGCCGTACGAGCTGCACCCGTGATGTTGACGGGCAGTTCGCCGATATACAGATCGAAGTCCGTGCCGCTGAGCACGTTCGGTTGGCCAGGGCTGGTCACGGCCCAGACCGGCGCGCGCCACATGCCGAGCCCACCCAGAAGTCCGGTAGCGGCCAGGCCTTTGACGAAAGATCGTCTCGTGGTTTTGCTTTGCATGCCGTTGCGTCCAGTCAGGTAGATCGCTGATATCCAGGCTGCTAGATGGTGCAGCCCTTGGGTTCATTGGAGCTCTCACCAGTCTCGTAGACTTTCGCCACTACGCGAGGCTGATGAGAGGCCGTACTCTGAAACAGCCATAGTTCAGATTCCGGGATGATTACTTTTCTGTAAGCTAGGATCAGCAGCTTTCGTGGCCCGCGTGCTTGCTGGACTGGGCGGCGAATGGCGCCTGCTCTTTCTTCCCCTGCGCAACCTGGGAGGCCTGCATGGAGCTTTGGAGAGCCGCTTCCATCCGTGCAAAGGTCCGGTCCGCGCCGCCCTCTGCCAGGGCAATGCCTGCCATGCCGAAGGTAACGACCATCACAATTGCTTTGACCATGTTCATCTGGAGATCCTCAGTGGGTTCTGCGCCTCATGGCGTCAGGTACAGGGTCAAGTTAGCCTCGCGGTGCTGTCAGAAAACTGATCTCGACATTACTTTTCCGTCAGCTTCTGGTTGGGCTTCTTTTTTCCCGCAAACTGGAAATGCACCCCGCGTGGATGAGAGCAGATGAAATTACTCGTGGCCGAAGATGAGCCGAAAACCGGTGTCTACCTCCAGCAAGGTCTAACAGAAGCTGGCTTCACCGTTGACCGGGTGATGACAGGCACTGACGCCCTGCAACAGGCACAGAGCGAAGCGTATGACTTGCTGATCCTCGACGTGATGATGCCGGGGCTCGATGGCTGGGATGTCCTGCGCAAGATCCGTGCGGCGGGTCAGGATGTGCCGGTCCTTTTCTTGACGGCCCGAGACGGCGTAGACGACCGCGTGAAAGGTTTGGAACTGGGCGCTGATGATTACCTGGTGAAGCCCTTTGCGTTCTCGGAGCTGCTGGCTCGAGTTCGTACGTTGCTGCGCAGAGGCAACGGTGGTTCTGCTCAAACCACTATGAAGATGGCAGACCTTGAGGTGGACCTGCTCAAGCGTCGAGCTACGCGAAACGGCAAGCGGATCGACCTTACTGCCAAGGAGTTTTCCCTGTTGGAGCTGCTCATGCGCCGACGCGGCGAGGTGCTTCCCAAATCGCTGATCGCTTCTCAGGTGTGGGACATGAATTTCGACAGTGACACCAACGTGATCGAGGTCGCGATTCGCCGACTGCGGGCCAAGATTGATGACGACTTCGCGCCAAAGCTAATCCATACCGCCCGAGGCATGGGCTACATGATGGATGTGCCCGAGTGATGCGCCCGCAATCATCGCTCGTCAAGCGGCTGACCCTGATGTTCATGTTCGCGGTGACTGCTGTCCTGGTGGTTGCCGGCGTCGCTTTCTACGGGCTCAGCCAGCACCATTTCCGGATGCTGGATGAGCAGGCGCTTTCTGAAAAGCTGGAGTCAACGCGTCATATCCTTTCCATCTCAGCAGCGCGAGGCGGGCTCGACGATCAGGAGCAGCAGCTGCGGGCATTGCTCGGCGCACATCAGGATCTGTCGGCGAAAATCACCAAGGCTGACGGAACGGTCCTGTTTTCAGACCCCAAAGCCTCCCAGATTCCTCAGCGGTTCGAGCAGGCGCATCGGGGTGCGGTCTGGGAGTGGCAGGATAAAGCGCAGAACTTCCGCGGCATTACCGCCCAGCTGACCATTGCAGGCGAGCCGGAACCGGTGACGGCCGTGCTGATGCTCGATGTCACCACTCACGCCCATTTCTTTGTCACCCTGCAATGGTGGTTCGGAATTGGTCTGGTGATCAGCGCGATTGTGAGCGCAGGCTTGGGCTGGGTCGTGGCCAAAAGCGGGCTTCGGCCTGTTGGGCAAATCACCAAAGTGGCCACCGGGATGTCGGCAAGATCACTTCGCGAACGCATTCCGCTGGAGCCCGTACCGCTAGAGCTTCAGGAGCTCATCCTGTCTTTCAACGGGATGCTGGGACGGTTGGAGGATGCATTCGTTCGGTTGTCCAACTTCTCTGCCGATATCGCTCACGAATTGAGAACGCCAGTCAGCAACCTTCTGACCCATACCGAAGTGGTGCTCACCAAGAAGCGTGACCTGGATGCCTATGAAGAAAACCTCTATTCGAACCTGGAAGACCTCAAGCGCATGTCGCGCATGATCGACGACATGCTGTTCCTGGCCAAGGCGGATAACGGTCTGATCGTGCCCGAGCAGATCGATGTGGAGCTCTCCGAACTCGTATCAAAGCTGTTCGAGTACTACCAATTCCTGGCTGAGGATCAAGGCATCCAACTGACCCTACACGGGCAGGGTAAGGTTCGTGGCGATCGCCTGATGATTGACCGAGCGCTTTCCAACCTTCTATCCAACGCGTTGCGCTACACCCCGGAAGGCAACGAGATATCAGTGCAGATCGAGCAGACGCCTGAAAGCGTGACGCTTTCCGTGCGTAACAGCGGGGTAACCATCGATCCCCAGCACATTGGCAAGATCTTCGACCGATTCTATCGAGCCGATCCAGCCAGACGCGAAGGCGGCCCAAGCAATGCAGGCCTGGGGCTGTCGATAACCCGCTCTATCATCGAGGCTCATAGCGGACGAATCTGGTGTACATCAGCGGAGGGTGTCACAACATTCTTCATCAGTCTCCCAGCCTCCAAGCGGTTGGTTAGTGCAGCCCCAACCCCTTAATGCTGAACTCATCCCGGTAACCTATACTCGCCCATCATGAATCGGCTCATTCGACTACTCACCCTCCTGATGCTAATCGTGGCGCTTCCGCTTAACGGGATGGCGGGCATCGATTCGGCGACTGAACCTTGCCCAATGCAGGCGATGGGCATGGAAATGATGGCGGGCATGGACCATGACTGCTGCCAGGACCAAGACCTGGGTAAGACTGGCGACCATGCCAAATCCTGCAAGGTCGGCCAGGAGTGCAGGACTGCCAGTACCGTACAGATTAGCTTCCTGACGCCTGGGCTGACTTTCGCCAAGCCACGACCTGCCGATACCTACGCTGTAGGCATAGCGACAGGTTCTCCCCCCGATCCGTGGCGTCCTCCCCGCGTCTGATTCCCTCTTAATTTCACACCGTCGTTCCGCCTAGCAGCGGGGCGATGGCACGCGCCTGGGCGCTGATCTTTCGAGGAATCATTTTCATGACTCCCCAACGTTTTCAGGGACGGATAACCACGGCCGTCCTGTTCATACTGCTGCCGGCTGTCTCGGCACAGGCTGCAACGCTGTCGCTGGATGAGGCGCTGCAACTGGCTGAACGTAACGCTCCCTCTCTACAGGCCCGCCAGGAGCAGGCATCAGCTGCGCGCAGCGCAGTCATTCCAGCGGGCGAACTACCCGATCCGCGCCTGAATCTCGGGGTACAAAACCTGCCGATTGAAGGCACCGATCGCTGGAGCATGAACAGAGACTTCATGACCATGCAGGTGGTTGGCCTGTCCCAAGAAGTACCGAACCGGGACAAACGCAAAGCTCGCATAGAGACAGCGCAGGCCACGGTCGAGCGAGCCGATGCCGAGGCGATCTTCGAACGCTTGAAGGTTAGGGCGGCAACCGCACAGGCTTGGGTTACTGCGTACACCGTGCAGCGAAAGCTTGAACAGTTCGACGCCTTCTACAAAGAAAACCAGCTGCTGGCTTCCACGGTGCGGGCCCGCCTGGCCGGAGGCGCAGGCTCCAGCGCCGATACGCTGGCTCCCAAGCAAGAAGCCGCGCAGTTGGACGAGCAGAAAGACGTTCTATTGAGTCAGTCAGCTCAGGCGCGAGCCGCGCTGAAGCGCTGGATTGGGCAGGACGCCGAAGTAGGCGCGCCGACCTT
Source organism: Pseudomonas sp. WSY_20 (assembly GCF_043104335.1). NCBI lineage: Bacteria > Pseudomonadati > Pseudomonadota > Gammaproteobacteria > Pseudomonadales > Pseudomonadaceae > Pseudomonas > Pseudomonas sp. WSY_20. Next base: position 80,188 of record NZ_JBICKP010000072.1, read on the forward strand.
CCCTGTCTGGCCTGTAGACGCAGCTGAATACTTGCACTCCGTCCATGCCCATCCGGAGCTCAATACCTACAACGCCATGACACGCGAGGCTCAAGCCCAGGTACACCAGGCTCAGGCGGAAAAGAAATCGGATTGGTCCTGGGGAGTGGATTATCAGCGCCGTGGTCCGGACTTCAGCAACATGGTCAGCCTGCAAGTCAGCTTCCAATTGCCATTGTTTACCAGCTCACGGCAAGACCCGATGATTGCGGCACGACGCGCACAAGTTCGCCAATTGGAAGATGAGCAGGACGCTGCCCTGCGCGAGCATCAAGCCCAGCTTGAAACAGACCTTGTCGAGTACCAACGCTTGCAACGGGCAGTGCGGCGCAGTCGCGAAACACTTTTGCCCCTGGCCGAGGACCGGGTACGCCTCGCTCTGGCGGATTACCGCGCCGGTAAGTCGCCGTTGAGTGAAGTGCTGTCGGCACGCCGGCAGCGTGTGGAGGCACTACTACAGGATGTGGACCTGCAAGGACAGTTGGCGGCAACAGCAGCGCGTCTGCATTTCGTTTATGGAGAGGTGCGGGCATGAGGAATAGGTCGATTGGTTTCGTCGTGGCTGCTGCCCTTGCTATTGGAATAGGCGCTGGCTTCTGGCTAGGTGGGAGAGGTGCGTATTCGCCATCGCAGCCCTTAGGTCAGGAAAAAAAAGCGCTGTACTGGTACGACCCGATGTATCCCCAGCAGCACTTCCCGGCGCCCGGAAAATCGCCGTTCATGGACATGCCGCTCGTGCCCAAGTATTCGGATGACACGGCTGGCGAGGAGCAGCCTGCGGTTCAGGTCTCGGCTGGGCTCCAGCAAAACCTTGGGATTCGATTGGCAACGGTGACGGCTGGCCGGCTAGAACGGACCCTAAGTGTGAGCGGCGTTCTGACGTTCGACGAACGCGACTTCAGCGTGTTGCAGGCCCGTACTGGCGGTTACGTCGAACGCGTCTATGGTCGAGCGACGGGGGACATCGTTGCCAAAGGGGCTCCTCTAGCCGATGTGCTGACCCCGGAGTGGGCTGGTTTGCAGGAGGAATACCTGGCGTTGCGGCATTCTGGCGACGCTCAGCTGACGGCGGCGGCACGACAGCGGCTCGTGCTCGCCGGCATGCCGGCCGACCTGATCAACCGGGTCGCGAGCACTGGGAAGGTGCAGCTCTCGGTCACACTCTCCGCACCCACTGCCGGTGTAATCCAGGTTCTCGATCTGCGACCCGGCATGACGCTGACGCCGGGCGCTACCTTAGCAAGGATCAATGGAGTGGCCAACGTCTGGCTGGAAGCGGCTGTGCCGGAAGCCCAGGCTCAAGGCCTTCGCGAAGGCCAGCCTGTGCAGGCGCAATTGCCAGCGTTCCCAGGCGATCCCATACCGGGCAAGTTGACTGCGCTATTGGCCGATGCCGATTTGCAGAGCCGCACGTTGCGCCTGCGTATCGAGTTGCCCAACCGAGATGGGCGGCTTCGTCCTGGGATGACCGCTCAAGTGGCTCTCCATCCCGGCGAGTCTGCCAAGCAAAGCCTCTTGGTGCCTGCCGAGGCGGTCATCCGCACCGGCAAGCGAGACCTGGTGATGCTGGCTGAAGACGGTGGTCGCTTCCGGCCGGTGGAAGTCGTGTTGGGCCAGGAGAGCAAAGGCCAAGTTGCGGTGTTGCAGGGTCTTCAGGCAGGACAGCGCATCGTCGCGTCCGGGCAATTCCTGTTGGACTCCGACGCTAATTTGAAAGGCATCGAGGCGGCGACGGTGCAGGATAGTCAGCCTAATGCGGGGCCAGCCCTGCATGAAGCGGATGGCCGTGTCGTGCAGATAGACGGCACACAGCTCACCGTTGCCCACGGTCCTTTCATCACCCTGGGCATGCCAGGGATGACCATGACCTTCCCTGTGGCTGAGCAGTCTCTCCTTGATGGCCTCAAGATCGGTGCGCAGATTCGCTTTGGCATACGCGAACGCGACGAGGGCATGGTCGTTGAGCAGATCAAAGTGTTGGAGGGCCAACCATGATTGCCAAACTGATCCGCTGGTCGGTAGGCAACCGTGTGCTGGTGCTCCTCGCCACGCTGTTTCTGGTGGCATGGGGCTTCGTCTCGGTGCGTAGCCTACCAATCGACGCCTTGCCCGACCTGTCGGACGTGCAGGTGATCATCCGCACGTCCTACCCAGGCCAGGCTCCCCAGATCGTTGAGAATCAGGTGACCTATCCGCTGACCACTACCATGCTCTCGGTTCCGGGGGCCAAAACGGTTCGCGGCTTCTCCGCCTTCGGTGACAGCTTCGTCTATGTGCTGTTCGAGGACGGCACCGATCTGTATTGGGCGCGCTCTCGGGTTCTTGAGTACCTGAGCCAGGCGCAATCGCGATTACCTGCCGCAGCCAAGCCGGTACTGGGCCCGGACGCCACCGGGGTGGGCTGGATTTATCAATATGCGCTGGTCGATCGTAACGGCGGCCATGACCTGTCGCAACTGCGCAGCCTGCAGGACTGGTTCCTGCGCTATGAGCTCAAGACGCTGCCGGATGTCGCTGAAGTGGCCACCATCGGCGGTATGGTCAAGCAGTATCAGGTCGTGCTCGATCCGCTGCGCATGGCCAGCCTCGGTATCACCCAGGCTGAGGTGGTGGAGGCTATAGGCAAGGCCAACCAGGAGACCGGTGGCGGTGTACTGGAGCAAGGCGAAGCGGAATTCATGGTACGTGCGGCCGGCTACCTGCGATCGCTGGATGATTTCAGAGCGATACCCCTGCGACTGGCTACCAAGGGCGTGCCGGTGACATTAGGCGACGTCGCTACGGTGCAGATAGGTCCGGAAGCCCGCAGAGGCATAGGCGAACTGGACGGCCTCGGCGAAGCCGTAGGAGGTGTGGTGATCCTGCGCAGCGGGAAGAATGCTCGTGAGGCCATCGCGGACGTCAAGGCTAAGCTCGAAACCCTGAAGAAAGCCCTGCCAGCCGGGGTGGAACTTGTCACCGTCTACGACCGCAGCCAGTTGATCGACCGTGCCGTGGAGAACCTCAGTCACAAGCTGATCGAGGAGTTCTTGGTAGTGGCGTTGGTATGCGCAGCCTTTCTCTGGCACCTGCGCTCGTCATTGGTGGCTATCGTTTCGCTGCCCGTGGGAATCCTGATAGCGCTGATCGTCATGCGTCATCAGGGCATCAACGCCAACATCATGTCCCTTGGCGGAATCGCTATTGCCATCGGTGCAATGGTGGACGCTGCCGTGGTCATGATCGAGAACGCCCACAAACGTGTTGAGGCCTGGCATATCCGGCATCCTGGTCAACCTTTGCGGGGAGAAGCGCATTGGAGGGTAATGACGGAGGCGGCCGTCGAGGTAGGGCCGGCACTGTTCTTCAGCCTCATGATCATCACGCTTTCGTTCATCCCGGTGTTCACGCTGCAAGCCCAGGAAGGACGCCTCTTTGCACCCTTGGCCTTTACCAAGACCTACGCAATGGCTGCGGCAGCTGCGCTATCGGTGACCCTGATACCGGTGCTGATGGGGTACTGGATCAGAGGGCCACTGCCTGCGGAACAGCGCAACCCGCTCAACCGGGGCCTCATCCGGCTATACCGTCCGGCATTGGAGGTCGTCCTGCGCCGGCCTCTGGTTACCCTCGCTGCAGCATTGGTGATCCTGCTCAGCAGTCTGTGGCCCTTGAATCATCTTGGGGGCGAGTTCCTTCCTCCGCTCGATGAAGGTGATCTGCTCTACATGCCTTCAGCCTTGCCTGGACTCTCGGCGCAGAAAGCTTCAGAGCTGTTGCAGCGAACGGATCGTCTGATTCGAACTGTTCCCGAAGTGGCCAGTGTCTTTGGTAAAGCCGGCCGCGCCGAGTCAGCTACCGACCCGGCACCGCTGGAGATGTTCGAGACCACCGTTCGGCTCAAGCCCAAGAGTGAGTGGCGTCCAGGAATGACCACGGACAAGCTTATCGAGGAGCTTGATCGCACTGTGCGTGTGCCTGGGCTGACCAACATCTGGATCCCGCCCATCCGCAACCGCATCGATATGCTGGCCACCGGCATCAAGAGCCCAATCGGCGTCAAGGTGGCCGGCAGCGACCTAGGCCAGATAGACCGGGCCACTCTCGCTGTGGAGCGGGCCGCGAAAAAGGTGCCTGGAGTGACTTCGGCGCTGGCAGAGCGTTTGACTGGTGGCCGCTACATTGATCTGGATATCGACCGCCATGCCGCTGCCCGTTACGGTCTGAACATCACCGACGTACAGGCCATCGTGGCCGGCGCCATTGGTGGCGAAACCATCGGGGAAACAGTTGAAGGCTTGGCCCGCTATCCCATTAGCGTGCGCTATCCACGCGAATGGCGTGATTCGGTGGAGGCGTTGCGTCAGCTGCCGATCTACACCTCGCAGGGCGGCCAGCTGACGCTCGGCAGCGTGGCCCGCATACGTATTGCTGATGGCCCGCCCATGCTGAAGAGCGAGAATGCTCGCCCCTCGGGCTGGGTGTACATCGACGTGCGCGGCCGGGACCTTTCGTCTGTTGTTGCAGACTTACGTCAGGCGATCGACAGCGAGGTAAAGCTCGATTCAGGCATGAGCTTGAGCTACTCCGGCCAGTTCGAATACCTGGAGCGGGCGAACGCCCGTCTGGCCTGGGTGGTGCCAGCGACGCTGGCCATCATCTTCGTGCTGCTCTACCTGACCTTCGGCCGCCTCGGTGAAGCACTGCTCATCATGGGCACTTTACCTTTTGCCCTGACCGGGGGCGTCTGGCTGCTCTACCTGCTGGGCTACAACCTTTCAGTGGCCACAGGCGTTGGCTTCATTGCCCTGGCCGGCGTAGCGGCGGAGTTCGGAGTGATCATGCTCATCTACCTGAATAACGCTTGGGCTGAGCGTCAGGCCAACGGCGAAACTACACGAGCAGCGCTGCTCGACGCGATCCGTGAGGGCGCGGTGCAACGCATCAGGCCCAAGGCAATGACTGTGGCAGTCATCGTTGCAGGCCTGCTGCCCATCCTCTGGAGCAGCGGTACCGGCAGCGAGGTCATGAGCCGCATCGCGGTGCCCATGGTGGGCGGCATGCTCACCGCCCCCTTGCTTTCACTTTTTGTAATCCCTGCGGCGTACTGGCTGATCCGTCGCCGCGAACTTGCTGTAACTACCCCCAACCTCTCAGGAGAAATCCAATGAAAAAGCTAATTGTCATCGCAGGCCTGGTCACAGCTTTCGCCGCCAGTGTGCATGCCCAGGACATGGATGGTATGGACATGAAGAAAATGCCAGCCTCCGCCGAGGGTGGCCAAGGCAGCCAGGCGGCGCCCACTGCGCATGCGGAAGGGACAATTAAGGCGCTGGATCCTCAAAGCGGGAAAATCACCTTGGCGCACGGCCCGGTAGCAGAGCTCAAATGGCCGGCGATGACCATGGGCTTCCAAGCTGAGCCTGCACAGCTGAAGGGCTTGAACGTAGGAGACAAGGTGAAATTTGGGTTCCGTATGGAGGGAAGTGTCGCGAAAATCGTGAGCATCCAGAAGCAGTGATTGAAAAGCCTTGAATGATCGGGCACGCCTTCATACCGAGATGATTCGGACAAGCTTACAGAAATGTAATCAATCTTCAGGCCCCCGTCAGGTCGAACGCTACATACCGTCATGAGACGGTGCACTGGCATCTCATCGACCCGATACCGGAGATATGATCATGAACAGTAGCTTTGATGAATGCATCTCGGAATGCATGCGCTGCGCGCTGGCCTGTGAAGTCTGCGCGTCAGCCTGCCTGCGAGAGCAGGACGTAAAAATGATGGCTGACTGCATCAAGCTGGACAGGGATTGCGCAGATATGTGCAAGCTGGCGGCTACCTTGATGACACGAGAAAGCATGCTCGCCAAGGAATTTTGTGCGTTGTGCGCAAGGATTTGCCGCGCCTGCGGGGAGGCGTGCGGTAAGCATAAGGCAGACCACTGTCAGCATTGCGCACAGACCTGTTTGGCCTGCGCTGCATCCTGCGAAGCAATGGCTGCGTAAGCGTTTTCGCCCAGTCAGCTTTCCATGCGCCTGACAAAGGATATGGATACGTCGTTAACCGTCTGGCTAGGGAGACGGGTAGACCGCTGATGTTGAGCATGCGCTCTGGCGGAGCCTAGCTTGGGCAGCCATTCACCAAGGCGCTGCCTTACGGATCTGATGACAAAAAAGCCCGCCTCGGCGGCGGGCTATCAGATGTCTCCCAGGGGAGGCTGTAGGCCAACAAGTCTCGGAGCAAGCATTTGTAGGATACGCCTCTTGGCTCACGCCCACCAGCCAGCTTCGGCCGGAGCGAATGGTTCTACGTCGAGGGCATTGGAAACGGCTTATGTAGGCCCCGTCAATTGGCAGGGCAATCCGCAAAGACAAAGCAGGCCGATTATCCCCTGGCGGTATACCCCCAGGCAGAGTCAAAGGCAAAGCTAGGGGGGAAATCTAGCGGGTACCCCGATTTGAGGGCAGAATCACCAGCTTCACCTACGTTGCACTGGGTTGAGGGGCAGTTTGAAACTGCTATCTAGCGCGACAGCGACCATCGCCGCCATGAGCAAGAGCACAGGTGCGCCTTGAGTACTCAGCACAAAGGCCGTAGCAAACGGCCCCGTGGCCTGCGCCAAGACCATTGGGCGAGCTAATGCTCCCATGCGTGCGCGATACCCTTGCCAAACAGCACCAGAGGCAAGATGACTCTGGCAATAGTGAGAATCCCGATGCCGGCGCCCTACAGCGCTGCTGCAGGGAATGCCAGCCAAGGCACGCCAGGAATGAATAAGCAGATGCCGATGAAGCTCACCAACACGCCGGCACGGCCGACCAGGTTGGGTGAAGATGCCGAGCAAGCGAGAACTCCAATACTCTTGCCACCACCTGGGCCGGCCCAAGGACCATCCCCACCGCCAACACCGTGACCGTTGGAAGGCCAAGTTCCTTGAGCGAGGTGAGAAGATGCACAGAGAGGGTGGCCATGACGAAGGCAATGACCGTGAGTAGCCCTGCAACGAACCAGAAAAGCCGGCGGGCGCCATCATCGTTGAGCGGCGACTGAGCCTGCTTGGTGCTGTAGTCGGGAGGTTAACCTCATCGCCGGCGCACAGTATCAGAGGTAAGCCATGGCGCTGTTAAAAACAATGTCCGCTGAGCGTGCGTCAGCTCTGGCATACGCTTGGCCTTCCGTTACCTGTTGATAATCTATGCTATACCTTATGTCCAGCACACCTCATACGTTTAGTGAGGAAACGCGCGCTAAGGGTCAAAAACAGTATGGCTCGACTTACATGCATGATCCCTGGCTCTGTTTTCATGACTAAGTAGCGGGCGATCAACGCTTCTCAAGCACATAGCCCACACCGCGAAGCGTATGGATCAGCTTCGTCTCGAAAGGGTCATCGATCTTGGCTCTAAGTCTTCGAATCGACACTTCTACAACGTTTGTATCGCAGTCGAAGTTCATATCCCAGACCTGTGAGATGATCTGTGTGCGGCTGAGCACCACGCCGGTATTGCGCATTAGGTAGTGCAGAAGTGCAAACTCTTTCGTCGTCAGATCAATACGCTGGCCGTCCCTGAAGGCCCTGTGACGGCTCTGGTCTAGCTCCAGGTCAGCGACACGAATGATCTCCACAGATGCAGGGTGTTCAGACCTGCGCATTAAGGCGCGAACCCGGGCTAGCAGTTCTGGGAACTCAAATGGTTTGATCAGGTAGTCATCTGCACCGTTCTCCAAACCCCGGACCTTATCTGCCAAACGACTTCTCGCCGTGAGCATCATGATGCGGGAGGGGCAATTTTTACGCCTCAAAAGCTCAAGTACCTGCCACCCATCCATTTCTGGCAGATTGATATCAAGAATAATCAACTCGTATTCGTGTTGCTTGGCTAGGAATAGCCCATCTGACCCGGTATGCACGCAATCGACGACATAACCGCATTCTGTAAGGCCTTGACGCACATATTCCGCAGTTTTTACTTCGTCCTCAATTACCAGAATTCGCATGGGATTTTGTCTCGATATCACTGAGCAATTAACCGCGCACGCGCGCCGGCATTATTGAAAGGAATGGTAAATCAAAATGAGCTGGGTGGGGCCTAAATGACGGATTTGTAATTTCCAGGTAATATGATTGATAGTCTGGAGGTATATCTTTTCGCGGTTTGGGTTCGACAGGTGCGGGCCCTCTCTCCAATAGGTAATTTGACCTTATGAAGTATGTGGTTGTTTTCTTCTTTGTGTTGAGTTTGTTCCGTTCAGATGACGGCGAAGTTACTCATGTCGAGGAAACTGGTCATTGGTGCAGCCATGAGTTTCACCGGCATGCAATGCGTACACTCGAACGGTTGATTGAATTTTAGGTAAAAAAAAGGCGCCCAAAGGGCGCCAAATATCCACCTTTTACCAAAGGAGCACTTAAGCCACTCAAGGTGAATTCGTAATGCACATTTTTCTGAAGAGACCAGTTTACGAATAAACTGATCCCCTTAGAGAATCACAGGATCGAAAGCGGGTACTCAATGATCACACGAGTTTCATCCAGATCCGATTCGAATGCAGTGGCACGCGTGGTGGCCTGGCGCAACCGGAAGGACAGGTCTTTTGCTGGACCAGTTTGCACGACATATTTAACCTCTACGTCACGCTCCCAACGTTTCTGATTGGTGAGCGGATCACCGTTGGCGTCGGTGCGCATGTAGAACTGGTTGGCGTTCGAGTAGTCTGCGCCCGAGCCTCTAGCGTAGCGGGTCATGAACGTCAGACCAGGAATGCCGTAGCTGGTGAAGTTCAGGTCGTAGCGCAGCATCCAGGAACGCTCTTTCGGCGAGTTGAAGTCGCTGTACTGGATAGAGTTGTCGACGAAAATCGAGTCTGACTGACGCAGGTAGTCGAAATCATCGTCGCCGTTGTTGCGTTGGTGCGACAGGGCCAGGGTGTGAGCGCCGTAACGGACCCCGACCTTGGCACTCCAGATATCGTTGTCAAACTCGCCTAGGCGCTGCTTCCCTTCATCCACGGCTTTGTAATAGTTGAAGCCGCCAATCAGCGCAAGGTCGTCATTCAGTGGATAGGCGAAGCTGGTGCCAGCGTAGTACTGGTTCCAGACTTCTTTCAACTGACTGGCGTATACGCTCACGGTCCAGTTATCGTTGATCGCGTAATCACCGCCACCGTAGCCTACCCAAGGCGAGTTAACCGGGCCACCGTAGAAAGTTGCGAAGTTATCATTCAGATTGCTGGAGACCGGCTGGCTCATCGCATGCAGTCGGCCACCCTGCAGGGTGAGGCCCTGGATGCTGGTGTTCTCAACGGTCACACCGCGGAAGCTTTCAGGCAACAGGCGCGAGTCGCCTGATGCAACAACTGGCGTCGACGGGAAAACATCACCCACTTTCACGACCGTATCAAACAAGCGAACTTTAGCCGCCCCGCCAACCTTGGTGTATTCGTCGCGAGCTTCGCCTTTGTTATCAACAGGCATGACGTCGAATGAACTACGACCGCCGTTGCGCCCGTCACCAGTATCGAGCTTAAGCCCTATCATGGCAAAGGCATCAACACCAACGCCGACCGTCCCTTGGGTAAAACCAGAGTTGAATTTGGTGATGATCCCGTGCGCCCAGGCCTCGGAGTAGCCATTGGTGTTGCCCTTGCCGCTGTTGTAAGTGGGAGCTGAGCTGTCGCGGTTATCACGATTGAAATAGAAGTTGCGGTTGAGCACTGTAAGGCTGCTACCTTCGATGAAACCTTCGGGCTTATCTTCAGCTTGAGCAGTAACTGCATAGCTTCCAGACAGCGCCGAAACTGCCGCCAAATACAGTGGTACTTTGATTTTCATCCGATGCTCCTTTGATTTACGGCAGTTTTTATTATGTTTCCGGCGCGGGTGTCGTTATAAGTTCTGAGCCGGCGGCGCGCCTCGCGTAGCGCCGAGCTCATATTTGCAGGCGGAAGATAACGGGATGGTGATAGGAAAATTACAATTTCGTCATCTGGTCGTTATTTTGGTCATTGACGCCGCATGCTAGCCATCTCTCGCGTTCGCAATGAAATTCGGTGGTTCGACTGTGTCATCAGCGTTTTCGGGCATTACAAGCTTTTCTTACGAAATTGTAATTTTCTAGCCACCCCTCTGATAGCTACCGCTCTTTAGAGTGCCATCACCTAATCCAGTGGGGCTTGGCAGCTATTTCGGCGTTCTGGCCAAGCTAACGAAGTTTGTGCACGAGGACCAAGAAAGTGCTCCGGTATAACCGCAATGTCTTATCCAAGACCTACGTCTCACCGTGGAAAATTGCCGCTCTCTGTGCGGTGATTTCCGGGTTGCTGGCACCCACCGCATTTGCCCAAAGCATCAGCTTGCCCCAAGCGCTGTCGACGGCAATGGATGCCAACCCAGACCTCGCGGCGGCACGTCAGGAAATCGGCATCGCGGACGGTGCGCGCAAGCAAGCCGGGCTGATTCCAAACCCCGAAATCTCGTATGAGATGGAGGACACACGGCGTAACACCAGCACAACGACCGTTACGCTAAGTCAGACCTTGGAGCTCGGTGGTAAGCGGGGAGCCCGCGTAGATGTCGCCACATACGGCCAGAGTGTTGCACAACTGGAACTGGACCGACGCGTGAATGGTCTGCGTGCAGACGTCGTGCAGGCGTTTTACGCTGCATTACGAGCCCAAACCGGACTCGACCTCGCTAAACAATCCCTTGAACTTACTGAGCGCGGCCTTCGCATTGTCGATGGTCGAGTTCGCGCAGGTAAATCTTCACCTGTGGAGGCTACCCGCGCCCAGGTTCAACTGGCTGAAGCCCGGTTGCAGGTCCGTCGCGCCGAAACGGAAAAAGCGAATGCTTACCAGCAACTCGCCCAAGTCACGGGGAGTTCTGTGACCATATTCGATCGCCTTGAATCACCAACCTTGTCTCCTGGCTTGCCGCCGCGCACTGAAGAGTTGCTGGCAAAGCTCGATCAGACTCCGGAAATGCGGCAGGCAGTGGTGGAGATTGATAAGAGCGATGCCTCGCTTGGCGCAGAAAAAGCTCAGCGTATTCCAAACCTCACGGTAAGCGTGGGTAGCCAGTACGACCGCTCGGTGCGCGAGCGAGTCAATGTCGTTGGTCTGTCCATGCCTTTGCCGCTGTTTGATCGTAACCAAGGCAACATTCTTTCCGCTTCTCGACGTGCCGATCAGGCCCGCGACCTGCGTAACGCTGTCGAGTTGAGATTGCGCGCCCAAACCCAAACCGCGCTGAACCAGTGGTCCACCGCCATGCAAGAAGTTGAGTCCTACGACAAGACCATTCTGCCCTCAGCCCAGCAGGCCGTGGATACCGCAACCCGCGGATTCGAGATGGGGAAATTCGGCTTTATCGAAGTACTGGACGCCCAGCGCACCTTGATCCTTGCTCGTGGCCAGTATCTCGACTCGCTGGCAGCGGCGACCAATGCGCGTGCGCAAGTAGAAAGGGTTTATGGCGAAGTAGGCTCGACCGCCGGCGCACGCTGAACGGGGCATACATTTTTCTCGGCACTCGGCGTTTAAACCTGCCGGTGCCTACGATCAGCAGGAGTAGCAATGGAAAACAAACGCAAGATCGCCCTCGCGGTAGCCGCTGTGGCAATCCTTGGATTTGGCAGCCTCGCCTGGAACAGCAGTTCCGATCAACAAGCGGCGACTAACGCAGAACATGGTGCTGACGATGGTCATGGCCATGACAAGAAGGCCGGATCAGCTAACAAAGAGAACAGTGAAGCGGAGCATAGTGAAGATGGGCACGGTGAAGAAGGTCATGGCGAGGAGGGCCACAGTGAAGAGGGCGGTGAGGAAGAAGGTAAGCTAACCCTTAGTGCTGAACAGATCAAAGCAGCTGGCGTGACTCTGGAATCGGCAGCGCCTCGTGATTTGGGAACCGTCGTGAGCTTCCCGGGTGAGATTCGTTTTGACGAGGACCGCACTGCGCACGTTGTTCCTCGCGTTCCAGGCGTTGTCGAAACAGTCCAGGCGAATTTGGGTGAGTCCGTCAAGAAGGGTCAAGTCCTTGCGGTGATTGCCAGCCAGCAGATCTCTGACCTGCGCAGCGAGCAACAAGCCGCTCAGCGTCGTGTCGAACTTGCGCGCGTGACTTTTAGCCGAGAGAAGCAGCTCTGGCAGGACAAGATTTCTGCGGAGCAGGACTACCTCCAGGCTCGCCAGGCGCTGCAGGAAGCCGAAATCTCTCTGGCCAACGCCAAGCAAAAAGTCAGCGCGATCGGTGCCTCGGTCAATTCGGTAGGCGGTAACCGTTACGAACTCAGGGCTCCCTTTGACGCCGTAGTGGTGGAGAAACACTTGACCGTCGGGGAAGTCGTCAGCGAGGCGACTAACGCCTTTATTCTGTCCGACCTTAACCAAGTTTGGGCCACTTTCGCTGTACCGCCTACCGATTTGGCCAAGGTCACTACCGGCCGCGCCGTGAAGGTTTCCTCACCTGACATGAACGTGGAGGTCGAGGGCAAGGTGGGTTATGTCGGCAGCCTGTTGGGCGAGCAAAACCGAGCAGCGACCGTCCGCGTTACGTTGACCAATCCCAACGGGGCCTGGCGTCCTGGTCTTTTCGTGAACATCGCAGTCACGTCCCAGACTGATCGCGTGGCGGTGGCTGTCCCGGAACACGCCGTGCAGACCGTTGAGGACAAACCATCGGTCTTCGTACGCACCGCCGAGGGCTTCGACACCCGCCCAGTAAAGCTGGGCCGCCGTGACAGTGGGTACGTGGAAATCACGGACGGCATCGAAGCGGGCGCTCAAGTGGCTACCAATGGCAGCTTCACACTCAAGTCTGAGCTCGGCAAAGCCTCTGCCGAGCACAGTCACTGATGCGAACTGACAGGATGATTTCTTATGTTTGAACGTATCATCAGATTTGCCATTGAACAGCGGATCGTTGTAATGATCGCTGTCCTGATCATTGCCGGTATCGGCATCTACAGCTACCAAAAGCTGCCGATCGATGCCGTTCCTGACATTACCAACGTCCAGGTGCAGATCAACACTGCAGCGCCTGGCTATTCCCCATTGGAAACCGAGCAACGGATCACGTTTCCAGTTGAAACGGCCATGGCTGGTCTTCCAGGTCTTCAGCAGACCCGTTCGCTGTCTCGCTCGGGCCTGTCTCAGGTGACCGTGATTTTCAAGGACGGCACCGACATCTTCTTTGCCCGCCAGCTGATCAATGAGCGGCTACAGGTTGCAAAGGAACAGCTGCCAGAGGGCGTAGATGCCGTCATGGGCCCGGTCTCAACCGGCCTCGGCGAAATTTTCCTGTGGACCGTTGAAGCCGAAGAGGGCGCGGTCAAAGAAGACGGTACGCCCTACACGCCCACCGACCTGCGGGTAATCCAGGACTGGATCATCAAGCCTCAGCTGCGCAACGTACCTGGCGTGGCAGAGATCAATACCATCGGTGGCTTTGCCAAGCAGTTCCTGGTTGCGCCGGATCCGAAGCGCCTGGCTACCTACAAGTTGACCCTGAATGATCTGGTAGCCGCGTTGGAAAGCAACAACGCCAACGTAGGCGCCGGTTACATCGAGCGTAATGGTGAGCAGTTGCTCATTCGTGCACCGGGCCAAGTCGGCAACATCGAAGACATCGCCAACATCGTAATCACCAGTGTGGATGGTGCACCGATTCGCATCAGCAACGTCGCCGACGTCAGCATCGGTAAGGAGCTTCGTACTGGTGCTGCCACTGAGAATGGCCGCGAGGTCGTGCTCGGTACAGTATTCATGCTGATCGGTGAGAACAGCCGCACTGTGTCCCAAGCTGTCGCAGCGAAGCTTGCGGACATCAACCGTACTCTGCCAAAGGGCGTGGTTGCGGTCACCGTTTACGATCGTACCAACTTGGTTGAAAAAGCCATTGCGACGGTGAAGAAGAACTTGGTTGAAGGTGCGATCCTGGTTATCGCCATTCTGTTCCTGTTCCTCGGCAACATCCGTGCAGCGTTGATCACCGCGATGGTGATCCCGCTGTCCATGCTGTTCACCTTCACAGGGATGTTCAATAACAAGGTCAGTGCCAACCTAATGAGTTTGGGCGCACTCGACTTCGGCATCATCGTCGACGGGGCCGTGGTCATCGTGGAGAACGCGATCCGTCGATTAGCACATGCGCAGCACAAACATGGCCGTATGCTCACCAAAACCGAACGCTTCCATGAGGTCTTTGCTGCTGCCCGCGAAGCGCGTCGGCCACTGATCTTCGGGCAACTGATCATTATGGTGGTGTACCTGCCTATCTTCGCCCTCACCGGCGTGGAGGGCAAAATGTTCCACCCCATGGCATTCACCGTTGTGATGGCGCTATTGGGTGCAATGATCCTCTCCGTTACCTTCGTGCCGGCAGCGATCGCCATGTTCGTCACTGGCAAGGTCAAGGAGGAAGAGGGCGTTGTTATGCGCACTGCGCGGCTGCGTTATGAGCCTGTGCTGCAGTGGGTGCTTGGGCATCGGAATATCGCTTTCTCCGCAGCAGTAGCACTGGTCGTTCTCAGCGGTGTACTTGCCAGTCGCATGGGGAGCGAGTTCATCCCAAGTCTCAGTGAGGGGGACTTCGCTCTTCAAGCCTTGCGCGTACCTGGTACTAGCCTCAGCCAGTCGGTGGACATGCAGGAGCGTTTGGAAAAAGCAGTCATCGAGCAGGTACCGGAAGTTGAGCGTATGTTCGGCCGAACCGGTACGGCTGAAATCGCCTCTGACCCAATGCCACCGAATATCTCCGATGCTTACGTCATGCTCAAACCAAAGGACCAATGGGCCGATCCCGACAAGTCGCGGGAGGAGCTCATTGCCGAGGTTCAAAAGGCGGCAGCCAGTGTCCCGGGCAGTAACTATGAACTCTCCCAGCCTATCCAGCTTCGTTTCAACGAACTGATCTCCGGGGTGCGCAGCGATGTTGCGGTGAAGGTTTATGGTGACGACATGGATGTGCTCAACAGCACGGCCAATAAGATCGCCGCAGCGCTCAAAGCGGTACCAGGCTCCTCGGAGGTCAAGGTTGAGCAGACCACAGGTCTGCCAGTGCTGACCATTAACATCGACCGGGAAAAAGCAGCACGCTACGGCCTGAACATTGCGGACGTGCAGAATTCGATCGCGATTGCTGTGGGTGGTCGTACAGCGGGAACGTTGTACGAGGGTGATCGCCGATTCGACATGGTGGTGCGCCTGCCTGAGGCTGTACGCACCGACGTCGCGGGTATGTCTAGTTTGCTGATTCCTGTGCCTGCCAATGCGGCTCAGGGCGCTAATCAGATCGGTTTCATTCCACTTTCGCAGGTCGCTAAGCTGGACTTGCAGTTGGGCCCGAACCAGATCAGCCGCGAGAACGGTAAGCGCTTGGTTATTGTAAGCGCCAACGTCCGGGGCCGTGACCTTGGGTCGTTCGTTGATGAGGCGGCATCTACCTTGTCAACGAAGGTGGAAATTCCAGCAGGCTACTGGACCAGTTGGGGCGGCCAGTTCGAGCAGCTGCAGTCGGCAGCCAAGCGCCTGCAGATTGTGGTTCCGGTAGCCTTACTGCTGGTAATGACCTTGCTGTTCTTGATGTTCAACAACCTGAAGGACGGCATGCTGGTCTTCACCGGTATTCCATTCGCTCTCACTGGCGGGGTCGTGGCCCTTTGGCTGCGTGATATCCCGCTCTCGATCTCGGCAGGGGTAGGCTTCATCGCACTCTCCGGCGTCGCGGTACTGAACGGCCTGGTGATGATTGCCTTCATTCGCGGATTGCGAGAAGAGGGACGAACGCTCAGGCAGGCAGTCGATGAAGGCGCACTCACCCGACTGCGACCAGTGTTGATGACAGCCTTGGTGGCGTCCCTGGGCTTCATCCCAATGGCCTTGGCCACCGGTACCGGTGCGGAGGTTCAACGGCCTCTGGCTACAGTGGTAATTGGTGGGATCCTTTCCTCCACCGCGCTGACTTTGCTGGTCCTGCCGGCCCTGTATCATTGGGCACATCGCAAGGATGAAGACGGCGACGAGGCAGAAGCCGTAAGCTGATCCCCCCAGATACAAAAACCCACAACACGCGTTGTGGGTTTTTTGTTTTATATGAAATAGATGCACTTACCTTTCAAAATTGTAAGTTTCTCGTCATGCCGGTGATGCCTCTGCGTTGCTAAAGTTACGCCCGAGATGATTTGAATTTGAGAGGTTCCTATGAAAAAGCTAATTGTTGCTGCTGCACTTGTTATGTTCTCGATGGCTTCGCAGGCTTATACTTACTCTGAAAGCAAGCAGCTGCAATACATCAAGGAGCATCAGACTGCTGTAGCGAACTATGCCGAGAGAAATGGCAAACCGATGCCGGAGATCCAGGACTACAATTACGGCATGAAGATCGATGTTGCGAAATTCGTGCGTCAGTCCCAAGACCCGCGTACCTGCCAAGTTTACCCGCGATTGATGACCTTCGAGGACTCTCAGGGTACGCTTAAGACGGTTCGCTACTCCATGTACTCGCAATGCATCAACAACAAGTAGTAATTGCTGTGAGTAGAATACTTAGAGAATTCATAAATGCCAGGCAGTGCCTGGCATTTTTTATTGAGCTCGATGAACGTCATTTAGGCTAGATGCCTTAATGACTGCCCCTGGGTTAGCTGTGAAATAAATCTCAACTACACAACAGTAATGTCTTTCAACTGCATAGAGCAGTTTATAGTCTTGCCCCCCAGAAGGGACGAGTTATGAAAAGTTCGCTTGAACGCCCAGATGACCAAGCAGAGCATGAAGGGCTGAGCCATGAGCACGACGGCATCTTTGGCATGAACACCGAGCTGGTTTTCGCGCTGATCTGTGGTGCCCTGCTCGGAGCCGGAGCGCTCGCAGGAAAACTAGGGCTGATCGACTGGCTGCCGCTGGTTCTGTACCTGTCTCGGCGTTGCTCCTGTCCGGTCGGATCAATGAGGTTGGCCGAAGGATCACCAGGGCGCCGCCGCGAGCGTTGATACTGCCAATCATCGGCGTCGACATCATCTATGCCGGGGTGTTGATGCAGAGGCCTCAGAACCAGCGAGATGTCGTTCAGGCCTGGTTGAATGTGCTCAATCGGCCCCTCTGATCTACCCTGGTCGCCGCTCGAATTCCTCGGAGTTCTACAGCAGCGGGAAGTCCGAAAACATCCAGTACCCAGCAAAGTGGCCTCGTGACAGCTCATTCTACCTGTCCCGGCGCTTACTCGACAGCAATGCTGAGCTGCCTGCCAACCTGGGCTGTGTCGAGATCACCGAAGCGAACGCCAGTCAGCTGTTGCTGTGCCGTTGGAAAGACGCCAAGCAAGGTACCGAAGGTCTGGTCGGAGACAGTAATGCGGAAACGCCTCGTACAAACGAAGGTAAAATTCCAGACACAAAAAAAACCAGGTTTTACCCTGGCTTTTTTGTCGATTGCTTTCGTCATTTAAAGTCCTATTTAACCGCCGTTTAGTTATCGGCTTGTTCCTTACCATCCTTGCTTTCTTTCTTTTGCTCTTGAGCGACTTGTTGTTTGTTCTGGTCCGAAGAATCGTCGCTCCATAAGCGAGCCTGTTCATTTCGGAAGTTTTCCTGGAACTGTTTCGCTCGTTCGTAACCACCTTCAGCGTAAGCGGTACCCACGAGACCAAGCAGCAGGCTGCCAATAGCGATAGATTTGACAAATTTCATTGTGTGCCTCGGTTCTTACTAGGCCTGCCTGACTGACGGCCTTTGTTGGTTTGTAGTTTAGGAACGCGAAGCTAACGACAAGGTGAGTCAATAATTACAATTCCGTAATTTAGGCGGCTGGCCGGATGCGCCCAATCTGCAAATCTGGAAGGATCATGTCTATCTCGCTTGTGTCGAGGCTGACTTCAAACTGTTCCGTAAATTACATTTTTGATATCTAACAAAATAAAACCGTGCGCCGTCACCGGCCGCTCTAGGAGATAGCCATGAATGACATAGAGCCTTGGTCAGTTGCCATCGGTGACTTCCGCCGAAGCACTGAAAAACTCACTGTTCAGCTCGATGAGCTGGCCTCCCAGACCAGGGCCTGCAACGCTGTTCTGGAAAAGTCGAACGAGCTGGTGGAGGAGGTTGACCTTGTCAGTCGGCAGATTCAGGAGGAGGTACGAAAGGCTGAGAAAGCCTGGTCCAATGCCGAAGAGGTCGTCATCCGCGCTGCGGCAGAGGCATATTCCGCTGCCGCTCGTGGAGTCGAGACCGCCATCCAACCGCTGATTTCGGAGCTTACTGCCGCGACAAAATTAGCGGATGCCTCGATCCTGGAGCTAAAGCGGGCACCGGTGCTGGCCAAACGTTATGTCATGGTGGTGGCGACAGCATTCTTCATCCTGGCACTGATCTGTGTGTACTCGACCATGCAGTTCATTGAGGCCGCCGGCAGTGTGAGCGCTCAGGAAAAAGTGAATGCCCAATACTTCTCCCACCTGTGGAGAAACGCCAACCCAGAAGAGCAAAAGATCATAAAGTCGGTAATTCTGCGGTCACCTATGGACCCTGTGGTGCTTAGGCACTGAGGCATTGCATAGACAAAAGGCCCGTCGATTGACGGGCCTTTTCAAGTGGGCGCGCTTCAAGCAGCGGTCTTTGCCGACTGCTTTAGCTGGGCTTCGGGAAAGTGAAGGTGGAACCAGGTGAAATTTTCCTCGGTCACTTCCACGCTCGCCGAGCCTTGATGCAGGCTCATGATCGACTGCACGATGGCAAGGCCAAGACCGGTCCCCCCTTCGCTTCGTGCTCGGCTCTTATCTACGCGGTAGAACCGTTCAAACAAATGCGCATGGTGTTCCTTGGCGATCCCGCGGCCCGGGTTGCCGACGCTCAAGGTCGTGCCGCTACCACCGCGTTGCACTTTCACGTAGACCGTGCGACCGCGAGGGCAGTAGCGAATCGCATTTGACACCAGGTTCGAGACGGCTCGTTGAATCATCAGGCGGTTACCGCGCACCACGTCATCACTGCCAGAGATCTGCAGCTGGATCTCGCCATCCTCTGCCGAAATGCTGAAGAGATCACACACCCGCTGAACTTCATCGACCAGGGACACAGGTTCGAACTCCACCATGGATGCCGGATGACTGACCTGAGCGAGGAACAGCATGTCGGAAACCATGCGGCTCATGCGGTCCAGCTCTTCTGTGCACGACTCCAGCACTTCCCTGTACTCGGGAAGGGATCGCTCTCTGGTCAGTGCAACTTGGGCTTTACCCATCAGGTTGGATAGCGGCGCTCGCAGTTCGTGAGCAAGATCGTCAGAAAACTGCGAGAGCTGCTGAACCCCGTCATCCAGGCGAGCCAGCATGATGTTGATACCGTCGGCGAGCTCTTTGAGTTCTGCTGGCATTCCATTAGTCGGCAGACGATGGTCAAGACTCTCGGTGGAGATCTTCGAGGCGACTTTCAGGAACTTGGTCAGAGGCAGCAGACCTCTGCGTACGGTCCACCAGCCGATTGCGAGGATCAGCGCGATGATGAGCGGGGAAATCATCAGGGCCCAGGTGAGCAATGCATCAAGCAGCGCTTCATTGGACGACTGGTCCATAGTCATGTACACGCTGACTTCGGTTCCGTCGCCCAAATTCATGGTGCGAGAAGCTGTCAGCAAGGGGCGGTCCTGGGTGTCGCGCCACTCATGTTCCTTCGGCTGTGCGGATGGTTGAAACTTGTGCACCTCCACGTTGACCTGCTTCGAGCCAATCGAGAGCAGGGGCGTTTCACTCTGCGCCGACTCGAAAATGCTGACGTACAGGTTGTTGTGGCCCATCACCAGATCCACAAGCTGATGTGCGTCTGCGTTGACTCCTGAGATGTCGGAAATCATGGACAGGTTGTGAGCCATGCCCGCCATCTTCACTTCCAGGTCACTGCGGGCATTTCGCTCTAGCGCCTGACCCACCATCAGATACCCGAAGGTGGCGAACAGAAGCAGCAACGCTGCGCTCATCAACCCCACCTTTAATCCCAGCTTTGCAGCCAGGCTGAATGGCCTCATGCGCGTTCCTCAAAAACGTACCCTACGCCACGAAGCGTGTGAATGAGCTTGGTTTCAAACGGGTCATCGATCTTTGAGCGAAGGCGCCGGATAGCGACATCGATGACGTTGGTATCGCAGTCAAAATTCATGTCCCAGACCAACGAAATGATCTGAGAACGAGTCAGCGCTTCGCCCGTCCTGCTCATAAGCAGGTGCAGGAGCGTAAATTCCTTTGTGGTGAGATCGATGCGTGTGCCAGCGCGGAAAACCCGATGGCGCACTGAGTCGAGTTCCAAGTCGGCAATTTTCAGCGAACTCTTCTCGACTAATTCATCACCACGCCGCTGCAGCGAACGGATTCGAGCGAGCAGCTCCGGGAATTCGAAGGGTTTGACAAGGTAATCGTCGGCTCCGCCATCCAAGCCTTTGAGCTTGTCGTTGATGCGACCACGAGCGGTCAGCATGATGATGCGGACCCGGCTGGTTTTCCTGATGGTTTCCAAAAGGTCCCAACCGTCGATGCCAGGAAGGTTTACGTCCAGCAGAACCAACGAATAGACGTTAGTATTGAACAAGTGCAGGGCGTCAACACCATTGTGCACGATATCTACGACATACCCGCTTTCGGATAGGCCCTGCTGAAGATATTCGGCAGTTTTAATTTCGTCTTCCACAACTAGAACGCGCATAACTTATCTCAAGGTGTGAGGAAGGAATTGGCCTAATCCGCCAAGACTGTGGTTGCAGGCAGTTTGAAGGTTCGGCTGAGTGCATGACATCTGGTAGTCGCTACCTCTGTCCATACGCCGGGGTCACCTGAGGACGCTTGAATCTTAACGCGAAGACGCTGGCCGCGGCGAAATCCTACAAATTTGTAATGTAGCCGCAAGATTGCTGACAGTCATGACGGCTTTCCCTACTGAGCTTAGCGGATTCTGTGGCTTGCAGCGGTTATCAGTCCTCAGGACTGACAGGAGGATTCGGCCGAGAGGGGTGGCGTTTCTGCCAAGCTGCTCAGCATTTATGGCGTTCAATCCTACAAGCTCAAGCTCCGAGTGGTAGCAAGCCACCGATCGTTCGCCCCTTTGATAACGGGCTTAAACCGGCCAGCATGCATGGCTTTTCATCTTAATTGGGCAAGAATAATTACTTTACAATCTATTACATGTCCAAATTGTAATTTCACAATCATCTTGTCGTTAGCCGCTTTTGCTAGTTTAAGAACAGCACACAGGCAGCGCTGCTTTGGGCCAGTCTCATCTGAAGCAGCATGGCGGGAGTAACGATACCCTGCTCACGCCAAAGCATTCACCTTGGAACCATACGCTCCTTTGGTAAGGTGAATTTTAGCGCCCCGCCATGGGCGCTTTTTTATTAATGGACTTCTCATGAAAACAACTATATCGGCTATTGCCGCGTTCATGCTTTTCTCTGCACTGTCGACAAATGCCCAAAGTAGCGTTCAGATCAACGACGATCTTGAGCAGTCTGCCAGGAAGGCTACAGAACGCTATGCACAGAGCGTGAAGAAACCCATGCCCGAGCTTGAAGATTACGCATACGGTATGGATTTGGACGTTGGCAAGTTGGTGTACGTCTCGCCTAGCGTGCGGTACTGCGGGAATGTGAGAAGCATGATGACTTACGAGGATTCCAAGGGCGAACTGCACATGGTTCGCTACCTCGTGAAAGGTGAGTGCATCAACAGCCGGTAAGCGGTGACCGAGTGCTTTCCTCTACACCCGACTCAAAGCAACTCGATGCCCAATCGCCTTAGAAGTAGGGCAAATCCTCCGAAGCTCGCCATGGTGATGAGGATGCTGGAGATAAGTGTTGGCCAGAATCCCAACTTGGGCAGCAGTGCCGGAAACGCGATAAACATCGGCAGCGTTGGAATCACATACCAGAACGTGTACCAGGCATGATTGGAAATCTTCTCCATGCTCTGGTTCTCCAAGTAGAGCCAGATGAGCGTCAAGACGGTGACCAATGGCAGGGCGGCAACCAAGCCGCCCAGCTTGTCACTGCGCTTTGCCAGCTCAGACACGATAATCACTATCGCGGCAGTGACCAGGTACTTCGTAATGATCCAAGCCATCGCTGAACCTACTTGAGCTAGTGGAGTGGATCTCCTGGGATCATTCGCCAGGCACTCACGACGTGCTTGGGGGAACCGCAGAATTCGGAAAAAATCGTACGCTAAGCTAACGGTGTTCTCGTGACAGCTCTTTGACTAGGCTTTCTAAGGGGTCGTCTCAGAAAACGGAAAATAAAGCACGCTAAGGCATAGCCGAACCTGCCAAGCTTGCTCCACCCTGTAGTGACGCGATCAGCGGGCAGGAAACGTTCCCCCTTCGCGCATGGCAGGCGCACACCAACTCAGACAGCACGGCCTCCATGCGCGCCAGGTCAGCCATTTTCTCGCGCACGTCCTTGAGCTTGTGCTCGGCCAGACTGCTGGCTTCCTCGCAATGGGTGCCATCCTCCAGCCGCAGCAGCTCGGCGATCTCATCCAGGCTGAAGCCCAGCCGCTGGGCTGATTTCACGAAGCGCACCCGCGTTACATCCGCCTCGCCATAGCGGCGGATGCTGCCATAGGGCTTGTCAGGCTCCAGCAACAAGCCCTTGCGCTGATAGAAACGGATGGTCTCCACATTGACCCCGGCCGCCTTGGCGAAAACGCCAATGGTCAGGTTCTCCAAATTGTTTTCCATATCGCTTGACTCCGTACATGAGTACGGAAGTAAGGTTACGCTATCCAATTTCAATTCGAAAGGACAAGCGCATGTCTGAACCAAAAACCGGGCGCGGCGCGCTCTTCACTGGAGGGCTTGCCGCCATCCTCGCCTCGGCTTGCTGCCTCGGGCCGTTGGTTCTGATCGCCTTGGGGTTCAGCGGCGCTTGGATCGGCAACTTGGCGGTGTTGGAACCCTATCGCCCCATCTTTATCGGCGTGGCGCTGGTGGCGTTGTTCTTCGCCTGGCGGCGCATCTACCGGCAGGCAGCGGCCTGCAAACCGGGTGAGGTCTGCGCGATTCCCCAAGTGCGAGCTACTTACAAGCTCATTTTCTGGATCGTGGCCGCGCTGGTTCTGGTCGCGCTCGGATTTCCCTACGTCATGCCATTTTTCTACTGATCGGAGTTCACCATGAAGAAACTGTTTGCCTCCCTCGCCCTCGCCGCCGTTGTTGCCCCCGTCTGGGCCGCCACCCAGACCGTCACGCTGTCCGTACCGGGCATGACCTGCTCCGCCTGCCCGATCACTGTCAAGAAGGCGATTTCCAAGGTCGAAGGCGTCAGCAAAGTTGACGTGACTTTCGAGACACGCCAAGCGGTCGTCACCTTCGACGATGCCAAGACCAGCGTGCAGAAGCTGACCAAGGCAACCGCAGACGCGGGCTATCCGTCCAGCGTCAAGCAGTGAGTCACTGAAAACGGCACCGCAGCACAACGGACGTCATTGTCTGGCGCCACAAACGATAAAGGATCTGTTGCATGACCCATCTAAAAATCACCGGCATGACTTGCGACTCGTGCGCGGCGCACGTCAAGGAAGCGCTGGAAAAAGTGCCAGGCGTGCAGTCGGCGCTGGTGTCCTATCCGAAGGGCACAGCGCAACTCGCCATCGTGCCGGGCACATCGCCGGACGCGCTGACTGCCGCCGTGGCCGGACTGGGCTACAAGGCAACGCTAGCCGATGCGCCACTGGCGGACAACCGCGTCGGACTGCTCGACAAGGTGCGGGGATGGATGGCCGCCGCCGAAAAGCACAGTGGCAACGAGCCCCCGGTGCAGGTAGCGGTCATTGGCAGCGGTGGAGCCGCGATGGCGGCGGCGCTGAAGGCCGTCGAGCAAGGCGCGCAGGTCACGCTGATCGAGCGCGGCACCATCGGCGGCACCTGCGTCAATGTCGGCTGTGTGCCGTCCAAGATCATGATCCGCGCCGCCCACATCGCCCATCTGCGCCGGGAAAGCCCGTTCGATGGCGGTATTGCGGCAACTGTGCCTACGATTGACCGCAGTAAGCTGCTGGCCCAGCAGCAGGCCCGCGTCGACGAACTGCGGCACGCCAAGTACGAAGGCATCCTGGGCGGTAATCCGGCCATCACCGTTGTGCACGGTGAGGCGCGCTTCAAGGACGACCAGAGCCTTACCGTCCGTTTGAACGAGGGTGGCGAGCGCGTCGTGATGTTCGACCGCTGCCTGGTCGCCACGGGTGCCAGCCCGGCGGTCCCGCCGATTCCGGGGTTGAAAGAGTCACCCTACTGGACTTCCACCGAGGCCCTGGCGAGCGACACCATTCCCGAACGCCTTGCCGTAATCGGCTCGTCGGTGGTGGCGCTGGAGCTGGCGCAAGCCTTTGCCCGGCTGGGCAGCAAGGTCACGGTCCTGGCGCGCAATACCTTGTTCTTCCGTGAAGACCCGGCCATCGGCGAGGCGGTGACAGCCGCTTTCCGTGCCGAGGGCATCGAGGTGCTGGAGCACACGCAAGCCAGCCAGGTCGCCCATATGGACGGTGAATTCGTGCTGACCACCACGCACGGTGAATTGCGCGCCGACAAACTGCTGGTTGCCACCGGTCGGACACCGAACACGCGCAGCCTCGCGCTGGACGCAGCGGGGGTCACTGTCAATGCGCAAGGTGCCATCGTCATCGACCAAGGCATGCGCACGAGCAACCCGAACATCTACGCGGCCGGCGACTGCACCGACCAGCCGCAGTTCGTCTATGTGGCGGCAGCGGCCGGCACCCGTGCCGCGATCAACATGACCGGCGGCGATGCGGCGCTCGACCTGACCGCAATGCCGGCCGTGGTGTTCACCGATCCGCAAGTGGCGACCGTGGGCTACAGCGAGGCGGAAGCCCACCACGACGGGATCGAGACCGACAGCCGCACCTTGACCTTGGACAACGTGCCGCGTGCGCTCGCCAACTTCGACACACGCGGCTTCATCAAGTTGGTTATCGAGGAAGGCAGCCATCGGCTGATCGGCGTACAGGCGGTCGCGCCGGAAGCGGGTGAACTGATCCAGACGGCGGCTCTGGCCATTCGCAACCGCATGACGGTGCAGGAACTGGCCGACCAGTTGTTCCCCTACCTGACGATGGTCGAGGGGTTGAAGCTCGCGGCGCAGACCTTCAACAAGGATGTGAAGCAGCTTTCCTGCTGCGCCGGGTGAGAAAAAGGAGGTGTTCAATGAACGCCTACACGGTGTCCCGGCTGGCTCTTGATGCCGGGGTGAGCGTGCATATCGTGCGCGACTACCTGCTGCGCGGATTGCTGCGCCCGGTGGCGTGCACACCAGGCGGCTACGGCTTGTTCGATGACGCCGCCTTGCAACGGCTGTGCTTCGTGCGGGCGGCCTTCGAGGCGGGCATCGGCCTCGACGCGCTGGCGCGGCTGTGCCGGGCGCTGGATGCGGCGGACGGCGACGAAGCGGCCGCGCAGCTTGCCCTGCTGCGTCAGTTCGTCGAGCGTCGGCGCGAAGCGTTGGCCGATCTGGAAGTGCAGT
>NZ_JBICKP010000073.1:0-29949 GCF_043104335.1 Pseudomonas sp. WSY_20
GTGCCGCGATGGGGCGCGAAGCGGCCCCGGCGATATGTGCTACGAAGTTGAATGCGTGAGCCTCTGGCGCAGGCCCTGACCGAAGGCACGTCGCCCCGGGTGCCCTCAAATCGAATGTGTGAGCACTACACCAAACCGCAGCCGTCAAGTAGACGCCTTGCCGCAACGCCGCCACGGCAAGACCAGGATACAGTCCAGGGCATCACACCCCAGCGACAGGATCCTTGCCGGTCACTGTCACGCCTTCGGTGGCCGCTTTGGCACTGTCCTTCAGTGCAGTCAGCTCGTCCCCAGTACGCTTGAGGTCCGATTTCAGCTGGTTGTACTGATCGCGGTGGTGCTGCAACCACGCCTTGGTGGCGCAATGCCCAGTGAAGCCGCGCACCAGCGCCAGGCCACCGACGGCTATCTTGAACAGCCCTACGATACCGCCCTGGCTCAGCCCTTTGCCCACCAGCAAAGCACCGCCGGCCAACGAAGTGGCGCGTTCCATGCCATGGACGTTCTTTTCCTGCAACGGTGCATCAGAGTGATTATCAAGCATTGGTAAGCCCTCTTGGTGATGTGTAAGCAGCTGACCTGCCTGCGGCCGGCGACGTTCACTCGATGTGCCAGGCGAACCTCCTGGCGGTCATGACAGCGCACGCATCACTTGAACTTTGGGCCCGAGCGGGTATTCAGGCCCTTGGCCAGACGGTCGTACAGCACCACGTTCACCGTGGCCGCCAGGTTCATGCAGCCGGTGGTGGGAATGTAGATGGTTTCCTCGCACCAAGCCCTCACTTCAGGGCTGAGGCTGCCGTCTTCGGGGCCGAAGATGTAGATGGCGCGGTCCGGGTGGGTGTAGTCGGGCAGGGGGCGGGCGCCTTCGACCAGTTCCACGGCCACCGGGGTACAGCCCAGCGGGATGATGCGTTGCAGGTCATCGATGCCGATCAGTGGAATGTCGTAGTGCACGCGCTTGGTGTCGGTCACGAAGTCCCGCGCGCGCTCGTAGCGCTTGCCGGTATAGAACACCGAGTTGACCCCGTAGCAGCCAGCCGCACGCATTACCGAGCCTACGTTTTCGGCCGACTTGGGGTTGAACAGGCCGATGCAACTGTATCGTTTGTTAGCCACGAACCGGGGCCCTTCGCAAAAAAGACGCGATTATACGGGTTGCCCGGTCATGGTGGGGGGGCTGCTGGTCAGTCCTTCTTCAGCATGCCTGCCAGTGCCGCGAACGGGTTGTGGGTGGCCTTGGCAATGCTTGGGGTGCTGGTGGAGCCTTCGCTGAAGTATTGCTGATCGGTGTAGCGCGAGTGTTCGTTGTCATGGCAGTACAGGCACAGCAGCTCCCAGTTGGAGCCGTCCTGGGGGTTGTTATCGTGGTTGTGGTCACGGTGGTGCACGGTAAGCTCACTCAGGCGCTTGCCGGCGAACTCGCGTGCACAACGCCCGCACACGTGCGGGTACATCCTCAGGGCCTTGTCGCGGTAGCCCATTTCCTTGTCGCGCTTGGCATCGGCGAGGATGCGGTCCAGGCGCGCAGTGGCGGCGGAAGTAGAGGAGGTCATGGTGTTTCCTTCGTTCTGATCAGGCAAATGACGGTTATGCCGTCGAGTCTAGCGCGGCTGCATGATCGGCGCACAGGCGAAAAATGTCATATGGGCGTAGCCTGTAGGAAGATTCTGAACAGGAGGTTGCCGATGCTTGCTGCGATTCTCGCCGTGGTCTTGGTGGCGGGCGTGCCTGCGGCTCACGCTGCCAGCACGCCGCCGCGGTTGACCACGCCTGTACCCGGTGCGCCGGGTACACCCACCCCCACGCCGTATCCGCAGATCACCCCAAGCAGCCCGCCCAAAGCCACCGGCACCTCCCAAGGGGCACCCTTGCTACCGCCAATGCCAGTGCCCGGCCCGCCCAAGGACCAGCCACTGCCAGGGTTGCGGCAGGATCTAGAGAAGCCGGGGCGGGATCAGGAGTGATCGAAGGCGGCTGTCCACACCTCGCCTTGCGGCTTACCGTCATGCATGAACCCAGATCGCTGGTGCCGCTGCGCGCACAAAACAGCCCGGCACCTCAGACAACCCCCAGCTCACCCAGCACAAACCCATACTCCAAGGCCACATCCTTCAACCCCTGGTAGCGCCCGCTCATACCCCCATGCCCGGCACCCATCTCGGTCTTGAGCAGCAGCAGGTTGTCATCGGTCTTGCGCGTACGCAGGCGGGCGACCCACTTGGCCGCTTCCCAGTACTGCACCCGGCTGTCGTTGTAGCCTGCCACCACCAGCATGGCCGGGTAGGGCTGGGCTTTCACGTTCTCATATGGCGCATAGGCCTTGATGCGCTCGTACACCTCAGGCTCCGCGGGATTGCCCCATTCGTCATACTCGGTCACCGTCAACGGCAGCTCAGGGTCGAGCATGGTGTTGAGCACATCCACGAAGGGCACCTCGGCGATGGCGCAGCGAAACAGCTCGGGACGCAGGTTCAACACGGCGCCGATCAGCAGCCCGCCGGCACTGCCCCCACTGATGGCCAGGGTTGCAGAGGATGTCACGCCTGCGTTGATCAGGTGTTCGGCGCACGCGATGAAATCGCTGAAGGAATTGTGCTTGTGTTCCTGCTTGCCGGCACGGTACCAGGCCTCGCCCAGCTCGCCGCCGCCGCGCACATGGGCGATGGCAAACGCTACACCACGTTCCAGCAGGCTCAGCCGCGCATGGGAGAACCATGGGTCCAGGCTCTCGCCATAGGCGCCGTACCCGTACAGGTAGAGCGGTGTGGTGCGACCCACATCCTGGCGCCGTCGCACCAGGCTGATCGGCACTTGGGTACCGTCTGCCGCGGTGGCCCACAGGCGCTCGCTGACATAGGCGTCGGCATTGAAGGGCCCCAGCACCGGCGTCTGCTTGAGCACCTCCTGCGCGCCAGT
Source organism: Pseudomonas sp. WSY_20 (assembly GCF_043104335.1). NCBI lineage: Bacteria > Pseudomonadati > Pseudomonadota > Gammaproteobacteria > Pseudomonadales > Pseudomonadaceae > Pseudomonas > Pseudomonas sp. WSY_20. Next base: position 2,920 of record NZ_JBICKP010000073.1, read on the forward strand.
GGCCAGCGCCAGCTGACGTACCTGGGCCGGCCGGTTCAGCGCTTCGTAGCGCAAGCGTACCCGAGGGCTGTCGAATTCCAGGCTGTCCTGCACGTACAGGCTGTAGGCCGCGTCAGGTAAATCCACCCGGTAGGGCGGCAGACCCTGTGGGCGCACTTCGATGATCGGCAAGCCGCCATCACGCAGGCTCAGGGTCAATGCGCTGGCATTGAGGCTCAGTCCTTCAAGCATGATGTCATCGCGATGGGCGACCAGCCGTTGCCACTGGGCACGGCTTGGCACGGGGTCGGCCGGGGCGTGATACAGGGCGAAGTTGATACCGTCTTGGTTGGTGCGGATGAACCATCGCCACTGCCCATCGAGCAGGCCATGATCGGGGAAGTACTCATGGCCTTCCACACGCGGTGCCAGGCAGGTGAACGGCGCTTGCGGCGTGGCCGCGTCCAGCACCCAGGCTTCGCTGGTGGTCTTGCTGTTGAGCAGCAGCACCAACTGGCGTTCGGAGCTGGTGCGGTAACAGTGCAGGAAGAACCGGCCATCGGGCTCCTCGAATACCCGCTGGGCACCTTCCTGACCCAACGTATGCCGGTACAGCCGCCAAGGGCGGTGGGTATCGTCGAGTTCGGCAAAGAACAGCGTACGGCTGTCATTGGCCCAGGTCAGGCTGCCATCGCAGTCGTCGAAGGGCAGGGTCGTTACATCGCCCGTGGCCAGATCCTTGATGTACAAGGTGTAGATTTCGTCGCCGCTGGTGTCCAGGCTATAGGCCAACAGGCGATGGTCGGGACTGACGTTGAACGCCCCCAGCGAGAGAAAGCCGCCGCCTGCCAGGGCGTTCGGGTCGAGCAACAGTTGCTCCAGGCCTTCATCGACCGTGTTGGAATCATCGGCAGGGCGTGGGCAGCGATAATGGCGGGGGTATTCATCGCCTGCGGTGGTGCGGGTGTAGTACAGGTAGGGCCCCCACGGCGATGGCAGGGACAGATCGGTTTCCTGGATGCGACCTTTGATCTCCTCGAACACCTGTTCGCGCAAGGGGGCCTGATCGGCCAGACAGGCTTGCTGATAGGCATTTTCCGCTTCGAGGTAAGCCAGTACCTGGGGATCGTCACGCTGTTGCAACCACGCGTAGGGGTCGGTCGCATCGTCGGCTCTGGCCAGGGGCGGCAAGTGGGTGCTTGGCATCGAATTTCTCTCGGTTCTTGAGGGGCGCTACCGGCAGCTTCGGCGGCGCACCGGTACAGGCAAACACTGTGTGCGCCAGGAAATGTGTTTATCATAGGCACCTCTTTGCCTGGCTTGCACGATTACCATGATCGAGAACGACTACACCCTGGCCTGGGGCCTCTACGCCGTGGCCGCCCTGGGCTGCCTTCTGGTGGGCTTCAAGCTCACCGGCTGGATGTGGCGCTGGCTGCGCGAACCGCTGCGCGTCGTGCTGGCGGTGCTGCTGTTTACGCCGACCGTGGTCGACCCGGTCAAGGACAGCTTCGCCCCGGCCATTGCCATCACGGTGCTGGATGTCGCCTTCAAGGTGGGCAACAACGCCTGGCGCGCAGTGTCGGACTTCGCCATGTACGGCATGATCGCCTTCGTGCTGTATTTTCTGTTCGTGCTAGTGCGTTGGCCGCTGGAGAAACGCGCTCGCGAGCGCCGCCTGCGGGCCGAAGCCGCCGCCCAGCGCGAGGCCGCCGAAGCGCAGGCGCTGGCGCCGGGGGAGCCCTTGGCCGCCGAGCGTGGCGATCGTTACCGTGACGACCCGCCTGTGCTGCCTGCTGGCGCCGGCCGGGTCGAGCCCCGCCTGTAAACGGAGACACCGCCATGTGCGAACTGCTGGGCATGAGTGCCAACGTCCCCACCGACATCGTCTTCAGCTTCACCGGCCTGATACAGCGCGGCGGTCGCACTGGCCCGCACCGTGACGGCTGGGGCATCGGCTTCTACGAAGGGCGCGGCCTGCGCCTGTTCCAGGACCCCGCCGCCAGCAGCGAGTCCGAGGTGGCCAACCTGGTAAGGCGCTACCCGATCAAGAGCGAAGTAGTGATCGGCCACATCCGCCAGGCCAATGTGGGCAAGGTCTGCCTGGCCAACACCCACCCCTTCATGCGCGAGATGTGGGGGCGCAACTGGTGCTTTGCCCACAACGGCCAGCTGGGTGACTTCACCGGCTCCACAAACTTTTACCAGCCCATTGGTGATACCGACAGCGAGGCGGCCTTCTGTGACCTGCTCAATCGCATCCGCGGCGCCTTCCCGGAGCCGGTGCCGGTGGAACAGTTACTGCCGGTGCTGGTCGAAGCCTGTGCCGGTTATCGCGCCCGCGGCGTGTTCAACTGCATGCTCAGCGATGGTGACTGGCTGTTCTGCTTCTGTTCGACGAAGCTGGTCCACATTACCCGTCGCGCGCCGTTTGGCGCGGCACGGCTGAAGGATGTCGACCTGATCGTCGATTTCCATACCCAAACCACCCCCAACGACGTGGTCACGGTGATCGCCACCGAGGCCTTGACCGAGAACGAAACCTGGAACCGCTACGCGCCAGGTCAGTGGGCCCTGTGGCGGCACGGCGAGTGCACCGCGCACGGACAAAGCTAAGGATGCTGCATGTTCAGAAGTTACCTGCGGTTGCTGCTGTTCACCTTCGGGCTATTGGCCGGCATCCAGGTCCCGGGGCTGGTCAAGGATTACAGCCAGCGCGTGGAGGCGCACCTGTTTGAATCACGCGAGGCGCTGGACGGCTTCCGCCAGACAGCCGAGCGCTTTTTCAACGGCGATCTGCAAGCCTTGTTGCGACACTACCGCAGCAGTGACGACCCGGTCTTTCTCAGTGACGCCAACAGCATCGAAAGCCTGATGATTCGCAACCAGCTGCTTGAAGACGAATGGCAAGCGCTGCAAGGTTCATGGGCGCAGCGTACCTGGCACGTCCTGGTGCAAGCCGACCCGCGGCTGCGAGAAGAAACGCTCAACGGCTACGGCTATCAGATTCTGCTGGCGCCTGAGGCCATCGGCTGGGGCGTCGGTGCCGGGTTCGTGCTGGCGTTCGTGGTTGAAAGCCTGTTGTTGGGCATAGGTCGGCTGATACTGGGTGGGCGACGTGGGGCGGTGAAAGAGAGTTGGCGTTAGGTGAAGTCCTGACACCCTGCATGAGCGGGAGTGCGCTACGCTCCCATCCGGTCCTGGGCTGGCCCCATTCCAAATCGGGCTACAAACCCTCAGCCCATAGTCCCCGGCACCAGCACGATCCGTTGCCCGCCCACATCCTGTGCATAGCGCTCCAGTACCTGCCGACAAACTCCAACCACTTCCTCCACCAACGCCACCCCGGTCTGCCAGGCCACCACCAGTTCCAGGCTCGGCGGGGGCTCAAGCCCAGCCAGCAGCACCAGGTCACCCTGGTTCAGTTCGGCCTCTACCAGGGCAGGCGGCAAGGCCCCAATGCCAAAACCGTCGCGCAACAAGCGGGTAATAGCCGCTACCGAATTGACGCAGTTCAGCCGCGGCGTTTGCGCCCCGGCACCTTGCAACAAGGCCAGCACTTCCTGATGCGGCCGTGAATTCTTCGAGAATGTCACGATGCGCTCGCGCCCCAGCTCGATCAGTGACGTGTAGTCCCTGTGCAGGTGCGAGCCTGCCGCGACTATCCAGCCCATCGGGTAGCGCGCCAGATCCAGGCTGCGGATCGAGGGCTCGCGCAGTAAGTCTGTTTGCACGATAACGTCCAAAAAACCCTTGTGCAGTTGTTCGCGCAGGTTCAGCGCCGTGTCGGCGATGAGTTCGATTTCCACCTGCGGATAGCGCTCGGTCAATTCGGCCACCAGCGCGCTCATCCAGGTATGAATGACCGTGTCCATCACCCCGAGACGAATACGCCCGACCTTGGCCCGGTCGCTGTCCAGCGACTGTTTGAGCGCCTTGGCGGTTTCCAGCATGCGCTCGGCATGTTCCAGCACCTTGCTGCCTTCCGGAGTCAGGCTGACCCCGCGCGAGTCGCGCAACAGCAGCTTGACGCCCAGGTCGACCTCCAGCGCCGCGATACGGCTGGACACCGACGCCTGGGTGGTGAACAGCTTCTGCGCGGTCAGGCGGAAGCTCTTGAGACGAGCGACCCAGACGAACGTTTCGAGAAAGCGAAGGTTCATGATCAGTTTTTCTTGTTCCAGACCCAGGGTTTTTCTCGTTGGACGTCAGCGCCGCGTGCTCTGAACATGAAGCCCAGGCCGCGACCTTTGCTGTCGCCCCATAAAACAATACCAACAAGCCGAGGCATCCATGAACCCCACCGGCACGCAGCAGCAGGTCAGTTCCCCATCCTCCTCCGGGCCTTTTGCCTGGTACCGCGACATCGATCAGCAACAACGGCGCACCTTCTGGAGCTGCAAGATCGGCTATGGCCTGGACGGCATGGACACGCAGATGCTGAGCTTCGTCATCCCCACGCTGATCATGCTATGGGGCATCACCACCACCGAGGCTGGGCTTATCCACACCAGTACCCTGGTCGCTTCGGCCATCGGTGGCTGGGTGGCCGGCATTCTCTCCGACCGCATCGGCCGGGTCCGCACCCTGCAACTGACGGTGCTGTGGTTCGCCTTCTTCACCTTCCTTTGCGGCTTTGCCCAGAACTACGAGCAACTGCTGATCGCCAGGACCCTCATGGGTTTTGGCTTCGGCGGTGAGTGGACGGCAGGCGCCGTGCTCATCGGCGAGGTCATCCGTGCCCAAGACCGCGGCAAGGCAGTGGGCATGGTGCAGTCAGGCTGGGCCATTGGTTGGGGGCTGACGGCCATCCTGTACGCGCTGCTCTTCACTTGGTTGCCGCAGGAGCAGGCCTGGCGAGCGCTGTTTTTACTGGGGCTGGTGCCGGCCGTGTTCGTGATCTTCGTTCGGCGGCTGGTGAAAGACCCGGAGGTCTACCGCCAGGCCAAGGCAGCCGAAGACACCGAGGCGCCATCGCACTTCTACGAAATCTTCGCCCCCGGTCTGCTCTGGACCACCGTGCGCGCCTCGCTGCTGACCACTGGCGCACTGGGCGGCTACTACGCAATCACCGCCTGGCTGCCCACGTTTCTGAAGAACGAACGCGGGCTGAGCGTGCTGGGTACCGGCGGCTACCTGGCGATGGTGATCGTAGGCTCCTACGTGGGCTACGTGATCAGCGCCTACCTGTCCGACCTGCTAGGGCGCAAAAAGAATTTCATCCTGTTCGCCGTAGGCTCGTTCGTCATCGTGCTGCTGTACACGCAAATGCCCGTCAGTGATGGGGTGATGCTGTGGTTGGGCTTCCCGCTGGGCTTTTTCGCCTCGGGCATCTTCAGCGGCATGGGGGCCTTTCTGACCGAGCTGTTTCCCACGCGCGTGCGCGGCTCGGGGCAGGGCTTTTGCTACAACGTCGGCAAGATCGTCGCGGCGCTGTTCCCGCTGCTGATTGGTATGCTGGGGCAGCAGGTGCCGCTGGGCCTGGGTATCGGCTTGTTCTCGGCCGTGTCCTATGGCGTGGTGATCGTGGCAGCGCTAAGCCTGCCAGAAACACGCGGCAAACAATTGCAGGCGCGCTAAGGTAGGAACATGAATAACGACAAGGGGTACACCGTGGTGCAACGCCTGTTACTCAACTGCGACATGGGCGAAAGCTTCGGCAGCTGGCGCATGGGCCTGGATGCCGAGGTCATGCCCTACATCGACTGTGCCAACATTGCCTGCGGCTACCACGCTGGTGACCCCGGCATCATGCGCCGCACCGTGGCGCTGGCGCTGGAACACGGGGTAACCATTGGCGCACACCCGGCCTACCCGGACCTGGTCGGCTTCGGCCGGCGCAGCCTGGCGTGCAGTGCCGAAGAAATCCGTGACCTGCTGCACTACCAGATCGGCGCGCTCGATGGCATCTGCAAGGCCCAGGGCACACGCGTCGCCTACGTAAAACCCCACGGTGCGTTGTACAACGACATGATGGCCGACCCATTGATCCTGCGCACGGTGCTGGAGGCCGTGGCGGCCTATGACAGTGGCCTGCCGCTGATGCTCATGGCTACGGCCGACAATGGGGCGGCCCAGGCGCTGGGTACTGAAATCGGCGTACCGCTCTGGTTCGAGGCGTTTGCCGATCGGGCCTACACCGCCAGCGGCCACCTGGTGTCGCGACGCCTGCCGGGCGCCGTGCATCACGACCCGGCGCAAGTGGTCGAGCAAGCCGTAAAGCTGGCCCGCGGCGAAGCACTGCTGGCCAGTGATGGCACTGGACTGCTGCTCAAAGCCCAAACGCTGTGCGTGCATGGGGACAACGACAGCTCTGTGACGGCAGTTCGGCAGATCCGCCAGGCACTCGATGGGATCAGATCAGCATGACCCCACGCATCGAAGTGGTCGGCATCGATTGCCTGATGGTGCGTCTGTTCGAGCGTATCGAGGAAGCCAACATGCCTTGGGTGCTTGCCGCCAGTCAGCGCTTGCAAGCGGCTTTTGGTGCGCACTTGCGCGACCTGGTGCCGTCCTACACCACCCTCATGGTGCATTTCGACCTGCCGCCGGCCGATGCACGCTGCCTGATCGTGCAAGCCCTTGAAGGGCTGCAGCCTGGCACTGAGAACACCGGCTGCCTGCACGAGATACCGGTGTGGTACCACGCCAGCGTCGGCCCGGAGTTGCCCGTGCTGGCCCGCCGGGCAGGCCTGAGCGAGGCTGAGGTCGTGCGCTTGCACAGTGAACGTGACTACCCGGTGTTCGCCCTGGGATTCGCGCCGGGTTTCGCGTTCATGGGGCTGGTGGACGAACGGCTGGCCACCCCGAGGCTAAGCACCCCGCGCAAGCAGGTGGCAGCGGGCAGTGTCGGCATTGCCGAGCGCCAGACCGCTGCGTACCCGGCCGCTTCCCCCGGTGGGTGGAACCTGATCGGGCGTACGCCGGTGCGGTTGTTCGACCGTGGGCGGGACGGCTACAGCCTGCTGCAACCGGGCGACCGCGTCCGCTTCGTTTCGGTGACGCGGCAGGCGTTTCTGGCGTTGGGCGGTGATGAGGAGGCACAGGCATGAAGCATTTGCGAGTCGAGGCCAGCACACCGCTGTGTGCGCTACAGGATGCAGGCCGATTTGGCGTGAGGCACCTTGGGGTCACCCAGGGCGGCGCTTTGGATTGGGTCGCGATGCACTGGGCCAACGGGTTGCTGGGCAACGCTCTGCAGGCTCCCGTCGTAGAGGTTGCCTTGGGTGGATTCAGCGTGGTGGCGCAGCACGATTGCGTACTGGCGCTGGCCGGGGCCGACCTGGACGCGCACATCGACGAGCACTACTTGGCCCCTTGGCGCAGTTTTACCCTGACGAAGGGGCAGCGCCTTACCCTCAGACAACCTCGGCAGGGCGCTCGCGCTTATCTGGCCGCACCGGGCGGTTTCGATGCCGAGCCTGTGATGGGCAGTTGTGCCACGGTCGTGCGCGAGGGGCTGGGCGGGGTCGATGGCCAGGGCGGCGTGTTGCGTGAAGGCCAATGCTTGAGTTTTGCCGGTACAGCCACACCGATCCGCGAAGTGCCTGGTCACCTGCGTCCTGAGTATGTGGTCAAGCCCACCTTGGACCTGGTGATTGGCGCGCAGATCGGCGACTTTGCTGGCCTTAGTCTGTTCGATGCCTTCAACTGCGACTGGACGCTGGACACCCGTGCCGACCGCATGGGCATCCGCCTGCTTGGCCCGCCTCTGGTTTATCAAGGCCCGGCCATGATCTCCGAAGGCATTCCCCTTGGCGCCGTCCAGGTCCCGCCCGATGGGCAGCCGATCGTGTTGCTCAATGATCGCCAGACCATCGGCGGTTATCCCCGCCTGGGGGCGCTGACGCCCCTGGCACTGGCACAACTGGCACAGTGCATGCCAGGGGCGAAGGTGCGATTGCGGCCGGTAATGCAGGAGCAGGCATGGCGGGAGCAGCAGGCGTATCTGGAACGCTGGCACGTGTTGTTGAGCGGCCTTCCCGGGGCGCCGGACCGGCCGCGATAGGCCGCGCAGCGGCCTCGGCGATCTGGACTGCGAAGCTGAAATCCTGGGGCCGCTGCGCGGCCCATCGCGGCCGGTCCTACAGGGGGCGTGACTTTGCGGCTTTACTTCGACAGATACCGCATCCCATCCTCCAACCCCTGCAAGGTCAGTGGATACATCCGGTCCTCGATCAGTTCACGCACCAGCTGGGTAGAAGCGGTGTAACCCCAGGCCTGGCGGGGGTATGGGTTGATCCAGATGACCTTGCGGAACTTGGCCATGATGCGCTGCATCCAGACATACCCGGCTTCCTCGTTCCAATGCTCCACGCTGCCGCCCGGCTGGGTGATTTCGTAAGGGGCCATGGCTGCGTCCCCGACGAACACGACCTTGTAGTCCTCGCCGTACTTGTGCAGCAGGTCGAACGTGGAATAACGCTCCGACGTGCGCCGCAAGTTGTTCTTCCAGACCGTCTCATACACGCAGTTGTGAAAGTAGTAGTACTCCATGTGCTTGAACTCGGTCTTGCAGGCCGAGAACAGCTCCTCGCAGACCCTGACATGGGCATCCATCGAGCCACCGATGTCGAACAGCAGGAGCAATTTCACCGTGTTGCGCCGCTCCGGGCGCATCTGGATGTTCAGCAGGCCCGCATCGCGTGCGGTATGGTCGATAGTGCCATCGATGTCCAGCTCTTCGGCAGCGCCTTGGCGGGCGAACTTGCGCAGGCGCCGCAGGGCCAGCTTGATGTTGCGCGTACCCAGCTCCACCTGATCGTCCAGATTCTTGTACTCGCGCTGGTCCCAGACCTTCACTGCCTTGCCCTGGCGCTCGCCAGCATCGCCCACGCGGATACCTTCGGGGTTGTACCCACCCGAGCCGAACGGGCTGGTGCCACCGGTGCCAATCCACTTGTTGCCGCCTGCGTGGCGCTCCTTTTGCTCCTGCAGGCGCTGCTTGAACGCCTCGATCAGCTTGTCCAGCCCACCCAGTGACTGGATCTGCGCGCGCTCCTCAGGGGTCAACGAGCGCTCGAATTCCTTGCGCAGCCAGTCCTCAGGGATCAACGCCTCGATGTGTCGATCCAGGTTCTCCAGGCCGTTGAAGTAAGCGGCGAAGGCCCGGTCGAACTTGTCGAAATGGCGTTCGTCCTTCACCAGGATGGCGCGGGCCAGGTAGTAGAATTCGTCCATGTCGGCGAACACCACATGCCGTTGCAAGGCATGGTGCAGGTCGAGCAGTTCGCGCACCGACACCGGCACCTTCGCCGCGCGCATTTCGTTGAACAGGTTGAGCAACATGGCCCCGGCTCCCTCAGCGGTTGCCGCGCCGGCTCATGAAGGCCAGGCGCTCGAGCAGCTGCACATCCTGCTCATTTTTCACCAGCGCCCCGGCCAGCGGAGGGATGGCCTTGGTCGGGTCGCGCTCGCGCAGTACCGCTTCGCCAATATTGTCGGCCATCAGCAGCTTCAGCCAGTCGACCAGTTCGGACGTTGAAGGCTTTTTCTTCAGGCCCGGTACCTTGCGCACGTCGAAGAACACGTCCAGCGCCTCGCTCACCAGCGACTGGCTGATGTTGGGGTAGTGCACATCCACGATGCGTTGCAGCGTGGCCCGGTCGGGGAAGGCGATGTAGTGGAAGAAGCAACGGCGCAGGAAAGCGTCCGGCAGCTCCTTTTCGTTATTGGACGTGATGATGATGATCGGGCGCTGCCTGGCCTTGATGGTCTCGTCGATTTCATAGACGTAGAACTCCATCTTGTCGAGTTCCTGCAACAGGTCGTTGGGGAATTCGATATCGGCCTTGTCGATCTCGTCGATCAGCAGGATCACCCGCTCCTGGGCCTCGAAGGCCTCCCACAGCTTGCCTTTCTTCAGGTAGTTGCGTACGTCGTGGACCTTGTCCACACCCAGCTGGGAGTCGCGCAGGCGGCTGACGGCATCGTATTCGTACAAGCCCTGGTGGGCCTTGGTTGTGGACTTGATGTGCCAGGTAATCAGGCGCGCCCCGAACGAAGCTGCCAACTGCTCGGCCAGCATGGTCTTGCCGGTACCAGGCTCACCCTTGACCAACAGCGGGCGCTCGAGGGTGATGGCCGCATTGACGGCCAGTTTCAGGTCGTCCGTGGCGACATAGTCACCCGTGCCTTCGAACTTCATGGGGTCTTTCCTCTGCTTGGGCTTGCGGGCCGATGTGCAGCCAGCCTGTCAGCCGCCCTTGGTGTGGGCGGCAGGCTGGCGCTCAGGTGGCCAACACAGGGTGTGATGGTGGGCCCGACTATACCGCGGGGGTACGACGACTGAAAACGCAGACCGCGTATTCAGTCCCCGAATGTCTCGTCACTGCGCCTTAGTCGGAATCCGGCGCGCTGCGTTCATAGCGCGCACTGAACGCCTGCACGAATCCATTGCGCAGGATCTGCAGGAAGGCCTCGAACGCACTGATGTTCTGCCTGCGCACGCTGCCACTGAGCTCAACGCGCGTGGCGAACTGGTTTTTCGGCTGGTTCTTGAGCACGGTTTCGGTGGCCCCCACCAGCGCCTCCCAGACCGAGCGGAACAGGCCCTTGTCCTTGTCCTCCACGTCCTGTTGCCAATCGAATACCTCGACGTCGCGCAGCAGGGGCTTGATGTAGCCGTTCAGGCGGCCATTGGTGGCCTCGGCCTCGATGACCACATCGCCATGGCCAGCTTTGAAGTCGAACTTGCCATAAGCACTGGCAAAGTCGTTGAGTCTGCGCAGCTCGATGCCGGTGGCACGCAGGCGGAACTCGAAGTCGTCGAAATCGCTGAACGGGTCGAAGGTGGCACGGCTCTCGACCTTGGCATCGCCTGCGACCAGGGCACGGGCTTCGAAACTGGCGTCGCGCCGGCCGGCTTCGTCGCGGATGTTGGTGAGGTTGCGAATGCTGGCCTGCAGCTGCGTCGCCTTGAGCGTGACCGGGGGCTTGGAGCTGAAGTTGCGGAAGGTCAGCACCCCGTCGTCGATCACCACTTCGTTGAGCGTGATGGGCAGCAGCTTGTCCAGTTGCTGACGCCAGTCAGTGCCCTGACCGGTTTGGGAATTTTGCTTGTCGCCGCCATCGACAAAATTCAGCTCCGGGCGCAGGAAAGCCACTTCGGCCACCACGGCGCGGTCGTACCACAACGAATGCCAGCTGACCGAGATGTCGATCACCGGGGCGTTGAGAAAAGGCACCGGCACCTTGCCCGTGGTCTTGACGATCTTCAGCCCGTTGACGGTATAGGCGCCGCGCCACCAGGCCAGGTCCACATCGCTGACCTGCCCCCGGTAGTCGCCCATGTCGGCCAGTTTTTCATTGAGGTAGTCACGCACCAGGTAGGGCAGGGCAAGCTGCAAGGCCACCAGCAGCACGATGAGGCTGCCGAGGGCGATCAGCGGCCAGCGATAGCGGGCTCTCATGGCAGTTCTCCAGGGCAAGGTGTGTGGTTGACCGCAGGGTCTGCACCGGAGTTCGAAGAGGCTTTACGGGCCTTGAGGCCGGGGCTTACCCTTGGGGTCTTTCCGTGTCTTCATCATGCCAAGGACCCTGCCATGAGCCGTATATACGCAGACAACGCCCACTCCATCGGCAACACGCCCCTGGTGCAGATCAACCGCCTCGCGCCACGCGGCGTGACCATTCTGGCCAAGATCGAAGGGCGCAACCCAGGGTATTCGGTCAAATGCCGCATCGGCGCGAACATGGTCTGGGACGCCGAGAGCAGCGGCAAGCTCAAGCCCGGCATGACCATCGTCGAACCCACCTCGGGCAACACCGGTATTGGCCTTGCCTTCGTCGCTGCCGCCCGGGGCTACAAGCTCATGCTGACCATGCCGGCCTCCATGAGCCTGGAGCGGCGCAAGGTGCTCAAGGCCCTTGGCGCCGAACTGGTGCTCACCGAACCTGCCAAGGGCATGAAGGGCGCCATCGAGAAAGCCAACGAAATCGTCGCCTCCAACCCCGAGCAGTACTTCATGCCCGGGCAATTCGAAAACCCTGCCAACCCGGCCATCCACGAAAAGACCACGGGCCCGGAGATCTGGAACGATACCGATGGCGCCGTGGATGTGGTGGTTGCCGGTGTCGGCACTGGCGGCACCATCACCGGCATCTCGCGCTATATCAAGCACACCCAGGGCAAGGCGATCACCTCGGTGGCGGTCGAGCCCATTTCCTCGCCGCTGATCACCCAGACCCTGGCAGGCGAGGCGCTGACGCCCACGCCGCACAAGATCCAAGGCATCGGCGCGGGCTTCGTGCCGAAGAACCTCGACCTGTCGATCGTCGACCAGGTCATGACGGTGGGCGACGACGAAGCCAAGGCCATGGCTATCCGTCTGATGCAGGAAGAAGGCATCCTGTGTGGTATTTCCTGCGGTGCCGCGATGGCCGCTGCCGTGCGCCTTGCAGAAAAGCCGGAAATGCAGGGCAAGACCCTCGTGGTGATTCTGCCTGACTCAGGCGAGCGTTACTTGTCCAGCATGCTGTTCAGCGACCTGTTCAGCGAGCAGGAAACCCAGCAATAACCTGCCTAGGCGGTGACCCGAAGCAATACCTGGTAACAGGCTTCATTGCACAATCTTCATCCGTATCGTTGCGCCCAGGTGGTTTGTGCCTGGGCGCGATAGGTTTATGATGCCCGGATGATTTTCCCCCGGAACAGGCAGCGCTGGCCTGTGTCCCGCCCTAGGAGTGTTGCATGACCGTTTCCTTCCTCGCCAAGGCAGGTGTGCTGCTGGTGTTCTTCGGCAGCGTGCTGTTCGTCCACCTGCGCGGCAAGGCCCGCCTGCCGGTGTTGCGCCAGTTCGTCAACCATTCGGCGCTGTTCGCCCCCTACAATGCGTTGATGTACCTGTTTTCGGGCGTGCCGTCCAAGCCGTACCTGGACCGTCAACGCTTCCCGGAGCTGGACGTGCTCAAGGACAACTGGCAGGAAATCCGCGAGGAGGCCATGCGCCTGTTCGACGAGGGTTATATCCGCGCAGCCGAAAAGGACAACGACGCCGGTTTCGGTTCGTTCTTCAAGAAAGGCTGGAAGCGCTTCTACCTGAAGTGGTACGACAAACCCCTGCCGTCTGCCGAAGCCCTGTGCCCGCGAACCGTCGAGCTGGTCAGCAGCATCCCCAACGTCAAAGGGGCGATGTTCGCCCTGCTGCCCGGCGGCAGCCACCTGAACCCGCACCGTGATCCGTTTGCAGGTTCCCTGCGCTATCACCTGGGTCTCTCCACGCCCAACTCCGATGCCTGCCGCATTTATGTGGACGGCCAACCCTATGCCTGGCGCGACGGCCAGGACGTGATGTTCGACGAGACCTACGTGCACTGGGTCAAGAACGAGACCGACGTGACCCGGGTGATTCTGTTCTGCGACGTGGAGCGTCCCCTGAACAACCCGTTCATGACCCGCGTCAACCGCAAGGTCAGCGCATTTCTGGGCCGCGCCACTGCACCGCAGAATACAGACGATGAACGCGTGGGCGGGATCAACCAGGCCTACGCCTGGAGCAAGCGGTTCAGCAACAAGCTGAGCACGCGCGTCAAGCAGTTCAAGCGTGCCAACCCCAAGGCTTACCGCGTGTTGCGACCGATACTGGCCGTGGTCGTAGCCTATCTGCTGTACCGCTGGTTGTTCTGACGGCGCCCTCGACAGGGTAGGGCGCCTGCAAGGCAGTTGCCCTTTACCCCTGGCGAAATTCTTGGGCGACGCAGTGGCGCAGCACCCCTTCCTCGAAGTCCAGGAAACCCGCTTCACGCTGGGTGATCAGGTAATACAGCAGGGTGTCGAGCGTTCGTGCCGGTGGGACGGCGACCGCCAGCATCTTCACCGCAGGTTCGCTTTCACAGGTGCACCCGAACTCGACCAGGGCTTCGCTTACCTGCTCCAGTGTCTCGGGCGGCTTGACCCGAACCCGGAACACCGAGCTGCCACTGCTGCGCAGCAACTGGGCAAACCAGTGTTGGCCTGCCTGCTCATGGGTGCAGATCACGTCACCTGGGGCGATGCCGTAGACATGGAACGGGATGTTGTCGATCACGTAACCGTCGTCGACGGCCCTGGCCCATAGCCCTTCCACCGATGCCGGCGGATAGCCATTGGGGTCCTGCTGCAGCGGGAACAGCACTTTCCTGTAGACGCCGTTCATGCAGCGCCTCGGCGCCGTGCCGGGCGCAGCACCAGCCACAGGGCCACGCCGATCAGCAGGCCGCCGTACAGGTGGGCCATCGACAACGGCTCATTCAGCAGCCAGGCCCCCCACAGCACCCCGAACACGGGGATCATGAAGGTCACCGTACTGGCCTTGACCGGGCCGATTTCGGCCAGCAGGCGGAAGTACAGGATGTAGGCGAACGCCGTGCACAACAGGCCAAGCCCCACCAGTGAGCCCCAGACCTGCCAGCCGCCCCAGCTGGCAGGTGGCTGGGTAAGGGCGCTCCAAGCGAACAACGGGGTAAGCAGCAGGGTCGCGCCGAGCATGCTGCCCAGGGCCGACAGGCGGCTGTCCAGGCCACTGACCCAGCGGCGGGCCAGGTAGCCGGCAAAGCCATAGCAGGTCGTGGCCGCCAGGCACGCCAGGGCGCCTTGCAACAGGGCTGCATCAAGGGCTACAGGCCCCGCACCGCTCAGGATGCCCACGCCGAACAGGCCCAGGAAAATGCCGCACAACTTGGCCAACGTCATGGGTTCCTTGAAGAACAACACGCCGATCAGCACGCCCATCAAGGGCGTCGTGGCATTGAAGATGGCCGAATAACCGGCTGGCAGCACCTGGGCTGCCACAGAATAAAAGGTGGCCGGAATGCCCGAGTTGATCATGCCCAGCACCAGGCAGGCGCCTAGTTTCCCTTGAAAATCCCAGCGTATGCGCGCAGCGCCGAGCAGTGCGATCAAGCCCAGGCAGGCGATGGAGACACGGAAGAAGGCCGTCGGCACGGTGCCCAGTACAGGGGCAATGATGCGCATGAACAGAAAGCTCGCGCCCCATACGGCAGCAAGGGTTAGCAGGCGGGCTAGGGCGGTGGGGCTCACGAAAGTCTCCAGGGGCTTGGCAGGGGCGCGAGTGTACGTCAGCAGGCCGGTGGATTCTTGCGCTTTCTTGCCCAATGAAGTTCAGCCAGTGCCCTGGCGTGGTCTGTTCAGGCCCCGCGCAGGCACTTCAAGGCGCTGAAGTCGCTGCGCACCTTGGTCAGCCGCTCCAGCAGCACCTGGCGTTGAGCGGGGGTGCTCTGCTGCACCAGGTCCACCACCAGACTGCGGGCTTGCCGTTCGGTGTTCTGGAAGGCTTGGCGATAGTCGGCTGTCCACAGGCTTTCCTTGTTTTGCAACAAGGTCGCGACCCGTTCCGGGAAGCCTGGCTCGTGGCGTTGTTCCACCGCCAGCAGCAGTTGTTGCTGCCAATGAGCCCTATTGCGTATCCACTCGCTGTTCTGGTCACCCAAGGCGCGGGACCAGGCGCCGACCCGTTGCTTCTGGACCTCGGTCAGCTCGCCGAACCAAGGCTTGAGGCGCTTTTCCATGCGCTCGGCGCGCTCGCTGATCTGGCTGAGCAGGGGGGTGTCGACATATTCCTTGCGCCGCTGGGCAATATCGTCACGAAATGCATCGCGCATCTCGGCCACCTGCGCATCGCTCATGCCTTGCAGCAACTCGGTGGCCGACGGCGTGATTTCGGCCGCGATCCGGCCAATTGCCTCGCGGGCCTCCTCGGTGCGCTGCTGCAGCGCCTGGTCGGTGACCTGGTTATCGGCCACCATGGTGCGCAGGCGGTCCAGCCAGTCGAGGTAGCCGGGCAGTTGCGTCTGGCAATGCCATGCCAGGTGCTGCCGGAGGCGATCATCGAGCAGGGTTTTCTGCTCACGGTTCATGTCCAGGTAGTCGCCGAGCGACCAGGGCACCAGGCGATCGAGGTTGCGATAGGCCAGGTCGATGCGGCTGCAAGCACCCAGCAGCAGGGCGAAACCCAGGCAGATCGACAGGACTTTGAGCAGGCGTGCAGGCATGTGCGGGTCCTTGCAGTGGCAGCCAATGGGTAGACGCAGCACAACACCTGCGGTTCCACCGGATGGCGCGTGGAGGCCTGGATGGCGATGAACCGACCGCAGGCTTTGACACCAGGGCGGGTCTATCCGGAAAATAGCCGCCTTGACTTGAGGATGTTCGAAAATGGCTCTGCTTGGGCGTTACAACAGTTTGCAAATTGTTAAGCACGTGGACTTCGGCCTGTACCTGGACGGCGGTGCCGACGGGGAAATCCTGCTGCCGTCCCGTTACATTCCCAAGGGTGCCGAGACTGAAGTCGATGACTGGCTGAACGTGTTCATCTACCTCGACAGCGAAGACCAGCTGATCGCCACCACCGAGAAGCCCAAGGTGCAGGTGGGCGAGTTCGCCAGCCTCAAGGTCAAGGACATCAATGGTGCGGGCATCTTCCTGGACTGGGGTCTGCCCAAGGACCTGCTGATGCCGTATTCCGAAGAGGCACGGCCGCTGAAGATCGGTGACTACTGCGTGGTGCACGTGTACCTGGACAAGCGCACCCGCCGCATCACCGCCACCTCGCGCCTGGACCGCTACCTCGACACCACGCCTGCCGACTACAAGCCTGGGCAGCCGGTGGAACTGCTGGTGGCCGGCGAAACGCCGATGGGTTTCAAGGCCATCATCAACAACCGTCACTGGGGCTTGATCCACAAGAACGAGGTGTTCAAGTTCCTGCGCTCAGGCATGCACGAGCAGGGTTACATCAAGGAAGTGCGGGCTGACGGCAAAGTGTCGCTCAGCCTGCAGCCAGTGGGCGCTGCGCTGTCCGACAGCTTGCAGGAGCAGATCATGACGCGCCTGGACGCCGAGGGTGGGGTGCTGCCGGTTTCCGACAAGAGCGACCCTGCATTGATCAGCAAGCTGTTCAATGTCAGCAAGGGCAATTTCAAGAAGGCCATCGGCGGGCTGTTCAAGCAAGGCCGCATCGTCATCCATGACGACCGGATCGAGAAAGCCTGATCAGCCCTGCACGAAGGTGTTGAAGTCCAGCTGATCACCACCGGGGCGAGTGTCGCGCAGCAGCGAGTCGCGGTCAGCGCTAAGGGCCAGGCTGATGGTGGAGCGACGCTTGCCAGGGTTGCGCACTTCCATCTGCTCTTGGTGAGCCCGCAGGAAGTTGACCGGCACCTTCAGGTGCTGGAGTTCATCGGTCAGCGGGGTGTGCAACAGCAGGTTGACCCAATCGGGCTGGCCCTTGCGGAGCAAGGCCACCGGGACCTCGAACCACCACAGGTTGCGCTTGGGGTCGAGTATGGCGAACAGCGTGTTGGCACTGGTCAGTACCGGGCGCGCCAGTGTGCTGTTGCGGCGGGCGATGGCAGCGGGTTTGTCGAGTTTCATGCAGGTTCCTGCGGGTCGAAGCCTTCAAAGGCCGCATTGTGAGGGGTGGCACCTTGCCGGGCAAGGTTTGAGGCTCGCAACGGAGCCTTACGGGACTGCATTTCGACCGTTTGTAACCGTTTGGCTTGTTGACGCAAATTTCTTGAAACTCCTGTGCAAGCGGCTGGGTCAACCTTCTGTCGGCACGATACGCGTGCTACCTCACAGGAGTTTTGCCATGAGCGGTACTGGAGACAAAATTAAAGGTATGGCCAACGAGGCAATGGGCAACATCAAGCAAGGTGTTGGCAACCTCACTGACAACGAAAAACTCAAAGGCGAAGGCAAGGCCCAGGAAATCAAGGGCGAAGGCCAACAGGTCAAAGGCGACGTGAAAAACAAGGTCGACGACCTGACCAAGTAATGACTCACGCCTGCCGAGCCGTCCTCTGCGTTTCGAAGCAGGGGGCGGTAACAGGCAGAATTATTTAAAGCCGTTGCATGATTACCGGGAGCAGCACCCCAAGCGCAGGGTCCATTAGACTGAACGTCAGATCGATCAAGCGGCGAAAGGAGACGCTATGATTTTTTCCGCCTTGCAGGGCTTACCCTTGCACCGCGTACTGGTGCGCACCGTCAACGAATTCCTCGATGACGAAATGTCCACCTATGCTTCGGCATTGGCCTACCAGGCCCTTTTCTCGTTGTTCCCCTTCCTGTTGTTTCTCATTGCCCTGATCGGTTTCCTGCACCTGCCGGACTTCTTCTCCTGGCTGCGTTTGCAGTCGGAGCTGGTCTTGCCGCCCCAGGCCCTTGAGCAGGTCAACCCTGTCATCGACCAACTCCAGCAGTCCAAAGGTGGCCTGCTGTCGGTGGGTATCGTCATTGCCCTGTGGACGGCTTCAGCCGGTGTGCGGTTGATGATGAGCGCCATGAACGCGGCCTACGACGTGCCGGAAGGTCGCCCGGTCTGGAAGCGTATCCCGCTGTCGGTGCTGTACACCATTGGGTTGGCAGGCATGCTGCTGGCGGCCGCGGCGCTGATGGTGCTGGGCCCGCAGGTCATGGAGTGGATCGCGGCGCAGATCGGCATGGAAGAGTTCATCGTCACCCTGTGGACCATCCTTCGCTGGCCGGTGATCGTGATTCTGCTGATGGTCGCGGTCGCGGTTATCTACTACGTCATGCCTGATGTGGAGCAGAAATTCCGCTTCATTACCCCGGGCTCGGTGCTGGCGGTCGTAGTGTGGATCATCGCGTCGCTGGGCTTTGCCTATTACGTGAAGACGTTTGCAGACTACAACGCCATGTATGGCAGCATCGGGGCAATCATCGTGCTGCTGCTGTACTTCTACATCTCGGCTGCCGTGCTGTTGCTGGGCGCGGAGATGAATGCGGTGATTGAACACATGTCGGCCGAGGGCAAGGACCCAGGCGAAAAAGACTTCGATGGCACCCGCGACGACGAAAAGCCCAAGGTGCTGGGCCAGGAGCGCCCCAGTGCTGACGACGCGGCGGGGGTTGAACCTACCCCGCGCTGAACTGCCCCGGATAAGCAGTGCGCTCCAGCGCTATCAGGGCCTTGCTGCGCTGATAGCGCTGGAGCTTGTCACGCAGCGACTGGGGTAGCTCACCAGCCGGCGCAAACCCCTGGCGTGCATAGTAGTTGGCAAGCGTTGGATGGCAGAACAACCACGTACTGCCACAGGCGTTCTCCAGAGCCTTTGCGACCAACTGCATACCCACGCCTTCCGAGCGCCGATCAGGCGCCACGAACAGCCCCGTCAGCCACTGACCACTCTCCACCTCGCTCAGAGACAACCCAGCAATGATGCCCGGCGACCTGGCCACCCAGAGCTTGCCCTGCGCAGGGGCGCGCATGCGCGAACCCTGTTGGCGATAGAAGTGGTCGAGCAACCGCTGTTCCGGGGCTGAAAGCCGGGTGCAGTGCACAGGCGGCCGTGAGGGCACGACGGTGCTCAGCTGGCCACGAAGTTCGGCGGGGAAACCAGTTCCACGGTCTGCTGCTTGCGCGGTGCCAGGATCTCGGCTTCACCTGCCACGACCAGTTCGTCGTTATGGTTGTACACGTTGGTGGCGATACGCACTTTGAACTTGGGCAATTTTTCCAGGATTTCCAAGCGCACCGTCAGGGTGTCGCCGATCTTGACCGGCTTCTGGAAGCTCATCTGCTGGCCCAGGTAGATGGTGCCAGGGCCTGGGAGCGTGCAGGCCACCGCCGCACTGATCAACGCGCCGCTGAACATGCCATGGGCAATGCGCTCGCGGAACATGCTCTTGGCCGCGAACTCGGCGTCCAGGTGCACCGGGTTGTGATCGCCGGACATGGCGGCGAACAGCTGGATGTCGCGCTCCTCGACCAACTTCGTGTATTCGGCTTTCTGGCCGACTTCTAGGGCTTCGTAGGGCGTGTTGCTGAGCTGGGACATCAGGGCTTCCTTAAGCAGTACAGGTCGGATGCCGGTCGCGCGCAGGGCGTCGGCCAGACGGGTGAGACGCTTGCCGGGGGGCCCCGGATCACATTTTGCGCCCACGTCAGTGTACCCACAGTCGAGCAAATTGCAGGAAGGGCACAAATAAGATTCACAATGTTAATGGCAGGCGCTGATGACTGGGCCGTGCCTGGCTTACCTGCTAACGTCGAACCAACGCCTGTGCATAGTCAGCGCGCAGGCACTTGGACTACAGGACGCAGTGCAGGTCCCGGCAGAGGAACAACAATAAATGCAAGCCGACTTCTGGAATGACAAGCGCCCGGCGGGCGTGCCCTCCACCCTGGACATGCAGGCCTACGCGTCAGTGGTCGAGGTGTTCGAACGCTCCTGCAAGCGCTTTGCCGATCGCCCGGCCTTCAGCAATTTGGGCGTGACCTTGACCTACGCCGACCTCGATCGTCTGTCGGCCGCCTTCGCCTGCTGGCTGCAGCAACAGACCGACCTCAAGCCGGGCGACCGCATCGCGGTGCAAATGCCCAACGTGCTCCAGTACCCCATCGCCGTGTTCGGCGCCATGCGCGCCGGGCTGATCGTGGTCAACACCAACCCGCTTTACACCGAACGCGAAATGCGCCACCAGTTCAAGGACAGCGGCGCCCGGGCTCTGGTGTACATGAACCTGTTCGGCAAGCGTGTGCAGACGGTCCTGCCCGATACCGGTATCGAGTACCTGATCGAGGCGAAGATGGGCGACATGCTGCCTACGCTCAAAGGCTGGCTGGTCAACACCGTGGTCGACAAGCTCAAGAAGATGGTGCCAGCCTATGCGCTGCCCCAGGCCGTGTCGTTCAAGCAGGTACTGCGCCAGGGCCGCGATAGCGTGCCCATGCCTGTGCCCTTGAGCCTGGGTGACATCGCCGTGCTGCAGTACACCGGCGGCACGACGGGGCTGGCCAAGGGCGCGATGCTCACCCACGGTAACCTGGTGGCAAACATGCTGCAGGTGCTGGCCTGTTTCTCCCAGCATGGGCCGGACGGGCAGAAGCTACTCAAGGACGGCGAAGAGGTGATGATCGCGCCGTTGCCCCTCTATCACATCTATGCCTTCACCGCGAACTGCATGTGCATGATGGTCACCGGCAACCACAACGTGCTGATCACCAACCCGCGGGACATACCAGGCTTCATCAAGGAGCTGGGCAAGTGGCGGTTTTCTGCGTTGCTGGGCCTCAACACCCTGTTCGTCGCGCTGATGGACCACCCCGGGTTCCGCCAGCTCGATTTCTCTGCATTGAAGGTCACCAACTCCGGCGGCACTGCCCTGGTCAAGGCCACGGCCGAGCGCTGGGAACAGCTGACGGGTTGCCGCATCGTCGAAGGGTACGGCCTGACCGAAACGTCCCCCGTGGCCAGCACCAACCCCTACGGCACGCTGGCGCGGCTGGGCACGGTGGGCATCCCGGTGGTGGGCACGGCTTTCAAGGTGATCGATGCCGACGGCAACGAGCTGGCCCTGGGTGAGCCCGGTGAGCTGTGCATCAAGGGCCCGCAGGTCATGAAGGGCTACTGGCAGCAACCCGACGCCACGGCCGAGGCACTGGACGCCGAAGGCTGGTTCAAAACCGGTGACATTGCCGTGATCGACCCCGACGGCTTTACCCGTATCGTCGACCGTAAGAAAGACATGATCATCGTATCGGGCTTTAACGTGTACCCCAACGAAGTCGAAGAGGTGGTCATGGGCCATCCCAAGGTCGCCAATTGTGCCGCTATCGGCGTGCCAGACGAGCGTTCCGGCGAAGCGGTGAAGTTGTTCGTGGTGCCGCGCCAAGGGGGTGTGGATGTCGAGGAGCTCAAGGCCTATTGCAAGGCCAACCTTACCGGCTACAAAGTGCCCAAGCAGATCGTGCTACGCGAGGCGCTGCCGATGACGCCGGTGGGCAAGATCCTGCGGCGCGAACTGCGTGACGCCAGCTAATCGATAGCCCGCGACAAGGAAGATGTGCCGTGCGCCAGGGCCTGGCGCACGGCACATCCCGGTGGCCTAACCGGCTCATTAAGTCAAATACTCTAAACGTGACCCGAAGTATTCATTGAGTCACCTTTGTGACTGTCAAGCCCGATTTGGGCTCTAGTAGACCCTCGGCAAAGCTGCTACTCTCGGCCCGCTTTCAGATGATCTGGTTTGCATCAGGCCGTCATCTCATATCAATAATAAACGCCTCGACGCGTGAAACGAACTTCGCTGTTGCTGAAGGAGTGGGCTTGCATGATCGACCATTTTTGGAAGGACAAGTATCCGGCCGGTATCGCGGCGCAGATCGATCCCGACGAATTCCCCAACATCCAGGCGGTACTCAAGCAATCCTGCCAGCGCTTTGCCGACAAACCGGCCTTCAGCAACCTGGGCAAGACCCTGACCTACGGTGAGTTGTATACCCTTTCCGGTGCCTTTGCCGCCTGGTTGCAACAGCATACCGACCTAAAGCCCGGTGATCGCATCGCGGTGCAACTGCCCAACGTGCTGCAGTACCCGGTGGCGGTATTTGGCGCCATGCGCGCCGGCCTGATCGTGGTCAACACCAACCCGCTGTACACCGCCCGGGAAATGGAGCACCAGTTCAAGGACTCCGGCGCCAAAGCGCTGGTGTGCCTGGCGAACATGGCGCACCTGGCCGAGAAGGTAGTGCCCAAGACCCAGGTCAAGCACGTCATCGTCACCGAAGTGGCAGACCTGCTGCCTGCGCTCAAGCGGCTGCTGATCAACAGCGTGATCAAGTACGTCAAGAAGATGGTGCCGGCCTATCACCTGCCCAGCGCCGTGCGCTTCAACGATGCCCTGGCCCTGGGCAAGGGCCAGCCGGTGACCGAGGCCAACCCGCAAGCCAATGATGTGGCCGTGTTGCAATACACCGGCGGCACCACCGGTGTAGCCAAGGGCGCCATGCTGACCCACCGCAACCTGGTGGCCAACATGTTGCAGTGCCGGGCGCTGATGGGCTCGAACCTGCAGGAAGGGTGCGAGATTCTCATCACCCCGCTGCCGCTGTACCACATCTACGCCTTCACCTTCCATTGCATGGCCATGATGCTGATCGGCAACCACAACGTGCTGATCAGCAACCCCCGCGACCTTTCCGCCATGGTCAAGGAACTGGGCAGGTGGAAGTTCACAGGTTTCGTGGGCCTCAATACGCTATTCGTGGCGCTTTGCAACAGCGATGCGTTCCGCGCCCTGGACTTCTCGGCGTTGAAGATCACCCTATCTGGCGGCATGGCGCTGCAACTGAGCGTTGCCGAGCGCTGGCGTGCGGTGACGGGCTGCGCCATCTGCGAAGGCTATGGCATGACCGAAACCAGCCCGGTGGCCGCCGTGAACCCCGCGCAGGCCAACCAGGTAGGCACCATCGGTATTCCGGTGCCGTCCACGCTGTGCAAGATCGTTGACGACGCCGGCAACGAGTTGCCCTTGGGCGAAGTGGGCGAACTGTGCGTCAAGGGCCCTCAGGTGATGAAGGGCTACTGGCAGCGCGAGGAGGCCACCGCCGAAATTCTCGACAGCGAAGGCTGGCTCAAGACCGGCGACATCGCCCTGATTCAGCCTGACGGCTACATGCGTATCGTCGACCGCAAGAAGGACATGATTCTGGTGTCCGGCTTCAACGTCTACCCCAATGAACTCGAGGACGTGCTGGCGGCGGTGCCTGGCGTATCGCAGTGTGCGGCCATCGGCATTCCGGATGAAAAATCCGGGGAGCTGATCAAGGTCTTCGTCGTGGTCAAACCTGGCATGACGGTGACCAAAGAGCAGGTGATGGAGCACATGCGCGCCAACCTCACCGGCTACAAGGTGCCACGTCAGGTCGAGTTCCGCGACACCCTGCCGACCACCAACGTCGGCAAGATCCTGCGTCGCGAACTGCGCGACGAAGAGCTCAAGAAGCTCAACCTCAAGAAAAGCGCCTGACCTGGCGCGCACCGCCTGCCACCGCCCTGCAGCCCCTTTTGACGAGGCCTCGCAGGGCGGGCGGTCCTTGCTTCAGCGCAGTTTTTCCAGCATCTGGTAGTACCACATGCCCGCTGCCAGGAGCGGGTTGCCCAACACGTCTCCCATCGGCACACGCACATGCTTGCATTGGGCGAAGGTGTCGAATTGCTCCAGGGTGCCGGTCATGGCTTGAGCCATGATTTCGCCCATGATGTGGCTGGTGGCGATGCCGTGTCCGGAGTAGCCCTGGCAGTACCAGACATGGTCCGAAAGCTTGCCCACTTGGGGTATGCGATTGACCACGATGCCCATGGCGCAGCTCCATTGAAACGCAATGGGCACGCCCTTCAAGGCAGGGAAGGTACGCTCGATGCACGGGCGCAGTTCGGCTTCGATATCCCGCGAATCGCGCCCTGAGTAGTTGGCGCCGCCGCCGAACAGCAGCCGCTTGTCGGCCGTCAGGCGATAGTAGTCCAGCACGAATCGGCAATCATAGACGGCAAGGTCCTGCGGGTTGATTTGCGCTGCCAGCTCGCCCAATGGCGCCGTGGTGACGATGCCGCCCATGGCCGGGAATATCTTGCCCTTGAGCTGGCGCTTTTCCAGCTTGTGATAGACATCGCCTGCCAGCATCACCTGGCGCGCGTCCACACGCCCATGGGCCGTCACCACGGCAGGGCGAGGGCCGTGCACGATTTCCAGCACTTCGGTCTGCTCGAAAATCAGCGCGCCCAGGCTGTGGGCGGCGCGGGCTTCGCCCAGGCACAGGTTCAGCGGGTGCAGGTGCAGGTTGCGCCGGTTCTTCAGGGCGCCCAAGTACAGGGGGCTTTGCAGGTGTTCGGCCATCGCCTGGCGGTCGAGCAGCTCGACCTGATCACCCATGCCATGGCGCTGTGCCTGGGCCTCGAAAGCCCGTAGCTCGTCCAGGTGCGAGGGTTTCATGGCCGCGTGCAGGTGACCGTGCTTGAGGTCGCAGTCGATGCCATAGCGGGCCACCCGTTGCTCGATGATCTGGTGGCCCCGCCAGCGCAGGTGCCAGATGAAATCATCCACGTCGCTGCCCAGCCGCTTGCGCATCTGTGCGCGCATGGCTTCGTCACCCGACAGGCTGCCGGTCACTTGACCACCATTGCGCCCGCTGGCGCCCCAGCCCACCCGGTTGGCTTCGACCACCGCGACTTTCAGGCCGCGTTCGGCCAGTTCCACGGCCGTTGCCAAGCCGGTGAAGCCCGCGCCGATGATTGCCACGTCCACCTGCACGGTGCCCTTGAGCTGGGGGTAGGTGGTGAGGTCGTTGAGGGTGGCGGTGTAGTAGGACGGCGCACGTTGCGCCGGGCCTTTGTTCACTGCTGCGTTCATGGGTAATCCTTGTTCTGTGTGGGGCTCAGGCCTGGTGCAGGTACCAGCGCCAGTCCTGTTCGCTGACTTCGGCCATGAATTGCCGGTATTCGGCGCGCTTGACCTTCAGGTACACGCCAAGAAACGCATCGCCCAGTGCTTCGCGGGCCCAGGTCGACTGCTCCAAGGCTTGCAGCGCGGTGAGCCAGTCGGTTGGCAGATGTTCGGTCGCCTGGGCATAGCCATTGCCCTGAATCGGCGCGCCAGGGTCGAGCTGATCACGTATGCCGCTGTGACTGGCGGCCAACATGGCGGCGGCAGCCAGGTACGGATTGGCGTCGGCCCCGCAGATACGGTGCTCAACATGCCGGCTATTGGCCGGCCCGCCCGGCACCCGCAGGCTGACCGTGCGGTTGTCCACGCCCCAGGTGGGCGACAGGGGCGCGTAGCTATTGGCCTGGAAGCGGCGGAAGGAGTTGGCGTTGGGGCAAAACAGCAGCAGCGACGCGTGCAGGTGCTGCAACATGCCGGCCACTGCGTAACGCAGCAGCGGTGTGCCGGCCGGATCTTCGCTGGCGAACAGGTTACGGCCGGCGCTGTCGGCCAGGCTCAGGTGCATGTGCATACCGGTACCGGCCAAGTGGCCGAAGGGCTTGGCCATGAAGCAGGCCTGCATGCCATGGGCGTGGGCGATGCCTTTGACCAGGCGCTTGTAGCGTACTGCCTGGTCCATCGCTTGCACGGCATCACCGTGTTCGAGGGTAATCTCCACCTGGCCTGGGGCGTATTCCGAAATGGCCGTACGCGCCGGTATGCCCTGTGCCTTGCAGGCCGCATACAGGTCTGCCAGGAACGGCTCGATCTGCTCCAGCTCTCGCAGCCCGTACACCTGAGTGCTGCGAGGGCGTGCGCCGTCCTGGTCGAGCGCCGGTTGCGGATGGCCATGGGCATCGCGCTGCTGGTCGAGCAGGTAGAACTCCAGCTCGCAGGCCATCACGGGGTGGTACCCGTCGGCCTTCAGGGCTTCGACGGTGCGCAACAGTACATGACGCGGGTCGGCCACGCTGGCCGGCAGGCCTTGGTGTGGGTGCATGCTCACTTGCAGCGCTGCGGTCGGCACCCGGCGCCAGGGCAGGCGTACCAGGCTGCCATCGAGTGGGTAGGCACGGCAATCGATGTCGCCGACATCCCAGACCAAGCCCGAGTTTTCCACGTCGTCGCCGTTTACGGTCAGGCCGAGAATGGTGCTGGGTAATGGCCGGCCGGTCTGGTACACGGCCAGCAGTTCATCACGGTGCAGCAGCTTGCCGCGTGGCACGCCGTTGGCGTCGAGGATGAACAGTTCAAACAGATCGATTTCGGGGTTGGCGGCCAGAAACTGGCTGGCCTGCTCCACAGGTGCAAAGTGCATAATCATTCGCTCGCGAACGCTCAGGCCCCTGCCTGTGCAGGCGGCCCGGCTGGGTCAAACGGCCCAATGCAGGCCGGGTGAGGTCATGCAGGCGTAAGCGAGGTGTCGGGCGGGCGCGCGTGACGGCAGTGCCACAATGCCCAAAAGGCGAGGATGACATGCACCAACGGATTTTCGCCGCACAGCGTCCTGGGCTTCGACGGTGAAGGGCGGTTGGACGATGGTGAGCTGGGCTGGGCGGGAGTCATGCGTTCGATACTCACATGCCGCTTGAGGGAGATTAAAGTAGTGAATGGCAACCTTTACATTGGGGCTGGCTAAACATTTGATTGGCTTGCAAATAATTAGGGTCGAGGGTTCGTTGGTCAACTCCATAGCTGCGCACTCATGATAATTGCCGTACCGTTGCCGTTGCCGTTGCCGTTGCCGTTGCCGTTGCCGTTGCCGTTGCCGTTGCCGTTGCCGTTGCCGTTGCCGTTGCCGTTGCCGTTGCCGTTGCTTTGGCTTT
>NZ_JBICKP010000074.1:0-813 GCF_043104335.1 Pseudomonas sp. WSY_20
GTTAGGCGTCAGCTGTTCGAAATTACCGCCCGTAGCGCTGTCGATGGTCACGCTAACGGTCGAGCCGTTGTTGTAAACGTCGTTGGCCGGGGTCTGGAAGTCGATACTGCCCTGAGTCTTGCCAGCCTCAACGGTGATGACTTGGCCGTTGGACAAGGTCACAGTTACCGGAGTCTGGGCCGGGTTGGTCAGCGTCACGGTGTAAGTGATGACGCCGCCTTCGGTCACGCTCGGCGAAGCCGTCAGCGTGGCAGTGGTGGTATCGATCGAATCATTGATCGTGGTAACCGCAGCCGCTGGATTCGGGGTCAGCTGCTCGAAGTTACCGCCCGTGGCACTGTCGATGGTCACGCTAACGGTGGAACCGTTGTTGTAGACGTCGTTGGCCGGGGTCTGGAAATCGATGCTGCCCTGGGTCTTACCCGCTTCAACGGTGATGACCTGACCGTTGGACAGGGTCACGGTGACCGGAGTCTGAGCCGGATTGGTCAGGGTCACGGTGTAAGTGATGACACCGCCTTCGGTGACCGAAGGACTCGCGGTCAAGGTCGCGGTAGTGGTGTCGATCGAATCATTGATCGTGGTAACCGCTGGCGTCGGGTTAGGCGTCAGCTGTTCGAAGTTACCGCCCGCGGCGCTGTCGATGGTCACGCTAACGGTCGAGCCGTTGTTGTAAACGTCGTTCGCCGGGGTCTGGAAGTCGATGCTGCCCTGGGTCTTGCCTGCTTCAACGGTGATGACCTGACCATTGGACAGGGTCACGGTCACCGGAGTCTGAGCCGGGTTGGTCAAGGTCACGGTGTAGGTGATGAC
>NZ_JBICKP010000075.1:0-25100 GCF_043104335.1 Pseudomonas sp. WSY_20
GTTATACACTCGATATATTTATGTAAAGCGTATACACCTTTTGAATATCATTCTACATCCAAGTGGGAGATTCTATGGTTTTCAGCAAGCCAGTTTCCCCTTTCTGGTGACATATTCGTCCTGATTTTTCATCAGGGCGAACGCCACCCGCGCAAGTTTCCTAGCCAAAATCACCAGTGCTTGGGTCGTCGCTTTTCCTGCCGTGCGCTGTTTCTCATAAAGTTCTTTCCATGCCGCCGATCGGCTGGCTGCCATCGCAGCGTTATGAAGTAGACGACGGATCTCCGAGCAGCCGCGCTTGGTAAGACGGCGACGTCCATTCTTCTGCCCAGAATCGCTCACTCTCAAGTCCATCCCCAAAAAGGCGATGTATGAGTCGCTGCTCTTAAATTCACCTCTCACAAATGCCATTACCAATGCGGTGGCGGTGAGAAAACCGATTCCTTCCACTGCCTGGCAACGTGCAACTTGCTCCTGCAATCCAGCCTCGCGCAGCACTTCTTTCAGTTTCTTTCGGATCAACTGGTCCAGCCGATCAATCGACTTCACAAAGGTCTCGAAGGCGGCTCTAAGCAGATTTTCGTTGGCCCAACTTTGGGTCATCGCAGTGCGCGCAGTCACCAAAGCCGCCCGGCGCCGCAGCAGGCTCTGGAGCTTGCCGTAGACGGCCGGCGGAGGGCTCCAGGGCCGGAGTTCGTTACCTTCGTTCCTAAGGAAACGGGATAGTAGTCGAGCATCAGATGGATCAGTTTTTACACGTCCCCCGACACCTTTTCTGTAGTTGCTTAACTGGAATCCGTCGACGACATAAACCTGAAAACCCATCCCGTGGGCTAGTTCAACCAAGTCCAAGTGGTAGACATTGGTAGCCTCAACGGCGATCGCCGTGTGGGCCGCTTGCTGTTTGAGCCACTTCTTGATTTCTGGCTTAGCGTTTTTAATCTTGATAATTTCATCGCGGTCGTCGTGATGAATAACCAGCTCCGCTTTTGCGACATCTACACCCACGATTAACCGATCTACCTGCATTGCCATGGGTGGCTCCTCACGTTATGGTTCTAGGGCTTGAAGGGGTGGGGCGATGTCTCCCACAGTCTGTACTGCTGCTGACAGTCAGAATCGGCTTTAGCGTCCCACCACCCCTTCAAGTCTAACCATACAAGCGGGCCAGCCCGCGAACACCGACACAGCCGATGCCATATACACCGCGTTGGATTTTTCGCGAGCGCCTCCCTTTCATTTCCCCTCGAAACTGCAGTTCCATTGGAAGCAGTCAAACCACCTGATAAATCTGCTAGTAGACGTAGGCGAGCCAGTAGTAAATCATCCAGTCACATACTTCGCCACGGGCTACGTATATGCGTTCGACAGTGCTCCCGACAAAAAAGAAAAAATTTTTCTTCCAAGGCCCTAAACTGGCTTGCGAAGTAAGTGACAGCCCACGTCGCCTGCTCTGGGCCAATGGCATTGCATTAGCAGAATCAGATGCAATAACAACAAGCAGTCAACTCTTGCAATCTGACAATTCAAACACCGCATTGCGCGGTATCCCTGCAGGCACTCAACAGAACTTTTCACCCTATGGTTTTCTGCACGCAGCCCCATCAACACATCTTGTTACGTTCAGCGGGCAGCGGCTCGATACAATGCTGGACTGTTATGTTCTCGGCAATGGACGCCGGCTCTACAGTAGCAGATCGAGGCGATTTCTCCAGGCTGACACTATGTCTCCATTCGGTAAAGGCGGGCCTAACGGCTACTGCTATTGCCAGAACGATCCCATCAACCGGCATGACCCTAGTGGAAAAATGTGGGAATGGATCAAGCGCGGAGTAAATTGGCTTGTTGGTCAACGTCCAACTATTTCTGTGGATAGAGCACAGCTACGTATCGGCGGCGAACGCACTCAGAGCCCAAATTTAACACTTATCCTGCATAGAGCCGGGCACACACCGGCACCGGACTCATATCATGTATCTGTAGATATCGGTGACGTCGAGTTTGTCGCAGGTGTTGGAAATAGGATTATTAACAGTGCCGAAGTACTAGAACCCTTATCCAGCCTAATAATTAACCGCGCAGAAAATGCAGCCATAGCAGCCGCAGCTAATCTTTTAACCTATCAAGCGACGAACACACTTACTCTCGGCGTTGCCGCCCAGCTGGCAACCTATAGTTACCTTGAAAGAAGACTTATCAGAGACACTATCGGGGAGGTTCGAGTTACACCTATTCAACCTGATCCTTATGACTATATCCGTCACTAAACTTAATTTTACAATCCAGTGGCGCTGTCAAGCAGATTAGCGCAGTGACGTAGTCTTGGGACGCGCTTCGTCCAAGAACGCATCGCTCAGCAAAAACACTTCCACGACAGTTCGAGTGAAATCATACTGCTTCCCTGGTAGCAGCCAGCGACAAGCGAATGCCGATGAATACGCAAAACCAGGTGGACCTGCGCCGCTTCTTGGTCGGGCCGAATGATTGCGAGGTGACCGGGATTGCCATTACCCCGGACAACAAGACGCTGTTCGTCAACATTCACCACCCGGGGAACTGGCCATATACCGACAAGGCTACAGATGCTACCCCGGCTGCGGCCAAGGTGAGACGGCGGGCTTCGACGGTGGTGATTCAGCGCAATGATGGCGGGGAGATCGGGACTGCCTGATCGTCCAGCGTACAGGGGCCGCTTTGCTGCCCATTCGCGGCACAAGGCTCCTGCAGGGGGTACGCGATCTCACAAGGTTCAGGACCTGTGAAATACGAGTGGGAGCGGGCGTGTCGAGGCGTCGAACCGCCGCGAGCACCCTTGCTACGCTCTAGAACTCGGCGAGCCGCCAAACCTCGTAGGCTGGCGTCTCGTACGGGTGGCTTTGCCTGAGCGCTGCGACGACCTGGGCAACTAGATCGTCAGCCACCACCAGCTCCACCTTCCACTCTTCCACCACCTCGACCTGACCGGTTTGCCCGAGATACGGCTGGCTGCCGTCCAACGGACGAAACTGGCCCTGGCCCGAGGTCTGCCAGGCGCAGTGGTCATAATCACCCATGTGCCCACCACCCGCGGCGAACACAGCAGCCTTGACCACCTCAACATGGCTGGCAGGAACAAAGAAGGCGAGCTTGTACACGCCTTAGTTCACCCACACCCGCGCATTACGGAACATGCGCATCAACGCCGCATCTTCCTGCCACTCATCCGGGCGCCACGAGTTCTGTACGGCACGGAACACACGCTCCGGGTGCGGCATCATGATGGTCACGCGGCCGTCGCGGCTGGTGAGCCCGGTGATACCGCGAGGCGAGCCGTTGGGGTTGGCCGGGTAGGCCTCGGTGGCCTTGCCGTGGTTGTCCACGTAACGCAGCGCCACGCAACCGGACACATCAGCCTCCAGCAAGGCCTCTTCACTGGCGAACTCGGCATGGCCCTCGCCGTGGGCGATGGCGATCGGCATGCGCGAACCGGCCATGCCCTGCAGGAAGATCGAGTTGGACTTCTGCACCTCGACCATGGCCACCCGCGCCTCGAACTGCTCGGAGCGGTTACGCACGAAGTGCGGCCAGTACTCGGTACCCGGGATCAGCTCATGCAGATTGGACATCATCTGGCAACCGTTGCACACGCCCAGGGCGAAGCTGTCGTTGCGCTCGAAGAACGCCTGGAAGGCATCACGCGCACGGCTGTTGAACAGGGCTGACTTGGCCCAGCCCTCGCCGGCACCCAACACGTCGCCGTAGGAGAAACCGCCACAGGCGACCAGGCCCTTGAAGGCCTCGAAGTCCACGCGACCGGCAAGAATGTCGCTCATGTGCACGTCGATGGCCGCGAACCCGGCACGGTCGAAGGCAGCCGCCATTTCGACCTGGCCGTTGACGCCCTGCTCGCGCAGGATGGCCACTTGCGGACGCACGCCCTTCTTGATGTAGGGCGCGGCGATGTCATCGTTGACATCGAAGCCAAGCTTGACCGACAGCCCTGGGTTGTCTTCTTCGAGCAGCAGGTCGAATTCCTGATCGGCGCAATCGGCGTTGTCGCGCAGGCGCTGGATCTGGTAACTGGTTTCAGCCCACTGGCGCTGCAGCATGCGGCGGTCGTCATCGAACAGCACTTCGCCGTTCAGGCTGATGGAGATTTCGGCGTTGTTGACCGGCTTGCCGATCACCGCCACGCACTGCTCACCCAGGCCTGCGGCGCTGAACTGGACCAGTACGTCCGGGGTAGCGTCCTGGCGCACCTGGATGACCGCGCCCAGCTCTTCGTTGAAGAGGATCGCCGGGATGTCGGCCTTGCTGTCGGTCAGCGGATCGAGGTGCAAGTCCAGGCCGCAGTGGCCAGCGAAGGCCATTTCCAGCACGGTGGTGACCAGGCCGCCATCGGAACGGTCGTGGTAGGCCAGCAAGTGACCGTCGGCGTTAAGACCCTGGATCACGGCGAAGAACGCCTTGAGGTCTTCGGCGTCGTCGACGTCCGGCGCCTGGGCTGCGATCTTGCCGTAGGTCTGGGCCAGGATCGAGGCACCCATGCGGTTCTTGCCACGGCCCAGGTCGATCAGGATGAGGTCGGTCTCGCCCTTGTCCATGCGCAGTTGCGGGGTCAGGGTCTTGCGGATGTCAGTGACCGGGGCGAAGCCTGTGATGATCAGCGACATCGGCGAGGTGACGCTCTTCTCGACGCCCTCTTCGCTCCACTTGGTCTTCATCGACATCGAGTCTTTGCCGACCGGGATGATGATGCCCAGCTCAGGGCACAGCTCCATGCCGACAGCCTTGACGGTGTCGTATAGGCGCGCGTCTTCACCTGGGTGGCCGGCAGCGGACATCCAGTTGGCCGACAGCTTGATGTCAGACAGCTTGTCGATGTGCGAAGCGGCCAGGTTGGTGATGGTTTCGCCGATGGCCATGCGCCCGGATGCCGGGGCATCCAGCAGTGCCAGCGGAGTACGCTCGCCCATGGCCATGGCTTCGCCGGTGTAGACATCGAAGCTGGTGGCGGTGACGGCGCAGTCGGCCACCGGTACCTGCCAAGGGCCGACCATCTGGTCGCGGGCGACCAGGCCGGTGATGGTGCGGTCGCCTATGGTGATCAGGAAGCTCTTGCTGGCCACGGCCGGGTGGCTCAGCACGCGCTGTACAGCGGTGTCCAGGTCCAGCTCGCTCGGGTCGAAATCATCGCCCAGCTCGGCTTCGCGGGTGACCGAGCGGTGCATGCGTGGCGGCTTGCCCAGCAACACGTCGAGCGGCATGTCGACCGGAGTGTTGTCGAAGTGGCTGTCGGTGACGGTCAGGTGCTGTTCTTCGGTGGCTTCGCCGACCACGGCGAACGGGCAGCGCTCACGCTCGCAGATGGCCTTGAAGCGCTCGAAGTCGACAGCGCTGACGGCCAGCACGTAACGCTCCTGCGATTCGTTGCTCCAGATTTCGTGCGGGGCCATGCCCGGCTCGTCGTTGGGCACATTGCGCAGCTCGAAGCGACCACCGCGGCCACCGTCGTTGACCAGTTCCGGGAAGGCGTTGGAGATGCCGCCGGCGCCGACGTCGTGGATGAAGGCGATCGGGTTGGCGTCGCCCAGCTGCCAGCAGCGGTCGATGACTTCCTGGCAACGGCGCTCCATCTCCGGGTTTTCGCGCTGTACCGAGGCGAAGTCCAGGTCAGCCGAGCTGGCACCGGTGGCTACCGAGGAGGCAGCGCCGCCGCCCAGGCCGATCAGCATGGCCGGGCCGCCGAGCACGATCAGCTTGGCGCCGACGGTGATCTCGCCCTTCTGCACGTGGTCTTCACGGATGTTGCCCATGCCGCCGGCGAGCATGATCGGCTTGTGGTAGCCGCGCACTTCTTCACCGTGCGGGGTGTTGATGGACTGCTCGAAGGTACGGAAGTAACCGGTCAGGGCCGGGCGACCGAATTCGTTGTTGAACGCGGCGCCGCCCAGCGGGCCTTCGATCATGATGTCGAGGGCGTCCACGATGCGCTCAGGCTTGCCGTAGGCCTGCTCCCAGGGCTGCTCGAAGCCAGGGATGCGCAGGTTGGACACGGTGAAGCCTGTCAGGCCGGCCTTGGGCTTGGCGCCGCGGCCGGTGGCACCTTCGTCACGGATTTCGCCGCCCGAACCGGTCGAGGCGCCGGAGAAAGGTGCGATGGCGGTCGGGTGGTTGTGGGTTTCCACCTTCATCAGGATGTGTACCGGCTCCTGCACCGCACCGTACTGGCGGGTTTCAGGGTTCGGGAAGAAACGACCTGCAACGTTGCCGACGATGACCGAAGCGTTGTCCTTGTACGCCGACAGCACACCTTCGCTGTGCATCTGGTAGGTGTTCTTGATCATGCCGAACAGGCTCTTGTCCTGCGCCTGGCCGTCGATGTCCCAACTGGCGTTGAAGATCTTGTGGCGACAGTGCTCGGAGTTGGCCTGGGCGAACATCATCAGTTCGATGTCGTTGGGGTTGCGCTTGAGGCCCTGGAACGCGGTGACCAGGTAGTCCACTTCGTCCTCGGCCAGTGCCAGGCCCAGGTCGATGTTGGCCTGGGCCAGGGCGTCGCGGCCGCCGGCTAGGATGTCCACCGACGTCATGGGCCTTGGCTGGGCGTGGCTGAACATGTCGGCGGCCTGCTCCAGCTGGCCCAGCACGCGCTGGGTCATGCGGTCGTGCAACTGCGCCGACACCTGCTCGGCATCGGCGTCGCTGAGGTCACCGGCCACATAGTACGCAATGCCGCGCTCCAGGCGCTGGATCGACTGCAGGCCGCAGTTGTGGGCGATGTCGCTGGCCTTGCTGGCCCAGGGCGAAATAGTGCCCAGGCGCGGCACGACCAGGAACAGGCGACCGGCGGGCTCCTGTACCGGTACGCTCGGGCCGTACTTGAGCAGACGGCCCAGCACCTGCTGCTGGTCGGCGGTCAACTCGCCGTCGGTATCGGCAAAGTGGGCAAATTCGGCATACAAACCAGTAACAGCGGGGACTTTCTGGCTCAGTTGCTCGAGTAACTTACCGTGGCGAAAGGCAGAAAGGGCAGGAGCGCCGCGCAGGATCAACATCGTCGGGACAGCCTCAGAAGGGGTGTGCTTGGAGGCCGTGCATTCTAGCCTAATTCGTTCGCTTGCGGCACCCGCTGTAGCGCAGGGCTGCCGGGCGGCGGAACCGGACCTGCGGGTCAAAATTTCCGGGGGTTCATGCACCTTGCCCAGACGCTGATACAGCCCCACAGGCAACCTCCGTCCAGGCTTTGCACAATGAGGTCCGAGTGCTCTGTTACAGGGTTTACCCCATCAACCGGGCTTGGCACACAGCGCTGGACGGCACGATCAGACAGCAAACGCCTGAAAAGCGCTATCAGACAAGCTAACCGTTGTCGAGATATGGCACGGCCAGTCCTTTGCGTATACTGCAACCTATGTTCACCCACACTGCTTTGCGCCAGCGTTGCGCCAGATGGCTTTTCGCAACCGGACTCTTTCTGCTGCTTGGTGGCTGCGTTGAAAAACCCAGTACCCTCGAGCGCGTGAAGGAGGACGGCGTGCTGCGCGTGATCACCCGCAACAGCCCGGCCACTTATTTCCAGGATCGCAACGGTGAGACCGGCTTCGAGTACGAACTGGTCAAGCATTTTGCCGACGACCTGGGCGTGAAGCTGGAAATCGAGACCGCCGACAACCTCGACGAGCTGTTTGACGACCTTGGCAAGCCGTCCGGCCCGGTGCTGGCAGCCGCCGGCCTTGTCAGCAGCGAACGGCGCCAGGCCCAGGCGAAGTTTTCGCACCCCTACCTGGAGGTGACGCCTCAGGTCATCTACCGCAATGGCCGCTCGCGCCCGACCAACGCCCAAGGCCTGGTCGGCAAGAAGATCATGGTGCTCAAGGGCAGCAGCCACGCCGATCAACTGGCCGAGCTGAAAAAACAGTACCCGGGCCTGCAATACGAAGAATCCGATGCCGTGGAAGTGGTGGACTTGCTGCGCATGGTCGACGAGGGGCAGATCGACCTCACCCTGGTGGATTCCAACGAACTGGCCATGAACCAGGTGTACTTCCCCAACGTGCGCGTGGCCTTCGACCTGGGCGAGTCCCGCGACCAGCGCTGGGCTGTCGCCGCAGGCGAGGACAACAGCCTGCTGAACGAGGTGAACGAATTCCTCGACAAGTCCCAGAAGAACGGCACCCTGCAGCGCCTGAAGGACCGTTATTACGGGCATGTCGATGTACTGGGCTATGTGGGCGCCTACACCTTCGCCCAGCACCTGCAGCAACGTTTGCCCAAGTACGAGAAGCATTTCAAGAGCTATGCCAAGGTCGAGCAGGTGGACTGGCGCCTGTTGGCCGCCATCGGCTACCAGGAGTCCATGTGGCAGCCGGAAGTCACCTCCAAGACCGGCGTGCGCGGCCTGATGATGCTGACCCAGCGCACCGCACAGGCCATGGGCGTCTCCAACCGCCTGGACCCCAAGCAAAGCATCAAGGGTGGCGCCAAGTACTTCATGAAGATCAAGGCCGAGCTGGACGACAGCATCCAGGAGCCCGACCGCACCTGGTTCGCGCTGGCCGCCTACAACGTCGGCAGCGGCCACCTGGAAGACGCGCGCACCCTGGCCAAGCGCGAGAAGCTCAACCCCAACAAGTGGCTGGATGTGAAGAAGATGCTGCCGCGCCTGGCGCAGAAGCAATGGTACCGCCAGACCAAGTACGGCTATGCACGGGGCGGCGAACCGGTGCACTTTGTCGCCAACATCCGCCGCTACTACGACATTCTCACCTGGGTTACCCAGCCTCAGCTCGAAGGCCAGGTGGCAGAGGGCAACCTGCATGTCCCGGGTGTGAACAAGGCTAAACCGGCAGAGCAGTCACCGCCGCTGTAGCCGGTCACGTCACGGCTTGGACCGGCGAGCCCTGAAGAAGTCACTGAGCACTTGCCCGCACGCCTCGGCCATCACGCCACCCTCCACCAGCACACGGTGGTTCAGAAAGCCCTGCCCGAAGAACTGGCCCTGGCTCTGCACGATCCCCGCCTTGGGTTCCAGTGCGCCGAAAACCACGCGCATCACCCGCGCATGCACGATCAACCCGGCGCACATGCTGCACGGCTCCAGGGTCACGTACAGCGTGCTGCCAGGCAGGCGGTAGTTGCCGACCGCGCGAGCTGCGGCGCGGATCGCCACCATCTCGGCATGGGCACTGGGGTCGCTGTCGGTGATCGGGCGGTTGAAGCCCTGGCCGATGACCTGGCCGTCCTGCACCAGCACG
This sequence comes from Pseudomonas sp. WSY_20, assembly GCF_043104335.1. Lineage (NCBI taxonomy): Bacteria > Pseudomonadati > Pseudomonadota > Gammaproteobacteria > Pseudomonadales > Pseudomonadaceae > Pseudomonas > Pseudomonas sp. WSY_20. Next base: position 9,237 of record NZ_JBICKP010000075.1, read on the forward strand.
GCGCCCACCGGCACTTCCCCCAGCTGTGCGCCCTCGGCGGCCAATGCCAACGCCATGCGCATGTAGGTCTGGTCGTGGCTGCGGTCGATGATCTGCGGTCGCATCAGACCACCGCGATCGCGGCCATCAGGCCGGTTTCCATGTGGTCGATGACGTGGCAGTGGAACATCCAGGTGCCCGGGTTATCGGCGACCAGCGCAACCTGGGCGCGCTCGTTCTTGCCCAGCAGGTAGGTGTCGGTGAACCACGGCTCCTTGATGTCATGCCGGTTGGAACCAATCACTTTGAAGCTCATGCCGTGCAAGTGGATGGGGTGCTGGTACTGGGTCATGTTCTTCAATTCGAAAATGTAGCTCTTGCCCCTGGTCAGCGTTGCAATTGGGCGATCTGCGCAGGTCTTGTCGGTGATGTCCCAGGCCTGGCCGTTGATCTGCCACAGGCTCGGCGGCTTGCCCTGGTCGGTGCCGACCGACACCTTGCCTGCCCACTCGAAGTTGAAGTTGAGCTTTTCGGCGTTTTCCAGGTCCGGCTCGGCGATGGGGTTGGGCGGCAGCGCCGCTGGCCAGTCGCTGGGCGCATCCGGGTTGGCCACCGCGCGCAGGGTGCCCAGGCGCACGAAGCCGTCGCGCAGGGAAATCTCTTCACCGGCGTTGGGAATGCGGATCGCCAGGCAAATGCGCATGCCAGGCCCCAGCCAGTAGTCATCTTCCAATGGCCGGGGGGTGACGGGGTTGCCATCGAGCGCGTAGATCCGCGCTTCGCAGTTGCCCTTGAGGTTGATGCGGTACGTCCAGGTGTTGTCCAGGTTCAGCAAGCGCACGCGCACCACCTGCCCTGCCGGTAGCTCGGTCACGGCATCGGCCAGGCCGTTGATGGTGATCAGCCGCCCTGCGGTGCCATTGCGCGCCGCCTCGCGCGGGATGCTGAACGGCATCCAGCCCCCCTGCTCGTCCACATGCCAGGTCTTGAGGTTGAGCGTGCGCTCATGCTTGAAACCGGTAGGTTCGCGCTCCTCGACGATCAGCGGGCCAACCAGGCCCCGGCCCAGCTCCTCGGAGCTGCTGACATGGGGGTGGTACCAGTAGCTGCCAGCATCGGGCACCCGGAACTTGTAGTCGAAATACTCCCCTGGCTTGACCGGCAACTGCGACACATACGGCACGCCATCCATTTCCAGCGGCAGGCGGATGCCATGCCAGTGGATGGTGGTTTCGATCGACAGGTGGTTGATGAAGCGCACGCGCAACCAGGTACCCTGCCGCACGCGCAGCTCGGTCCCCGGGGCACTGGGCCCGAACGCCCAGGCTTCGGTTGTATGTCCAGGGACCAGTTCGACGTCCAGCGGCGCTGCGATCAGCTCGTAGTCATGGCCGGCATTGTCATCTTCGACCTTGCCCAGCCAGTACCGCGCGGCGCCCCCCGCGCCCAGGCCAACCACAACCAGGCCGGTCAGGCCCTTGAGCATTTGTCGACGGGTGAAGGACATCGCAGCGGGTACCTCGTGTTCGGCACAAACAGTTCACCAGCAGGCGCTGATGAGGAAGGGCGAATACGATACACCTGCAAATGGGAAAGATTAAGTGAATGATCGCCCCAATGTGCCCTGTCGCGCTCAATCGGCTTGTGCGTGCGGCGCTTTGCACAGTTGGCCGAACCAGTGACGTTCCTCGACGCCCGGCGCCCGGGTAGCGGCGCCCAGCAGCGGCGGGTCGGGCACCACATTCAATGCGTGCAGGCGGGAAGCGGCTGCAGGGTGAGTGTCGAACGGGTGCGCCATGACGGCACTCAGCACCTCGTCACCGACCTGCAACGGGTGACGCTCGAGGTAGCCAGGCAAGGCTCGGTCGACGCCTTGCCCACCACACGTCGCCAGCACCGTATCGACCGCAGGCTGCAGCGCAATGATGCGCAGCAGGGTCTGTGCGAACAGCCGTTGCCCGCCGACTGCAGCGCCTGCCTGGTCCGCCAGCAGCTCCTGCGACCGCCCCCAATGCAGCACCGCACGCTGGAAATGGTGCAGGAACTGCCAGGCCATCCACAGCGTTGGGCGCTGCGTCCAGGGCGCGGGCTCGTCGTGGCCGACCAGTGCCGAGAAATGGGCAAGCATCATGCTGAACTGTGCGTTGGTCTGGCTCGCGCGTTCGGTGTCCTGATGCCGGAAATGGCCCAGTTCGTGTCCAATGACCGCGCCAGCTTCTGCCTGGCTGAGTATGCCCAGGTAGGGCAGCGGCAAATACAGCGTGCGGCCCGTCAGCGGCAAGCCGGCAGGCTGAAGCAGAATCGGCACGCTGGTGACGAAAAAGCCCTGGTCGAGCCCGACCACGATGTTGTCGGGGACCGGTGCCTGAAGCTGCGCCGCCAGGCCTTCGACCCAGCGCCATATGCCGGGTGCACTGTCCCGATCAAGCGCCCTGCCCAGAAAGGATGTGCTCTGATCGAGCACCAGCGGCCAGCGTCGATGCAACCGCCTGGCCAGTTGCAGGCAGACCAGCACGCACGAGGCCAGCGGCAGCACGATGAACAGCACCGTCAACCCACCCTCCGCCACCCGGCTGGTCGCAACGCTCAGCTCGTACAGCAAGGCCAGGCTCAACGCAGCAGCCAGCAAGCCCAGATGCAGTACCAGCCACTTGCCCAGGGCACGCCAACGCTGGGTCATGTGCCGCTGCAAGAACTCAATTGAGCGCAGCGCCCGCCAGGCGTCCAGCCTGAGCCTGAGCCATGCCCCGACCGCAGTCAGCAAGGCCAGAACCGCCAGCAGCCCGCTCGTGACGGCCAGGACCTTGCGCAGAGACTGCCCGCCAAGGCCCGCCTCATAACGGTCAAGCTCACGTTGAAGCCGCTCACGTCGGTCTGCTTGGGGGATGTAGGGGTTACGCTCGGCCTTGGGCAGGGCCTGCAAAAGCGTGTCGCTTGGCGCATCTAGCCACTGGCGTAGCGCCTGTGCCTGCGCCTGGGCCACCTCGACGCGCCAGAGTTGCACCTGGCTCCACCCCAGCACCAGCAGCGGCAACAACAGCAGGGCCAAGCCCCAGCATACGCGCCTGAACAGCCGTATGGCCTGGTTGCTCATGGCGCAGCCCGCCGCAAGGCATCGCCTTGGCGAGCCACGGCCGGGAACAACTGTGCCAAGGTGCGCCTGGCCTGTGCTGCCTGCAGGTAGGGGTAGAGTACGTCCACCAGCTCTGCCAGCGCGAGCCTGCGCCCCGCCCGGGTGAAGTTGCAGGCCCACACCTTGAGCCGCAGGCCGCCGGCGATCAGTTGAGCATCAGGTGCTGCGAGCGCCTTGAAACCTGGGGCCTTGAGGACAGGCGCGGCGCCGAACGCGGCGAGGCTGAATACCAGGTGCGTACTGAGCCGCCGCTGTTCGACATCGAAGCCTTCGAACGCTTCCCATGGCACTGGGGCCAAGGCGTTGGCGAAAGCGACCGTGTCACGGGTCACCGCCAGTGCGCACCGTCCATGGCGCTGGTACAGCGCCCAGGCACTGACCAGGGCCACCAGCCCGATGCCGACCAGCCCTGCGCCGAATGCCCACAGCAGCACCTTCACTGTGCTGGCGGTCTGCGGACCGAAGAGCATGGGCAGGCTCGCGAGCCAGCCACCGAGCCCAATCGCCACCAACCCGATGACTGCACACGAAAGTGTCTTGCCCAGCGAGTGTTCATGCAGCTCGAACGACTCATCGGGGCCGACGGCATTTACCTGCAGGTAGGTCAGGTCGGCATTGGCGCCGGTATTATCCATTGGCCTGCAGCAGCTCAAGCTGACGCTGGGCGTGGGCGGCATCGCAGTAGGCCGTCAGTACGGCCAGCACTTCTTCGTTGGACAGCTTGCGCCCGTTTTGCGCAAGCCCCGCCGACATGATGCGAACCTGGGGGCGCGGCTTCTTCAGCACCATGGCCTGGTTACCGAAGAACTGCAGCTTCACCACTCGGTGGGTAGGCAGTACGGCATCGCTGCTCATCTCCAGCGTCTGCACCATCACCAGCCCTTCATCCTTGACCGAGATATCCTGCACCTGCGCCAAGTCCACCGGCGCGTCCAACGTGTCAACGAACAGTTGTCGGCGCGTCAGGCGCATGAACACCTGGGTACCGGCGTTGCGGTGCTGCCAGGTCACGGCAGCGGCGATGAGCACAATGAAGGCGGTGGCCACGATCGGCCCGGTGCGCTGCATGCTGATGCCGATTCCGAACAGAATCAGGGCACCGACCAGCAATACTGGCCCCCACACGCGATAACGACGAGAGTTGGTGAACTCGCTCAGCTCCGGCACACGTTCAATCACTTGCCGAAGCTCGGCAATGACATGCTCGCGCTGGGCCGTGCGCGACTGGTCGTAGTCATTGCCCAGCGACCCGGACAAGTCGGCCAATGGATCGGTATGTTCACTCATGATCGATACCCCTCGGTTATTTCTTGGCAGCCAGGTAATCGGTCAGGAACGCCTCGGCATTGCCTTGGTGCGACAGACCTTCCGAGTAGCCGACCTGACGCGGCTGCGCCTCGCCCGGCAGGTACAGCTCACCTCCCCACATGCCCTGGATGATCAGCACGACGAATTTCTTGCCGTCGACGTCGGTCCAGTAGCGGGTATCTTTGGCGGTCTTCTCGACGTGCATTTTCTGGATGCGCATATCCCAGTCGTGATCGACGCCTTCCACCTGCACCAGCGCCTCGTTGGCGGCGCGCTCGCCAATGCGCAGCGTCCATACCTTGACCCCTTCGGTGCCCAAGTACGCGACGACGTTCTTGGCTACGTCCGGGCGGTCTTCGGCCTGGGCCTGACCGATACACAGGGTGAACGCGGCAACCAGCAAGGCAGCCCATTTCCGATAAGCGAGCATGATTTTGTTTCCTGATCTGCAACAAAACGTGTATTGAAGGACTCAATAGGCAGGCTGCCAACCCAGTTGCCCGTTCATCACAACAAACAGCGTGTTGGTCACAACGACTGTTGTCGAAAATGTGCGCGCGTTACCATTTCCGGCCGACGCTGCCCCACCGAGAAACCGAGTCTGCATGCAATCGCTAACCCCCTACCTGGATACCGCCTTCTGTTTCGACAGCCCTGGCTCCCTGGCCCAGGCAGGCGTGCTGGATGCGCGTGCCGCCCATGTCATGGGCAGTGCCACGGGGCATTATCGGGCACAGACCGTGCGCCAGGGCCTGCAGTACTTCGATTGCCACCTGCACTTTCCAGAGCCCCTGCGCATCGACAAGGTGCTGCCCGAGAGCCTGTGCATCGTGCAGGTGTTCGACGGCGCCTGGCAGCACAAGGTCGATGGCAGGCTGAACCAGTACGATACCGGTCGGCTGCACGTGCTTGGCCTGAGCGAGAGCCTTGAAGCCCAGGACCAGTTGCCGGTCGACAGCCATGCGCGCATGGCCGGCGTGCGCATTGCCGGTGACGCATTGCGCGAGCTGGCCCAGGACGATCCGCAGTTTCATCCGTTGCTGGCATTGCTGGCCGATGGCATGCACTTCGACCAGTTGCCCCAGTGTCCCTCGCTCAGCCGCCTGTTCCAGCAGCTCTATCGCTCACCCTACAGCGGTAGCTTGCGCCGCCTGCACTATGAAAGCCTGAGCCTGGGGATCGTACTGGAGCTGGCCAGCCATCTGTCAGGCCAGGCCCTGACACCTGAGCCGCAGCAAGACGGTGGCCGCCGTGACCTGGCCCTGGAAACGCGTCGGCTGCTGGACACTAGCCCCACTGCCCCGCCGTCCGTCGCCGCCCTGGCCAAGCAGCTGAAGGTGAGCGAGACCACGCTGCGCCGAGCCTTCAGCCAGCAGTTTGGCTGTTCGATCCTGCAGTACATTCGCCAACAGCGCCTTGAGCTTGCGCGCATCCTGGTACTGGAGCGCAAATGGCAGATTTCGCAGATCGCCTATCACGTCGGCTATGCCAACCCGGCGAACTTCTGCCATGCCTACAAGGCCTATTTCGGGCACACCCCCGGCACGGAATGACCGGCGCTGCTCACCGTGGCGTTGCCAGGCGGGAACGAAATCAAAGTGCCACCAGTCTGAACGATTGCAGCAACCAGAAGCTCGGCCGATACGGTCCGTGAGAGCAGCGTTCTGTCCTGCTCGGTTCGAGCTGAAAAAGGCAATCCGTTCGGTTATTTATCTGGTTGTATTTTCAGAGCGTCGCCTGATGAAAAAAACACTGCTCGGCGTGCGAGCTTTGATGTCCGTACCCAAGGACAACCCCGACCTGGTCAAGGCGCAATACATCGCGCTGTCGCGCCAGTTGCCCATGATGTACTTCATCCTGCTGATCAACACGCTGATGCTGGCGGGCACCCACTTCACGGTGGCGCCGCGCTGGCTAGTGGTGTACTGCCCGATGATCATGACGTTGTTCGGCCTGGTCCGAGGCGTGGAGTGGATACGTACCCGCAGGCGCGTGCGCAGCCCGGCCCAAATGGTCATGGCACTCAAGCGCACCAACACGCTCGCCCCCTTCGTTGCTGTTGCCTTCACGGCCTGGTCGCTGGCGCTGTTCCCCTATGGCGACAGCTACACCCAGGCCCATGTCGCTTTCTACATGGCCATCACCGTGATCGGCTGTATTTTCTGCATGATGCACCTGCTGCCAGCGGCCTTGGCCACGACCGCCGTGGTCAACACCGCGTTCGTGGTGTTTTTCGCCTCCACTTCCATCATCACGTTCATTGCCACCGCGCTCGATGTGCTGCTGGTATCGATCGCCATGCTAGTCATCCTCAAGGCGCAATACACCGATTTCACCCGGCTGGTGAACATGCAGGCGCAGACGGCCAGGCTCAGCGAGGAAAACCTGCAACTGGCCAACCTGGACAGCCTGACCGGGCTTGCCAATCGCCGGCAGTTCTTCTCCCGCCTCGACACGCTGTTGACCCATGCCGGCGAGCAGGACACTCGCCTGGCCGTCGGGCTGATAGACCTGGATGGCTTCAAGCCAGTCAACGACCTGTATGGCCACAGTGTGGGCGACAGGTTGCTGTATCAGGTCGGTCAGCGCCTCACCGAGATGCTCGACCAGGGTGTGCACCTGAGCCGGCTGGGGGGCGACGAGTTCGGCCTGATCATCACCCAGGCCCTGGATGACGAGCAGCTACGTGCCTTTGGCGAGAAGCTTTGCACGCGCATGCGCGAGCCGTTCGTGCTGGTGGACATCCCCATTCAGATCAGCGCGTCGCTGGGCATCGCCACCTTTCCAGATCAGGCTTCGTCAGCCACGCAAGCGTACGAATATGCCGACTACGCGCTGTACCAGAGCAAGCGTCATCGCCCTGGCACGGCGTGCCTGTTCAGCGCTGCCCATCGCCAGCAACTCAATCGACAAGGGCTGACCGAGCAGGCCCTGCGCAGGGCGGACCTGGATCGCGAGTTTCACATGGTGTTCCAACCCATCGTGGATGTCCGCAGCGAGCGAACCGTTGCGTTCGAGGCACTGGCGCGCTGGGAAAGCCCAGAATTGGGTAATGTGCCACCCAGTGACTTCATCCCGATCGCCGAGCGCATCGGCATGATCAATCGTCTCACCCTGCCTCTGCTGACCAAGGCACTGGACACGGCTGCCAGTTGGCCAGCAGGCATGCGCCTGTCCTTCAACCTCTCCACCCATGACTGTGGCTCGGAAGAGGCCGCCCAGCAGATCGTCGAGCTGATCAAGAGCAGCCGGTTCGACCCCACGTGCCTGGACCTGGAAATCACCGAAACCGCGGCCATCCAGGACCTGCCGCAGGCCCAGCGCGCCATCAGCCGCCTGCGTGAGCTGGGCTGCGGCATTTCCCTGGACGACTTTGGCACCGGCTACTCCAGCCTCAGCCAGATCCATGCGCTGTCGCTGACCAAGCTGAAGGTGGACCGCTCCTTCGTCACCGGCATCCAGCTCAACCCGGCCAGCTTGAAGATCGTCAAGTCGCTGATTGCGCTGTGCCAGGACATGCAACTGGAATGCATCGTCGAGGGCGTGGAAACCCCAGCAGAACTCAGCACTCTGAAAACCCTGGGCTGCACCTGGGCGCAAGGCTACCTGTTCTCAAAGCCCATGCGCCCCAACGCGATCGGGGCGTGGCTTGAGGCCGAGCAATTGGCCAGGGTGCAGGCGATCTGACTGACCGCGCTTTGGGCCGTGACAGCCTGCCGATGTAACCGCGCGTCCAGCCTTGATCAAGCGCTGGTAGAACCGCTTGGCGAGCTGTGCAACGCCTCCAACCGCTCCTGAATGAACGCCAGCAGGGCTCGCACCCGCGCCGTCACTGAATGGCGGTGGCTGTATGCCGCCAGCAACTGCAAGGGTGCCGGGCACAGGTCCAGCACCACCTCCTGCAACCGGCCAGCCGTCAGATCCTCCTGGCACGGATGAGCCGCCACAATCGCAAAGCCTATCCCCTGTCGCGCGCCTGCCACGGCCAACTCACCGCTGTTGACGCGGTAACGGCTGCGCACCGGCACCTTGACCGTTTCGCCCCTGGCGCCCTGAAACTGCCAGGGCTGACCTCCGAGCGCGCTGAGCGTGGTGATGCAAGGCAGCGACTTCAACGCTCGCACGTGCTGCGGGATACCCGTGCGCGCGAGCAGAGACGGGGCAGCGACCACGATGCTCGGTAAGCAGGCGAGCTGGCAGGTGATGAACTCGCTGTCTTCCTGGCGGCCACGGTGAAAGAGGATGCACAGGTCCACGTCCTCACGCAGCACTTCCAGCCCAGTCACCCGGGTATCGCACTCAAGCTCGATGCCAGGGTGCAGGCTGCAGAATTCGGCCAGGATGGGCGCCAATAGCCTGGGGGCCTCACCTGGCATGCACAGCTTCAGTGGCCCTCGCAGCTCGCGCTGTACAGCACCGAGTTCTTCCTGGGTGCAGTGCAAGGCGTCGAGCAAGGGCTTGGCTCGCGCGTACAACAGCCGCCCCGCTTCGGTCATGCGCAGATGCCGGGTGCTGCGCTCAAGCAGGCGCGTACCGAGCTGTCGCTCCAGTGAAGCGACATGGCGACTGACATTGGAAGACGGCATGGCCAGCGCACGCGAGGCCCCGACAAAGCTCTGCTCATCCACCACCGCTGCATAGACACGGACCGCATTCAGATCGAGCTCATTGCGCACTGACTATCCCACCTGAGGTATGAAAACGTCCCATTTTTGCACGCTAGTGATCTGGGAAGGGGAAATCTACGATGGTCCTTTGCCCCAGGCGTCCAGTGACCTGGCGCGGGGCAGCGGATGAACAAGGAGGGCTGGAACGTGGACATTGCGATAGTGGGTGCAGGCATTGCAGGGCTGAGCGCAGCGTTGGCGTTGCGCAAGCAGGGCTTCAGCCCGCGGGTCTTTGAGCGCCGTAGGATGCCAGCAGCCGGAGGCGCCGGTGTGACGCTTTGGCCCAATGCCAGCTTTGTGCTGGAGCAGCTCGGCGTGTTGCAGGACATCCAGGCCGTTGGCGGCCGGCCCCTTGCCATGCGCCGGTACGATGCAGCCGGCAATGCGTTGGGAGGCCTGGACATCGAATTGCTGGACCGAACCATGGGCTACCCCACCGTTACGGTGCTGCGCCGGGATTTGCAGGACGTGTTGCTCGCCCATGCACGATGGATGGGGATTGCAGTCGAATTCGGGCACCAGGCAATGGCCATCGACCTGGATGCCCAGGGCAAGGCGGTGGCCCGCTTCGAGACGGGTACACGCATCTGCCCGGAGGTGCTGATCGGTGCAGACGGACGCATGGCCTCGGTGACGCGCCAGTTCGTCGCGGGTGACAATACCCCGCGCTATCAAGGGTTCGTGAACTGGATCGGCGTGGCACAAGGGTCGGGGGCGCTGGTGGACGATGTGTCGATCCAGGATTACTGGGGAACGGGGCAGCGCTTTGGTGCGGTGGCAGTTCGACCGGACCTGGTGTATTGGGCCGCAGCGCAAGCATGCCCGTTGAACGAAGGGGCTGGCCGAGCCGATGATCGGGCGCAGGTCGAGCACAGGTTCGCCCAATGGCCCGAGCCCGTTTCACGCATCATTCGGGCAACCTCCGAACAGGCCATCCGGCGCATCGCGGTCCACGACCTGGAACCGCTGCACACGTGGAGCCGCGCGAACGTGCTGTTGATCGGCGACGCTGCGCATGCGCCATTGCCCACCTCCGGGCAAGGCGCTTGCCAGGCCCTGGAAGACGCCTGGCACCTGGCTCGCTGCCTGGCCGGTGCGGGCAACGAACCCACCGAGGCTTTTGAGGTATTTACCAGGACACGCGCCCCTAAAACCGCACGGCTTTCGGAACAGGGCCGGGGCTTTGCACGTGCCTTGTTCGCGACGGACGCCGAGACGTGTCGGTTGCGTGATGCGAGGGTCAGTGCGTGCGACCCAGCGCGGGACGTGCAGGTATTGGCTGCGGGGTGGGCGCAGGGTTTGCCGATGGCAGGAGGGATGCTCAATACGCCATTGACGGAAGACGGCCGGGACAGCGTTTATCGTTTGAGAGGATGACGATGCTTGATGCACATCAGGAGGTGTGCGCGGATTTGGCTGATTCCCCCTCGATTCATCGCCTTTTTGTCACCATCGGTCGTCCGCTCATGCGAAACATGATGTAGCACCTCAACTATCGGGCTGGGCTGCCGTAATCATTGAGAGCCAACCTAAATTTTGTGGAGCTTCAGCATGTCGCTACTTCCCAATCGCATCTCCGGGCGCATGACCCTGGGAATCCTGACGTTGCTGGCACTCACCGCCTTGGCGATCTATTCGGTCATGACCCTGGGCGGCAAACCTGAGTTGGTGGCAGCCGGCACCGAGGCGGCCGAACAGTCGGCCAGCGCCATCACCCGCCAGCTGGCCATGCAGGTGAACCGCATCGAGGGCACCGCAACGGCCATGGCGCACCTGGCCGAGACCCTGCCCCACGATGAAAACCTGATCAAGGCCAACCTGCCCAACGTGATCGACAGCCAAGGCGATACCGCCATCGCAGGCGGCGGGCTGTGGCCAGAGCCCAACGGCTTCGTTGCCGGTACCGAACGCCGCAGTTTCTTCTGGGCACGCAACGCCAGCAATGGGTTGGATTACTCGGACGAGTACAACGCTGCGCAAACGGCGCCGTATCAGGCTGAGTCGTGGTACACCGGCGCCAAAGCCGCGCCATTGGGTCGCTGTGTCTGGTCGGACGGGTATCAGGACCCGGTCAGCGGCGTAGCCATGACGACCTGCAGCGTGCCCTACCACGCCCAGGGCGCGTTTGCCGGGGTCGCCACCATTGACCTGAAGCTCGACGGTCTTGCCGCCTTCCTCAAAGCCAACGGCAATGTCACCGGTGGCTACGCCTTTGCGGTGGACGCGTCCGGTAATTTGCTGTTCTTCCCTGATGCAAAGAGCGCCAAGGGCTTGCAGACCCTTGCCGGCCTGAGCCAGGAACAACCGTGGTTCAAGCCAGTGGCCGATAGCCTGACGAGCAAGCCGGCTGGCACCACCACCCTCTACCTGGATAACGATGCGCGCCTCGATGGGCCGGCCTACGTCACATTGGCCACCATGGAAGGTACGGGCTGGCGCATTGGTCTGGTCACCCCCGAGGCCCGTGTGGTCGGCCTGGCGAACAAGCTCACTGGCCAGATCCTGCTGTTCCTGCTGCCATTGCTGGCCGTTTTGCTGGGGCTGGCATGGCTGGCTGGCAAACGGCTGCTCACCCAGATAGAGGAAACCACGGCGCAAATCGAGAACCTGGGTCAAGGCGGCCAGGCGGGTGCTCAACTGGAGGTTATGCGCAATGACGAACTGGGCGCGCTGCGCACGGCCGTCAACCAGTATGCAGGCTCTCTGCAGGCCATGCTCCGTCACATTGCCGAGGAGTCGGTGTCACTGGAAGAGCGAGCCAACGAGCTGGCGCAACTGTCCACCGGCCTGGCCGATCGGGCGGAGGCGCAACGGGTGGACAATACCCTGCTCGCCACCGCCATCACCGAAATGTCGGCCAGCGCAAATGAGGTCGCGCGCAACACAACGGACTGCTCGGACACAGCCCGCAGCTCATTGGTCGAAGCGCAGAAGAGTCAGGACCAGGTCAACCGCAACGGTGAATCCATCGAAAGCCTGGCGACCGACATCTCGGGCGCGGCCACAGCGATTACCCAGCTGGGCGAAGACATCGAGCGTGTAGGCGGCGTGCTGGAGGTCATCAAGTCGATCTCCCAGCAGACCAACCTCTTGGCGCTCAACGCTGCCATCGAGGCCGCACGCGCTGGCGAACAAGGTCGCGGCTTTGCCGTAGTAGCCGATGAGGTGCGCACCCTTGCCGGCCGCACGCAGACGTCTGCCAACGAAATCCAGGAAATGATCACTCAGTTACGCGAGGCATCGAACGCTGCCGTCACCACCATGCAGAACGGCGCGCAGCGCACCCGCGAGTCGGTGCAGCAAGCCGTGGGCGTGGCCACTACCCTGGGCACCACAGTGGGCAGTTTCGACGACATCGTCCAGCGCGCCCAGCAGATCGCCGTCGCCGCCCAGGAGCAGAGCCACGTGACACAGGAAATCAACGAGCTGGCGGTACGGATCCATGCAGCCAGCGAGGAAGGTGCCCGGGATGCAAGTGTGCTCAGGGAATTGGGCAAGGGGATGCAGTCGATTTCGGCGCGGCTGGGCGGGTTGAGTCGAGGTGGTCGTTAGGGCCTAGGGCCTGACCGTCAGGCGTTAAGGGCGCTAGCCTACCGCGCAGTGCTCAGGCGCTGCCAGGTATACGTGAACAGGGTCGCCAAGCGGCCCTTCCATTCTGAATAGGGCTCGGACAAACTACCGCTGCCAATGAAGCTAACTGCCGGCACCGACCACTGCATGTCATCTGCCTGAGCCCGGCAGATTCAGAATACGTTCTCGAGACCGTAGCTCGAGCCTCCCATAGCGGGCAAAGCAGCAACTCGGCAAGACGACTGCAGGACTCAGGGTACTGTGAAGGGGCAATCACTCATTTGTTTCCGATCAGCCCACCTATCCAATCAGCGAACGAACTCACAGCGGGCGAAAGAAATCGCTGGTGTGGGTATAGCAGGCTCACCTGCACCGGAGCCGGCTGCCAATCGGCGAGCACTTCAATCAACCGCCCTTGCTGCAGATGCTCGCTCACCACGTTCTCGGCGAGCTGAATCAACCCGAACCCATCAAGGCACATTTTGATGTAGAGCCCGGTCTCGTTGACGGCGGCCGTACCGCTTACCAAAACCGAGATCTTTTCCGTATCGCGTGCGAAGCGCATTTCACCTGCGTGTTTCGCGCCGCTCGAAAAGTAGTGAATAGCCCGGTGGTGCGATAAGTCATGGGGTGTTTGCGGGATGCCGTTTTCCTTGAGGTAGGCGGCTGACGCACAGGTCACCCAACGAAATCGGCCAAGTGGGCGCGCGACCAAGGTTGAGTCATGGAGCTCACCTGTACGAATAACGCAATCGATACCCTCCTGAAGCAGATCAACCTGTCGATCGTTCACGCCGATCATCAGATAGATATCCGGATAGCGCCGATAAAAGTCGCGCAGGTTCGGCATGACAATGGAGTGCGCAACGCCACCAGGCATGTCGACGCGCAAACGCCCCTGCGGCCGTTTTACGGAATCCGCCAGGCTGCTCTCCGTGTGTTCGATCAGTTCAAGAATCTCCCGGCATTGCGCCAGATATTGTGCGCCTTCAGGTGTAAGGCTGACCCGCCGCGTTGTTCGGTTGAGCAGACGCACCTGCAAGTACTTTTCCAGGTTCTTGACACTACTGGTCACAGTCGAAGCGGGTAAGGAGAGCGTCTGCGCCGCTTGGGTAAAGCTTCCCGCTTGCGCTACGCGTACGAAAATCTGCATCGCCTGAATTCGATCCACGACGGTTGATAACCTCAAACAGTGATCAGGGACGGCCTTATTATTCGCCCAAATTGAATAATAAAAACAGTTTATCCATCTTTTTCCCGCAGTGTTGCCTTGCGTACATTTCTTGCAATCACATTTGAAGAGGTGTACCTCAATGGCTGAATACAATCGCGGCATCGTACAGGCGCAGACCGCACCGGTTGCCCGCACACTCATCCAAGGCGCCACTGTACTGAGTATGGATGGCGACATCGGCAATCTGGTACGCGGCGACATTCTCATCGAAGGCAGCACCATCAAGGCCATTGGTGAACATCTCGAAGCTGGCGACGCTATGGTGATCAATGCATCCGGCATGATCGCCATGCCCGGCATGGTCGACACGCACCGCCACTCGTGGGAAGGGCAACTGCGCCGGATCAATCCCAACGCAGCCACATTGGAGGACTACTGCAACGCCACTCACTTCTCGTTCGCCAAATACTATCGCCCGGCGGACATGTACATCGGCAACTTGCTGAGTGCGTTAGGGTGCATCGATGCCGGCATCACGACCTTGGTGGACAACTCGCATAACAGCCGCACCGGTGCACACTCCGACGCCGCCGTCGAGGCGCTGCTTGATGCAGGTATACGCGCGGTACATGCCTCCGGGGCGCCGGTGGCGGGTGAGTGGGATAAAGCCCACTGGCCGGGCAACCTGGAGCGTTTGCAGGAAAAATACATCAAGCACGGTGATAACCCGTTGCTTTCGCTGGCGGTGATGGCGCAGCTGGAACCTGAGCTGTGGGCTGAAGCCAGACGCCTGGGGCTGCCGATCATCACCGAGTTTTTTGGTGGGGACATGGCGGCGCAATTGCCAGAATTGCATCGTAAAGGTCTGCTGCGATCCGATAACATCTTCAACCACTGCACCGCGCTGCCGGACGCCGGCTGGGAAATCCTTCGCGAAGCTGGGGTGCGAGTCAACGTATGCCCACGCTCAGATGCCCATTACGGCATTGAAGATGGAATGTTCGCCATGCAGTCGGCCCAGCGTCACGGCATCAGCCCGGGACTGAGTGTTGACAACGAAACCTCCTACAGCGGCGACATGTTCATGGAAATGCGGGTGGCGTTCTACCTGCAACGTGTCATGGGCATGCACCAGCAGCGTTGCTGCGGTGAGGACCATCATCCGGTGGTGACGCTGCCCGCCCACAGTCTGCTCAAATCCGCGACTATCGACGGCGCCTTCTGTGCCGGCTTGCAGGACAAAGTCGGTAGCCTGGTTGCGGGCAAACAGGCAGACCTGATCCTGATCAACGCACAGGACATCAACCTCTATCCTGTAGGTAATGCCTTCGGCACCGTGGTACATGCCGCCGAGCGCAGCAATGTCGATACGGTCATGATTGGCGGGCGAATCGTCAAACGCGACGGCAAGGTATTGGGTGTGGACAGTGAGAGGCTGCGTGCGGCGATCGATGAGTCACGTGAGCATCTATTCGCTGCAGCAGGCTATGCGCCGGATATGTTTGCCGAGACGTTCCTCCCGTTCGACTCAGCCAACTAAGAGGGCACGAGATGAACGTAGCCTACTATGTGTTGGCCATCGCTGCGGGGCTCGGCATTACGCTGCAGACCACACTCAACGGCCAGCTCGCTAAAGGTGTAGGTGGAGACTCCGTTGCGGCGGCACTGTTCTCGTTCACTGCCGGCGCAGTGTGCCTGTGCATTTACGCATTGATGCGCGGAGGAATAGCGGCCTCACTGGCCGCGATTCCTGCCCAGCCCCTGTGGAGCCTGCTGGGCGGTTTGCTGGGGGCGAGTGCGCTGCTTAGCTATGTGGTGCTTGCACCGAAGATAGGCCTGTCCGCCCTGCTCGGCCTCGCTATCGCCGGGCAAATCGTTTCATCACTGGTCATCGATCATTTCGGCTTGATGGGGGCATTGGAAAGGCCAGTGTCTCCCATCAAGTTGGCTGGGGCGGTGGTGATGCTCGCAGGCTTGGCTATCGCGTTGTTCGGTGAAAGATGGTCAGCGGTTTTCTCTAACTGAGCGTCTTA
>NZ_JBICKP010000076.1:0-17600 GCF_043104335.1 Pseudomonas sp. WSY_20
GTTTCGTCTCAACCGAGGCGCGCATTCTACGCTTTCCTCGTTGCCTGTCAAGCGTTTATTTTGAAGTTTATTTCGAGAAAATCGTTCAGCTTCAAAGGCTTGCAGTACTCCAGTGCGTCTACTTGATGCCCGACTGCGCTGGAGTGCGGCGAATTATAGACACTAATTTCGTAGCGTCAAGCATTAATCTTATCCGAACGTCATTTGAGTGGAACGCTTAACACTCTATTGCTGTCTGCTACACCGTTGCGCACTATAGTGCGCAACGCCACTTCTAGGTAATCCGTCCCCATGTCCAAACCGCCTCGCAACCTGGCTAGCGTGCTGTTCCCAATCGGCCTGCTGCTCATCGCCATGGCATCGATTCAGACCGGTGCTTCGATCGCCAAAAGCATGTTCCCACTCATTGGCGCACAAGGCACGACCTCACTGCGACTGATTTTCGCCAGTTTGATAATGGTTGCGCTGCTACGGCCATGGCGAGCACGCTTCACTACTCGCACCCTGCGTAACGTCCTTATCTATGGCTTGGCGCTCGGCGGAATGAATTTCCTCTTCTATATGTCCCTGCAGACGGTGCCCATTGGCATTGCGGTGGCACTCGAATTCACCGGCCCACTGGCAGTTGCCATATTCGCCTCACGTCGCGCCATCGACTTCATCTGGATCGCGCTGGCCATTTTCGGCCTGCTGATGTTGCTGCCCGCAGGCCATGACGGACAGGCGCTGGATCCACTGGGCGCCTGCTACGCAATCGGCGCGGGGGCGTGCTGGGCACTTTATATAGTCTTCGGCCAACGCGCCGGTGCCGAACATGGCGTGCAGAGCGCAGCGCTGGGAGTGGTGGTCGCTGCACTGTTCATCGCACCGATCGGCATCGTGCATGCCGGTAGCCTGCTGCTGACGCCCGCGGTCATCCCCATGGCGATCGCTGTAGCGGTATTGTCTACCGCCCTCCCCTATAGCCTGGAAATGGTTGCGCTCACGCGCATGCCCGCTCGTACCTTCGGCACCCTCATGAGCATCGAGCCTGCCTTCGGTGCCTTGTCCGGGCTGTTGTTCCTGGGCGAGGTCCTGTCATTTACCCAATGGCTGGCCGTAGGCGCCATTATCGCGGCTTCCGTGGGCACGACGTTGTCCATGCGCCATAGCCCAGAACCGACGATGGTCGCGGATTGACACGGGAAAACTTTTCGTTGAAAGCTGCATGGGTGTTGTGGCGTCACCGCTCGCTGATTAAGCTGTCCCAGCGCAGTCGAACAGGGACGCTGTACTCTTCAGGATGAACCCGAGCGAAAATGACGGACCCAGGTAGCTGATCCGTCCTGCATTTAAGGACAGGAATGAAACGTATTTTGCTCATCCTGGCCATCTTGGCTATTGCTGGATGTGCCGCCACGGCGAAAACCGAGGTCAAACGGGGCAAGAAAGGCCTGCATATCAACTGCTCCGGCCTGTCTTCTTCGTGGGACAACTGCTACAGCAAGGCCGCTAGCGCCTGCACCACTCGCGGATACCGCGTCGTCGCCCGTTCAGGCGACAGCGACGAAGAGGACGGCGATTATCTATTTGGCATCAACCCTGCCGGCTACACCAGCCGCAGCATGATCGTCATTTGCAAGTGACCGGGGCAGCCTGATGGCTGCCCCCATATGCCTTAGATCGCCTCAGTACGTGATAACAACCACGCCAGCGCCTTTCCTTCCAGCAGTGGGGCCAATCGCTCGCGCACCATGGCATGGTAACTATTGAGCCAGCAAACCTCCTGCTCAGTCAGCCGCTGCGGCAGCAAGCAACGCGTATCGATGGGGCACAGCGTCAGGGTCTCGAAATCGAGAAATTCACCGAATGCACTGCGGCCGGCGCTTCGCGCGGCGACCAGGTTTTCAATCCGCACCCCCCATTGCCCAGGTCGGTAGGTGCCAGGCTCGATTGAACTGATCATGCCTTCTTGCATGGCGGTCTGCGGCGCGGCCGCTGCCTGATAGGCAATCACCTGAGGCCCTTCATGAACATTCAGGAAATAGCCCACTCCATGGCCGGTGCCGTGGCCGTAATCGACCTGGTCGGCCCAGAGGGGCGCACGGGCTATGGCGTCAAGCATGGGCGACAGCACGCCCCGCGGGAAGGTCGCCCGCGACAGCGCTATCATGCCTTTTAGCACACGGGTGCAATCGAGCTTCTGCAGGTCGCTCGGTTGCCCGATGGGGACCATACGCGTGATATCCGTGGTCCCACCCAGGTATTGGCCGCCAGAGTCAATGAGTAGCAGGCCGTCGCCCTTGATCACTGCGTGTGACTGATCAGTGGCCCGATAGTGGGGCATCGCACCATTGGCATTGAACGCAGCAATGGTCGAGAAGCTCAACGAGACGAAGCCCGGTCGCCTGACGCGCGCCGCGGTGAGTTGCTCATCGACGGTCAGTTCGGTCACCACCTGGGTCGCGAGCGCTTCTTCAAACCAGGCGAAAAATTCGCACAAGGCCGCGCCGTCCTGCTCCATCGCCCTACGAACATGCTCAAGTTCGCCCTCAGCCTTGCACGCCTTGCTCAGGGTACTGGGATTCGAGCCTTCCACGAGCACTACCCCTTCGCCTAGCGGCTCGAGCAACCCGCACGTCACCCGCGCTGGATCCACCAACAAGCGACTACCAGGTGGCAACTGACCAAGGGCGCCGGTAGCCTCGGTGTAGGCTCGCACTTCGATGCCATCCTCGCGCAGCGCCTGACATAGAGGCTCATCGACTTTTCCCGAGGCAATGAAAAGCTGCACGCGCCGCGCATCGATCATGGCAAACGCCAGGAACACCGGATTGTAAGACACATCGCTACCGCGCAAGTTGAACAACCAGGCAATGTCATCAAGGGTGGCGATGAAATGACTGTCCGCACCTTTGGCTTGCATCGCCTGCCGCACCAGCGCCAGCTTCTGCGCACGACCCACTACTGCGTAGGGCGCAAGATGTGAATACACCGGGTTGGACGGTAGCGTCGGCCGGTCGCTCCAAACGCGACCCAGCACATCCTGGTCAGTCACCAACCTTGCGCCTCGCTGGCCAAGGCGCTCTCGCAACTGGCGAGCCGAAGCCAAAGCCATCGCACGACCATCTACGCTGGCGCACCCCTGCGGTTGCACATGTTCAGCCAACCAGTCCAGCGCGCTCGGCTGCCCGGGTGACAATTTCATCAATTCGATGCCGCTACCTGCCAGCTCTCGCTCAGCCTGCTCCCAGTAGCGGCTATCGACCCACAGCCCGGCAAACTGCTGGCTTATGACCAGGGTGCCGACCGAGCCAGTGAAGCCCGACAGCCACTGGCGGCCTTGCCAGTAGCCTGGCAGATATTCGGAAAGGTGAGGGTCTGCCGATGGAACCAGCAAGGCGTCAAGCCCTTCTGCGGCCATGGCCTTACGCGTCGCGGCAAGACGCTGGGCCGTGGTCTGTTGGAGAGTGGTGTGCACGATCATGCCCTTATCAGTGGCGACATCCGGTATGCCTGAGCGCTTGATGATGGAATAGCTGCCCGCGGCCTGCAATCAGCAATCTCCGTGCTGAACGCTTCTGAGAAAGGGCCTACGCCGGACCATACCATTGATCCTGCCATGCTGAACTTCACCAACGTCCCGGATTCAGAGGCAGTACAGCTCGCCTTGCAAGAGGGATCGTCATGCCCAGTGCCTGTCATCGCAAACAGGGCGTCGTGGTACTCGACACTCGGCCTCACACGCCCGACCACGAGCACGCCGTGCACCGTAAGCTATCGGAAGGCTTCGCACAGTTGCTGGACTGCTCTGTGGTGGACCTGCACGAAGCGCCACAGGCGGACGCTTCGTATTACTACATGCTCACCCAGCCTTTGGTCGACACCGCAGATCTGACAGCACTGGGTATAAAAAGCGAAGCCGATTTTTTCGGCGGTGCCGTCGCTCATCCGTTCATGTCCACCAAGGCCATTTCACACCCTCTGCCGCCAGGTGCTCCACCGAAGCCTGATTGGCCTGAGGCATTTGCCCGGCAGGCCTGGGACGCGCTGCTCAAGGGCTACACCGTATTCGACAAGGCCACCGCCCGGCACGCCGCACAACTGTTGTTGATCACAGGGCCTGTACGACTGAAACCCGTACGCGCATGCGCGGGTCGAGGGCAGGCCGTGTTCTCCACGCTCGAAGAACTTGAACCCCTACTCTGTGCGGTGGATGACGCAGAACTCTTGATTTGGGGCCTGGTGATGGAACAGAACCTGAGCAACGTCGAGACGTTCAGCGTCGGCCAGGTACGGGTTGCAGGCTTGGTCTGCAGCTATTACGGCACACAGCAACTCACCCAGGATCACCAAGGTATCGAGGTGTACGGCGGCTCTGACCTGACCTTCGTACGAGGAGGCTTTGCGTCTCTGCTGGCCGGCCCCTTGGAAAAGAGCGTTCGCCTGGCGATCGAGCAGGCAATGACTTATGACCAAGCGGCCGATCGACATTTACCAGGCTTCATCGCCTCACGCCGCAATTACGACATCGCCCGCGGCACCGACACCAAAGGCGGCATTTGCAGTGGCGTGCTGGAACAATCCTGGCGGATGGGCGGTGCCAGCAGCGCCGAATTGCTCGCCCTTCAGGCATTCGCTGCCAACGCCAGGGTCGATCGAGTGCGGGCTAGCACCCACGAAGTCTTCGGCACGCCCGCGCTACCGGCGGATGCCACACTTTTCTACCAAGGAAACGACAGTGAACTCGGACAACTCACCAAATACGCGCGGCTGCGACACGTTGGCCATTCAGAGTGAGACGATAGAGCTGCCGGTGAACGGGGATACCATCTGCGCGACGCTGGTCAGCCCGGGCAGCAAAATCCCCGGCATCCTGTTCGTCCACGGCTGGGGCGGCAGCCAGCAGCGTGACCTTGCCAGAGCGCGACACATCACAGGACTTGGCTGCGTCTGCATGACCTTCGATCTGCGCGGCCACGAGAAAACCCAAAGTCAGCGACTGACGGTAACGCGAGAGCAGAATCTGCAGGATCTGCTAACAGCCTACGATCAGCTCATTAGCCACCCCACTGTGGACCCCAACGCCATCGCCGTGATCGGCAGCAGCTACGGCGGCTACCTGGCTACCTTGTTGACCTCGATGCGCCCGGTCCGCTGGCTGGCCCTGCGGGTACCGGCCATGTACTGGGACGAAGAGTGGAATACGCCCAAGCAGTCCCTGGACCGACAACGGCTCAATGACTATCGCCGTCGCCCCTTGGCGCCGTCTGACAACCGTGCTCTGGCCGCCTGCGCCGAGTTTACCGGCGATGTTCTGCTGGTCGAATCCGAGCATGATGACTACGTACCCCACAGCACGCTGATGAATTACCGATCAGCCTTCGGCAGTGCCCACTCGCTCACCCACCGGATTGTCGACGGCGCCGACCACGGCCTGTCCACCGAAGAGAGCCAGAAGGCCTACAGTGCGCTGCTGGCGGCATGGATCAGCGAAATGGTCATTGGTGCTCGCCTGGACCGCTATCCCCACTACGCACCCTGGTACGCGTGAAGCTCACTCCACCTGACAGTACAACGCTCCGTCTGGATGGCGAGCCAGACACCGCAGGGCCGTGAAAGCAGCAAAGTTCACGGCGCTGGCGTGATACTGCTGGAGG
This sequence comes from Pseudomonas sp. WSY_20, assembly GCF_043104335.1. Lineage (NCBI taxonomy): Bacteria > Pseudomonadati > Pseudomonadota > Gammaproteobacteria > Pseudomonadales > Pseudomonadaceae > Pseudomonas > Pseudomonas sp. WSY_20. The sequence goes on from NZ_JBICKP010000076.1 coordinate 5,640, forward strand.
AGACCCAGAAACGAACCGTCCAGCACTTGCTCGATAGCCGCCTCACAGGCCTCCCGGTTGGTCCACTGCAGCGACTGAAGCAGACAATTGCCATCTTCGCTCACCTGAACGCTGACCGCCCGGAGGTCTTCAAAGCGCGCTGCCAGTGACTCACTGCGCTGCATCAATGCCTGGGCCAATGCTTGCTGAAAGACGACGGCGACCCGATATTCGATCATCTGGTTGTACCAAATGGCTGAGACACTTCCTGACATCGACAACCTCCTGACAGGGAATACACATCGCAATGCCCGGAAGGTTAAAACCTCAACCAATCTCGAGGTCAAGAGGGTCGCTACGCCATGCACCCCGTCCCTCAGGCGTTGAAGTCACGCCCTGCCGTCGAAATGCACTGGGGGTGATGCCTGTGGCGCGCTGAAATACCTTGCGAAACGCACCGGGGTCGCGATAACCGACATCCCAAGCGATCTGGTCGACTGTCCTGCGTGTGAACTCAAGCAAACGTGCTGCCCGGCATACTCTGATCTGCTGACAGTACTCGGTGGGGCGCAAGCCTGTAGCCAAGCGAAACCGCCTCAAAAACGTGCGCGGCTCCAGGCTGGCGCACGCTGCCATCGCTGCGAGGCCCGCCGTCCGCGCGCCCGTAGCCTGCAACCAGTGCTGTACCTTCAGGACCGCTTCATCGCCATGATCAAGCAACGGGTTGAGGCAAGTGCCGGGCAAAGCGGCAGGTATCGGATCTACCGCCAGAAAGTTCGCAGTTTCAGCGGCAACGGTATTGCCCATAAATCGCTGCACCAAACTCAGGCCCAGACTGGTCCAGGCCATCAGGCCAGCGGAGCTGACGATATCGCCGTCGTCGAGCAACACCTGTTGAGCCTCAGCCCTGATGTGCGGGTAACGCGCCTTCAGTAGCTGCACATGATTGCGATGGGCGCATGCGGTGCGTCCATCCAGCAGACCGCAGTCGGCTATGAAGAAAACCCCGATGCACACCGAGGCCAGAACGGTGCCTTCCTGGTGCAATCGGCACAAAGCCGAGCGATGGCGAGCCAGGCAGGCATCGTGGGGAACGGCGTGCAAACTTGGCGGGATGATCAGAACACGCAGTCTCGCATCACTGTCATCCCCTGAAGGAGCCTCAGGCAGCAGTTCTTCCTCTGCACCCACACCCCATACGCTGATACGCACACGAGGCGCTTGGGCCGCACCCAACCCGTCAGCCATACGGTTAGCCACGTCGAACAGGTCGTGCAGGCCGTGGATCGCTGCCTCCTGCGCATCGGGATAGCGAAGCAGGCCAATCTCGATAAAACGAGCCATGTCAGTTTTGCCCCGCATAGTGTCTTTCGCGCCGATTCACCCCTATCACGCGACAGCCTATAACTAAGCAACAGTCAAAACCACTACCCCCGGAGGCAACATGAACACTCACGCACTGATCATCATCGACATCCAGAATGACTATTTCGCAGGCGGCAAATGGCCTCTGGAAGGTGTCGAGCGCGCCGCTGAAAATGCGGCCCGCCTGCTCCAGGCTGCCCGCGACGCGAACGACCTCATCGTGCATGTACGCCACGAGTTCGACAGCGCCGACGCCCCCTTTTTTGCTCCAGGCTCTTCGGGCGCAGCCATTCACCCAAGTGTTCAGCCGATGCCTGGAGAGACTGTGATTCTCAAACACAAGGTCAACGCTTTTCTCTCGACCGATCTTGCGCCGACGCTCGAGCGCCAGGGCATCAGGTCGCTGACTGTCGTGGGCAGCATGAGCCACATGTGCATCGATGCAGCGGTGCGCGCAGCAGCTGACCTCGGGTACGAAGTCACGGTCGCCCATGATGCCTGCGCCACGCTGGCCCTGGAGTTCAACGGCAAAAGGGTACCTGCTGCACAGGTGCATGAGGCATCGATGGCTGCACTGGCGTTCGCCTATGCCTCGGTGCGCAGCACCGATGCATTGCTCCAAGAGGCTGCTGGCCACGCCTGATCGCCACTTTAGATCACTACATTGCGTACAAACTTCACTGCGACCGCGCCATCGTTGCGATAGGCGTAACGGCAATTGCTGGCGAATACGTGAAAGCGTCCCTGCTCGAGTCGGTGCTCGACACCCTCGATAATCAGCGTTAGTACACCTTCGACCACGTAGATCTGCTCGCTCCAGCCTTCGGCATCTGCCTCGCTGCGATAGTGTTCGCCGACCGCCAGCGTCCATTCCCACAGCTCAACTTCGCGACGGGCCATGCTGCTTGCCAGCAGGATGGCCCGGCTTTGCGGATGCTCACCCGCCCAGGCCAGCGCTTCGATACGACCAGGGTTACGCTGGTCAGGCGCCTGGATCAATGTGCTGAACGCCACCCCGAGCGCCTCGGCGATGAGGTCGAGCGTGGTGAGGCTGACATTTTTCTCGCCAGCCTCAATCGCCACCAGCATGCGACGGCTGACACCTGAACGCTCGGCCAAGGTTGCCTGGCTGATGCCAGCAGCGTTGCGCAGACTGCGAACATTCAAGCTCACGTGTTGCAGCACCGAAGCACGATGCGAGGCGTCGTTGTGCACTATATTGCTCACCCCTAGTTGTTGCGCAGTATACTGCCCACTTTGCGCCGATTGTGCGCCCTGTCCTACGAGCCTGCAACCGCATGAATAAGTCACGCCCGCAACGTCCCACCTTTTCGTTCCGTCTTAGCAAAGCCGAGTGGGTACTGGTGTTCATCACCATGTTATGGGGCGGTACATTCCTGCTGGTGCACAACGTGATGACCGTCAGTGGCCCCATGTTTTTCGTGGGCTTGCGCTTCGCCGCGGCTGCCCTGTTCGTCGGCATGGTCTCGGCCCGCGCCTTGCCAGGGTTAACCCTTGTCGAATTCAAGGCAGGCCTGTCGATTGGCGTATTGATCATGTTGGGCTACGGCCTGCAGACCATGGGCCTGCAGACGATCAGCAGCAGCCAGTCGGCGTTCATCACGGCGCTCTACGTGCCCTTCGTACCCTTACTGCAGTGGCTGGTGCTGGGTCGGCGCCCGGGCCTGATGCCCAGCCTTGGGATCGGCCTGGCATTCGTTGGGTTGGTCCTGCTCGCCGGGCCGCAGGCCGGTAGCCTGCACATGAGCGAAGGCGAGGTAGTGACATTGGTGAGCGCCGTCGCCATCGCCGGCGAAATCATTCTGATCAGCCGCTTTGCCGGGCGCGTCGACGTTCGCCGCGTTACTGTGGTGCAACTGGCAACGGCCTCGGCACTGGCATTCATGATGATGCTGCCTACCCAGGAATCGGTACCCGATTTCTCTTGGCTTTTGCTGAGCAGTGCGATTGGCTTGGGCCTGATGAGCGCGATCATCCAGGTGGCGATGAACTGGGCACAAAAATCGGTATCACCCACCCGGGCCACGTTGATCTATGCCGGTGAGCCAGTGTGGGCCGGCCTCGTCGGACGGCTAGCGGGAGAGCGCCTGCCAGGGTTGGCATTGTTGGGCGGCCTGCTGATCGTCATCGCCGTGGTCATCAGCGAGTTGCGCGTGCGCCGCAGGCCAGAATCTGCTGGTACTGAACTTGCACAGAATGAACGTCAACTCAAGACCGGTCTCTAAAGCTCCGACTATCCTCTGTAAAAAACTGTTATAAAAAAACAGCCTGTCACAGCCCTTTTGTAGGATTCTGCGACAGGTTGTGTGTTGGTCGATGACCCGTTCGGCACGTATGATCCTTTGAAAACCTCTCAGAATAGAACTCTATGTCTTTGATAGTGCTATTGCTTCTGCCGTTCGTGGGCAGTTTGCTGGCAGCCGCGCTGCCGCACAACGCACGTAACGCCGAGTCCATACTCGCCGGGCTCGTGGCCTTGGTCGGCACCGTCCAGGTAGCACTTCTCTATCCACAGGTGGCCCACGGTGGGGTCATTCGTGAAGAATTCCTGTGGCTACCTAGCCTTGGGCTCAACTTCGTACTGCGCATGGACGGCTTTGCCTGGCTGTTCTCACTGCTGGTGCTGGGCATCGGTACGTTGGTGTCTCTGTACGCGCGCTACTACATGTCGCCACAAGACCCAGTGCCGCGATTCTTTGCCTTCTTCCTTGCATTCATGGGCGCCATGCTCGGGCTGGTGTTGTCGGGCAACGTTCTGCAACTGGTGTTTTTCTGGGAGCTCACCAGCCTCTTCTCCTTCCTCTTGATTGGCTACTGGCATCACCGGGCCGACGCGCGCCGTGGCGCCTACATGGCGCTGATGGTCACTGGTGCCGGTGGCTTGTGCCTGCTGGTAGGGGCGCTGCTGCTCGGCCATGTGGTGGGCAGCTACGACCTGGACAAGGTCCTGGCTGCAGGTGACACCATACGCCAGCACGCACTTTACCCAGTGCTGTTGCCGCTTATCCTGATCGGCGCCCTGAGCAAGAGCGCGCAATTTCCCTTCCACTTCTGGCTGCCCCATGCCATGGCGGCGCCCACGCCGGTGTCGGCGTACCTGCACTCGGCAACCATGGTCAAGGCCGGCGTATTTTTGCTGGCGCGCCTATGGCCAGTGCTGTCGGGCACCGACGAATGGTTCTGGATAGTCGGTGGTGCTGGCGCGCTGACGCTACTGCTCGGTGCCTTCGCAGCGATGTTCCAGAATGACCTCAAGGGCCTTCTGGCCTATTCGACTATCAGCCACCTGGGCCTCATCACGCTGTTGTTGGGGCTGAACAGCTCGTTGGCCGCCGTGGCGGCGGTCTTTCACATTCTCAATCACGCGACCTTCAAGGCATCGCTGTTCATGGCCGCCGGCATTATCGACCACGAAAGTGGTACGCGTGACATCCGGCGCCTGAGCGGCTTGGTCCGACTGGTTCCCTACACGGCCACCCTAGCCATGGTCGCCAGCGCCTCCATGGCGGGGGTGCCGCTAATGAACGGCTTCCTGTCCAAGGAAATGTTCTTCGCCGAAACCGTGTTCATCACCTCCAGCGCCTGGGTCGAGGCCATGCTTCCGGTGATCGCCACCCTGGCCGGCACATTCAGCGTGGCCTATGCGCTGCGCTTCACGGTCGATGTGTTTTTCGGCCCCACTGCCCAGGACCTGCCGCATACACCCCACGAACCCCCGCGCTGGATGCGCGCGCCGGTCGAGCTGCTGGTGCTGACATGCCTGGTGGTCGGCATTTTCCCCGCCCAGTCCGTAGGCCCCTTGCTAGCCGCTGCGGCACTGCCGGTGGTAGGGGGTACGCTACCCGAGTACAGCCTGGCCATCTGGCACGGCTGGAATGCGCCCTTGATCATGAGCCTGGTGGCCATGAGTGGTGGCGTGGTCCTGTACCTGCTGTTGCGCAAGCAACTGCGACGTGGCCGCTTCCCCTGCCCTCCCGTGATGGGCCGATTCGATGGCAAGCGTCTCTTTGAGTATGGCCAGGTGCAGTTGATGCTGATGGCGCGACGTATCGAGCACCTGCTTACCAGCCGGCGCCTGCAGGCGCAGTTGTTCATGCTGGTGGTGGCCGCCTTCCTCGCGGGCCTGACACCCATGCTCCACAGTGGCCTGACTTGGGGCGAGCGGCCGAAGATCCCAGGTTCAGGGGTGTTCGTCGCACTCTGGATGATCGCCATTGCCTGCGCGATCGGCGCGGCCTACCAAGCCAAGTACCACCGCCTGGCGGCCCTGACCATGGTCAGTGTGTGCGGCTTGATGACCTGTATCACGTTTGTGTGGTTTTCCGCACCTGATCTTGCCCTGACCCAGTTGGTCGTCGAAGTGGTGACCACTGTCCTGATCCTTCTTGGCCTGCGTTGGCTTCCACGTCGTATCGAGGGTGTATCCCCTCTGCCTGGCAGGTTCGACCGCGCCCGCGTGCGTCGCCTGCGCGACCTGCTACTGGCGGTGCTGGTGGGTGCCGGCATGGCCGTGCTGTCCTACGCCATGCTGACCCGCCCTACGCCTAATGACATCTCTTCGTTCTACCTGAGCCGTGCGCTGCCCCAAGGTGGTGGCACCAATGTGGTCAACGTGATGCTGGTGGATTTCCGCGGCTTCGATACCCTGGGCGAAATCACCGTGCTGGTCGCGGTGGGGTTGACCGTTTTCGCGCTTCTGCGTCGCTTCCGCCCACCCAAGGAAAGCATGCAATTGCCGACCCAGCAGCGCCAACTGGCACCTGATGTCGTCACCGACCTGATCAACCCGCGCCACGCTGCCGATACCGCTCTGGGCTTCATGATGGTGCCCGCCGTGCTGGTGCGCCTGTTGCTGCCCATCGCGCTGCTGGTATCGATGTACCTGTTCATGCGTGGTCATAATCAGCCGGGCGGCGGATTCGTCGCCGGGTTGGTGACTTCGGTGGCGTTCATTCTGCAATACATGGTCGCAGGCACCCAGTGGGTAGAAGCGCAAATGCGCTTGCGGCCCTTGCGCTGGATGGGCACTGGTCTGCTCTGTGCAACCTTGACCGGTGGCGGCGCTATCGTGCTCGGTTACCCGTTCCTGACCACCCATACGGCGCACCTGCATCTTCCTCTGCTCGGAGACATCCATCTGGCAAGCGCATTGTTCTTCGACGTCGGTGTGTTCACCGTGGTCGTCGGATCGACCCTTTTGATACTCACGGCCCTGGCCCACCAGTCGGTACGTGCCTATCGCCCGGCCAGTCCAGGCAAGACCCGTAAAGCAGGAGCCGCCTGATGGAAGAAGTGATCGCAGTGGCCATTGGCGTGCTTGCCGCCTCCGGAGTCTGGTTGGTGCTGCGCCCGCGCACATACCAGGTGATCATGGGCTTGTGCCTGCTTTCCTATGGGGTCAACCTTTTCATTTTCAGCATGGGCAGCCTGTTCATCGGCAAGGAGCCCATCATCAAGGAAGGCGTTACCCAGGACCTGTTGCACTACACCGATCCGCTGCCACAGGCCTTGGTACTCACGGCAATCGTCATCAGCTTCGCCATGACCGCCCTGTTTCTCGTGGTACTGCTGGCATCGCGCGGCCTGACCGGTACCGACCACGTAGATGGCCGGGAGCGTGAGGAATGAGCGGCATGAGCCAACTGATCGTTGCCCCTATCCTGCTGCCGTTGATTACAGCGGCAGTCATGTTGCTGCTGGGCGAAAAGCGTCGATTGATCAAGGCACGGCTGAACCTGCTGTCGACCTTCGCCGGTCTTGGCATTGCCATCAGCCTGCTGCTTTGGGTCCGTACCCAGGGCCAGGCAGAATCGATCGGCGTCTACCTGCCGGGCAACTGGCCAGCCCCGTTTGGCATCGTGCTGGTGGTGGACCACCTGTCGGCGCTGATGCTGACCCTGACCGGCGTCATCGGGCTAAGCGCCCTGCTGTTCGCACGGGCACGCTGGGATGGCGCCGGTGCAAGTTTTCATGCGCTGTTCCAGATTCAGCTGATGGGCCTGTACGGCGCATTCCTGACGGCAGACCTGTTCAATCTGTTCGTGTTCTTCGAAGTACTGTTGGCAGCTTCATACGGCCTTCTGCTGCACGGATCCGGCCGCGCACGTGTGCGAGCCGGCCTGCACTACATCGCCGTCAACCTTTTCGCCTCCTCGTTGTTCCTGATTGGCGCGGCAATGCTGTATGGCGTGACGGGTACGCTGAATCTTGCGGACCTTGCCCTGAAGATTCCGCTGGTACCCGAGGCCGACCGCGGCCTGCTGCATGCAGGCGCAGCGATTCTGGCCATGGCGTTCCTGGTCAAAGCGGGCATCTGGCCCCTGAACTTCTGGCTGGTACCAGCCTATGCGTCTGCCAGCGCGCCCGTGGCTGCCCTCTTTGCAATCATGACCAAGGTGGGGCTGTATGCGGTGCTGCGGGTGTGGACGCTGCTCTTCTCCGGGCAAGCAGGGGCATCGGCACACTTCGGGGGAGATTGGCTGGTCTACGGAGGCTTGGCGACCCTGGCCATGGCGGCGGTGTCGATCCTGGCAGCGCAGCGCCTGGAACGCATGGCGGCGTTGAGTATCCTGGTATCGGCTGGCACCTTGCTGGGGGCGGTGGGCTTTGCGCAATTGGCATTGACTGGAGCCGCGCTGTTCTACCTCGTGAATTCTACCCTGGCCTTGTGCGCATTGTTCCTGTTGGCCGAACTCATCGAGCGCTCGCGATCTGCCAATGAGTTGCCATTGGACGAGGAAGAAGACGCCATGCCGGCCTTACTGGAATCACTTCACCCTCCAAAAGGGATCAACCTCGATGATGACCAGAAGGCCGTCATCGGTCAGGTCATTCCCTGGACCATGGCATTCCTGGGCTTGAGCTTCATCGCCTGCGCCTTGTTGATCATCGGCATGCCACCCCTTTCAGGCTTCGTCGCCAAGCTCAACCTCATCAGTGCCTTGTTCAACCCCAACGGCCTGGGCGTTCCGAGCCAATACACCCTCGGTGCCGCTGGCTGGGGCCTTGTGGCCCTGCTTGTACTGTCGGGAATGGCATCGCTGATCGCATTCGGACGCGTTGGCATCCAACGTTTCTGGAAACCCGAAGAGCGACCCTCTCCGGTGCTCAGGCGTTTTGAATGCCTTCCGATCGTGATCCTGCTGGGCCTGTGCATGCTGCTCAGCTTCAAGGCCGAGCCGCTGCTGCGCTACAGCCTGGACACAGCTGCCAGCCTTCAGGCGCCTGATGCCTACATCGATGCAGTCATGGCAGCGCAGCCAAAACCTGGTCCTACCTCGCTCGACGTTCAGGGGCAGCCATGAGCCGACTATTTCCCGCTCCTCTGCTATCGGCATGCCTGTTCGGCCTGTGGCTGTTGCTCAACCTGTCGCTGAGTCCGGGTAACCTCATCCTCGCCGCCGTACTAGGGATACTGGCTCCGCTGCTGATGGCACCCTTGCGGCCGCAACATGCCCATGTCCGACGCCCCCTGGTCATCGTCAAGCTGATAGGCCGGGTTGGCGTAGACGTCATCCTGTCCAACTTGCAGGTCGCTCGCGGCGTGCTGGGTGCTGGGGCGCGGCCGCCACGCTCAGTCTTCGTTCATATCCCCCTGGACCTGCGTGAACCCCATGGGCTTGCAGCGCTGTCCATGATCACGACGGTGATCCCTGGAACCATCTGGTCGGAACTGGCCCTGGACCGTAGCGTGCTACTGCTGCACGTATTCGATCTGGATGATGAAGCGGCGTTCGTCCAGCATTTCAAGGACGTCTATGAGCGTCCCTTGATGGAGATTTTTCAATGAGTGGACTGCTCGCCAACGCTGTTCTTGTCAGCTTGTTCATCTTTGCGCTGGCTATGTGCCTAACCCTGCTTCGGCTATTCCGAGGGCCTTCGGCTCAAGACAGGGTTTTGGCTCTAGATTACCTGTACATTCTAGCAATGCTGACCATGCTGGTGCTGGGCATCAGGTATGCCAGTGACACGTATTTCGAAGGGGCGTTGCTCATTGCGTTGTTTGGCTTCGTGGGCTCCTTCGCCTTGGCCAAGTTCCTGCTGCGTGGAGAGGTGATCGAATGACCGAGACACTCAATCTACCGTTCTGGCTCGAAATGATCACAGCCATACTGCTGGTAGCTGGCAGCCTTTTTGCGCTGATCGGTGCGATTGGCCTACTGCGCCTGAAAGACTATTTCCAACGCATGCATCCCCCGGCACTGGCCTCGACCATAGGCGCCTGGTGCGTCGCGCTTGGCTCGATTATCTATTTTTCGTGGTTGAAGGAATCGCTGGTGCTGCATGCATGGCTGATTCCCGTGCTGCTATCGATCACGGTGCCAGTGACTACCTTGTTACTGGCCCGCGCAGGGCTGTTTCGCAAGCGTCAGGCCAAAGAGCCGGTACCCGAGGAGGTCAGCAGCGGCCTGGATCGTGGTAACTGACCGCGCTTAGCCTGGCTGCTTACTCAGCCGCTGCAGTGCTCGCCTGACCATGGCTACGTAATGGGGCGGGCCCTGGGTATACAACTCGGCGGCTACCCAATCCAACCATCGCCCGCCCACCGCTTCACGTGCTGCGAGCAGCCGCTGCGCCTCGGCCATGGCGCGCGCCTGGTGCTCACGGTGATAGTGTTCCCGTGATCCAGGCGCTTGCTCTGGCAGCGTCACTCGCTTGCCTTGAACGTCGTCAGCTCACCCTTGCGCCATTTCGCAACCTTGCCGGTTACAGCCTTCAACAGCTTGCCTAGCCCTTCCTGAACTTGCTGCTCGGCGGCAAACACCAGCATCACGCCATGGCCTTCCCGCAATACGATCCCCTCGCCTTCCGGAACCGATACGAACGCGTAGTCGCCAACGCCGTAGACATTGAGCTTGATATCGCGAAAACGCATTTCCAGCTTGCCGCCTTCGCGGCTGGGCAGCACGGCGGCACGAAAATGGTCGCCGACTTTCAATTCAAGGCGCTGCTTGTCATCGACCACCAGCGCATTTTGCGTGTCGATCTCGGCCATGTAGAGGCCATCAGGGTTTTGCTCAGTGACATAGACGAATCGACCCTGGAACAACTGGGCCAGTTTCCCGCGCAAATCGCCAAGGGCGAATAACGCGTGTGTATCAAGAGTGCTGACTGCCAATGAAGTAATCCTCAACCGTTTACAACCCGCCCTCGCAGGAGCTCGCGAAGCACGGCCATTTCAAATCGATAGGCAATGAGATTAATAAAACGCTGGGCGACATGTCTGTGCCCGCTGACGATGCAGCGTGCAGGATTTTTTACTCTAACGGCCGGCGTTGCTGTCGCTTGCATACCCTTGGGCAATGCCCAAGCGCTACCGGCGTAACGTCTGACATTGCACGTCCATGAAAATGCGATTCCGGATGGGTGCGTGGTCTTGGCGCCTGATGGCGACTCGCACACTGTTGTCGGTGGGGATATCCGAAGACAGTGAAATCCATGAGAGACGCCCTGTTTTAACAGGCTTGCCGGTTATTGCGCAACTGCTCCGGGCAAATTGCATGGGTCGTTGCGGCTTGATTTGCGAAATGCAAAAAGCCCCACGAATCGCTCCATGGGGCTTGGCAACCTGACCGGCTCAGGCCTGACGCTGATGGCGATCAAGCTGCTCGTGGCGCTCTTGTGCTTCGATGCAGTACTTGGTGGTTGGACTGATCAGCAAGCGCTTAAGACCAATTGGTTCACCGCTGTCGTCGCACCAGCCGAAGCTCTCGTCGGCAATACGGTCAAGCGCCATCTCCAGTTGCGGAAGCAGGCGCTGATCGCGATCGATGGCATTCACCAGCCAGCTACGCTCTTCTTCGACCGATGCCACATCGGCAGGATCCGAGGGGGTATCCAGGCCTTCGATGGTGGCACGGCTCAGCTCGATGCGTTCATGGGTCTCGACTTTCATCGCTTGCAGCAGCTGAGTGAAGAAGCTCAGCTGTTCAGCGTTCATGTAGTCATCGGCCGGCATGGCCAGCAACTGTTCCTTGGTCATCGATTTCTCTATGAAAATAGGTGCATTTGGGCGATTCGTTTGCCGCTGATGCTTTGGCATCGGCAGCGGAAATTTTTCGAGCGCCAGTCGGCACTCTTTAACAAGGGGCGGCAGTCTAAGGCGCAGCGTCGCCTTGAGCAACAGCAAAATGGGGTGGCGTTGGCATTCGCTGCTTACGATCCGCCGGCCGGTGCTTGCATTTGAAGGTATAAGCGCGAGTTTGAGCAGTGCGAGTAGATTCGGCGGCATGTTTACTGCAATGCAGGAGTAACGTTGAAAATTATGATGCCTTGGAACCTCGATAACGCTATAGGGGAGCGCTTCGCACTCCATCGCGGGACAAGCCCGCTCCTACAGAGGGAGCTTTAAACATATACACATTAAAAGATTCACTGTAATAAATAGGTACGAGGCAGCAGCTACTGAGCGCATCGCAAACTTCTTTAAACTCCAGCTCAACATATATAGCTAATTCCTGCTCTTGCTCTTGCTCTTGCTCTTGCTCTTGCTCTTGCTCTTGCTCTTGCTCTTGCTCTTGCTCTTGCTCTTGCTCTTGCTCTTGCTCTTGCTCTTGCTTTGGCTTTTGATCTGGCTTTTGATCTTCGCGACTTCAG